>SHZG01000080.1 GCA_009692395.1 Methylococcales bacterium | reverse complement strand
GCCAATGGCAAGAACGGTAAAGCCATTGTTTGCGCTGCCATGCGTAAGCTCATTCATCTTGCTTTTGGCGTTCTTAAATCAGGCAAGCCTTTTGACCCCAAATATGCAGGATAAATATGGCTTGCTTTTATTTAATCAAGACGGTATCTGTTGTACCGTGTACGCTAGAATTTATTGATGGTAATGCCATTAATATGATTCGTGATTACACTGAAACCGATTTGCCCGACAATGCGGGTGCGATGTTAATGATTGAAGTCGATGGACAACGCGAAGGCTTAGAAGTCGCTGCTGAAAAAGTAATTACCGCCGCGACTAACTCAGGCTTATTAGATCTACGCCTCGCAAAAACGGAAGCCGAAGTTGCCGCGTTATGGAAAACTAGAAAAGCCCTGTCGCCTGCATTGCGCAAAGTTGCGCCGAAAAAAATCAATGAAGATGTGGTCGTGCCTGTGACTGAAATGTCGGCACTTATCACAGGCTTGGATGAGTTATCCACAAAATACCAACTGCCGATTGTGAATTTTGGTCATGCAGGCAATGGCAATATTCACGTTAATTTATTGCTAGACCCAGACGACCCTGAACAAAGCCACAAAGCCCATGCGTGTCTCGATGAAATATTTTCTTTAGTGCTAATGCTAAACGGCACGCTATAGCCGAGGCAGTATAAATTGATTAAAAAATCGTTCGCGCTGAGCTTGTCGAAGCGTGAATGTGGTTCTACAAGCTCACCATGAACAGTATCATTTTATTGTGCTTTAGCTATATCAGGTGAATACGGCGTAGGTAGCGAAAAACGGGATTTTGTTGACCGTGAATTAGACGCTAATTCGATAGAACTCATGCGAGCTATTAAACGCCAGTTTGATCCTAAGGGTATATTGAATCCAGACAAAATGTTGCCGTTGCTTTAGCGGTAGTGTGGGTAGAGGTACGAAACCCCATAGGCATCAACTTAACGTTACAACGCTCTGCGTTGTAACGTCACCGAAGACGCTCTAGCGTCTTCATGATGTGTGACAGGACGCTGGAGCGTCCACTCACGCATTCCAACGCAGAGCGATTGGAACGATGTGTTTTTGCAAGTTTCCTTAAGTTGATGCGAATGGGGTAGAGGTACGAAACCCAACACATACCATAATGAATATTGGGTTGCGCTATCGCTCTACCCAACCTACGATGATTTTATTAGTCGTGACTCACAAAAATCAATTGCTTAGTATCAAACCCTAAAGAAGCCGCTTTAGCAATTAGCACTTGTTTAATATCCTCTCTGATTTTCGGCTCTCTTGCTAAAATCCAAAAATACGATTTATCTGGCCCTGAAACCAGTGAGGATTGATAATTATCATGGTCTAGTTCAAACACGATGTCAGCACCGTAAAATGGCTCAAAGAACGACACTTTTCAATACGCTAGGTTAGGATCACTGACAAAATACGCCTTACCTTAGGCTTCTTGCCATTTGTTTTCGCTGGCTGAATAACCGCGATTAATGACTTTAAGACCGCCATCATTACGCATACTGTAAGCAGCAGTAATGCGGGTTAAACCGCGTTCAAATGAATGATCCAATCGGGCAATTTCATACCATTTGCCTAGATATTTTTCCACTTTGAAATTATTAACAGGGCGCACATTCTCAGGCATACTGACGCAGCCTGATAATAACACCAGCAGTATGATAACTAATTTGTTCATATTGTCTCCAAGTTAACTAAACTGAGCTGAGATGTCTTACTCAACTCAAGGTTGTATCTTCTGTTCAGTAATGGCAAGCTACCATTACCAGAAAAATTCTTAACATTTGATGTTTAATAGAGAGTTAACCATGCAAAAAAACCGTGTGTATTTCATTGTTAGCCTGTTGGCTTTTTCCTGTGTCTCTCATCAAGCACTCGCCCGTCGTTACTATCAAGCGGTAGACCCCAGTTGTCAACTGCCTAACAAAGAAGACAGTTATAAATTAGCCGTCAGTTGGCAACCTGCGTTTTGTGAATCGCACCGAGGCAAGCCCGAATGCAAAATAACCGACAGCTCAGTCTATCAGGCTTCGCATTTTACTTTGCATGGTTTATGGCCTAATAAGCGCGAGTGTGGCGTGGACTATGGCTTGTGTGGACAGTATAAAAAACCCGTTCAATCGTTTTGTGATTACGCACCCATGCAGATGACAGCGGAAACGGTCAAAAATCTCAGTGAAATTATGCCCAGCGTCGCAGTCGGCACTTGTTTAGAGCGTCACGAATGGTACAAACACGGTACTTGTCAAACCGACTGGGATGCCGATGGTTATTTTGCGACCGCTACCCGCCTAGTGAAAGAATTTAACGAGACAGGTATCGCTGAATTTATGAAGCAAAACACAGGTAAAACCGTTGCCACGATCGAATTTTTTAAAACTGTGGATAACTCGTTAGGTAAAAATGCTAGTAAACGTTTAAGTTTAGGCTGTGATAAACAAGGCAACTTAGTGGATGTGTTTGTTAATCTGCCCAAACAAATTCCAAACAATGTCGCCTTAGCTATGTTAATTCAACAAGCCCCAGAAAGTTTTACTAATCGCTGCGGGGACAGTTTTCATGTCGATGCGATAGGTTATGAGCGTTAGTCTAATCGACAGCACTATTTCAAAAATGAATAGTTCACTGTATTCTATAGAATAATCAAAAAGTTGGAATTTATTGAATAATGACAAACACCGCCCCCCTTCGTCCGCCCACTTGGAAATGCTATCTCAATTTGTGTAAATCAAATGTCGTGATAGAAATGATTTTTACCGCTGTGGTGGGGATGTTATTAGCTATGCCTGCTTTACCACCTATTGATACCATGATTTATGCCAATATCGGTATCGCGTTGGCAGCGGCTTCGGCAGCGGCAATTAATCATTTTGTTGATAGCGAGATTGATAAAAAATTAAACCCGCACCGCCCGATACCGATGGGTTATTTAACGCCTAAGCAAGTGATGACCTTTGCCATCATGATAGGTGTTATTGCAATGGTGGTGTTGATGGTGAAAGTCAATCAACTAACCGCATTACTTACGTTTCTATCTTTATTTGGTTATGCGGTGGGTTATACCAAATACTTAAAAAGAATGTCGCCACAAAATATTGTTATCGGTGGTGCGTTTGGTGCAACGCCGCCTTTATTGGGTTGGTGTGCGATTACGGGTGACATTCATCCTTACGCTTTATTATTGGTACTGATTATTTTCGTCTGGACACCGCCACATTTTTGGCCGCTCGCCATTGCCAGACAAGATAAATACCAAAAAATCTATGAGGATTTTAGAATCCCGATGTTGCCCGTGACTAACGGTGTTGAGCATACCCTGTTACAAATTTTACTTTACAGCGTGTTATTACTGATTGTCACCCTGTTACCTTATTTAACAGGTATGAGCGGCTTGATTTATTTGGCAACCGTTGTGCCTTTAGGCTTAGGCTTTATTTATTACGCTTTATTAATGATGCGCAACAAAGATAAAGAAACTGCGATGGCGACCTTTTGGTATTCCATTGTTTACATCACACTCTTATTCGCCGCGTTGCTAATTGACCATTACTTTAGGTTTACCTTATGAACTTAACGCATCACGAACAAACTCCACACCCAGAACATCCATTCGCTGACATCATCCGTATCCTAGGCAAAGGTAAAAAAGGCTCAAGACCGCTAACACAAGACGAAGCCTACCGCGCTATGCGTATGATTTTAGCGAATGAAGTGCAGCCCATACAACTGGGCGCGTTTCTAATGCTCATGCGTGTTAAAGAAGAAACCCCCGAAGAACTGGCAGGTTTTGTACAAGCAGCGCGTGACTCTTTTCAGCATGACACATTACAGACGCAGGTTGAGTTAGACTGGTCATCTTATGCGGGCAAACGACGGCATTTACCGTGGTTCTTACTGTCCGCGTTATTATTGGCAGACAATGGCATTCGCGTGTTAATGCACGGCTCAGAAGGGCATACCGCAGGTAGACTCTACACTGCAAACGTCTTGTCGTATTTAGGGCTACAACCTGCAAAATCAATGCAACAAGCTCAACAACAACTAGAGCAACGCCATTTCAGTTATCTAGCCCTAGAACACTTCTGCCCCACACTGCATGACATTATCGAACTGCGCCCGCTGTTAGGCTTACGCTCACCTGTCCATACCTTAGTGCGCTTATTAAATCCATTTAATGCTGACTACAGCATCCAAGGTATTTTTCATCCTAGTTATCGCCCTGTGCATCAACAAGCCTCTGCGTTATTGCAACAAACCCACAGCGCGGTCTTAAAAGGTGAAGGCGGCGAAACTGAACGCAACCCAGATGTCGAGTGTTTAGTACAAAGCGTTCATCACGGTGAACTCTCCGATGAATTGTGGCCCGCCTTATTTGCTCGTCGTCATGTCAAAGCCGAACAACTAGACCCTGAGCAACTCGCCTTACTGTGGCAAGGTAAAATCCACGATGACTTTGCCGAAGCCACTATTATTGGCACCGCCGCCATTGCCTTAAAACTATTAGGTACAGCTGATAATCAAGAACACGCCCACCAATTAGCCAGTGAGTATTGGTTAAAACGGGATGTAACGGCATTTTCTGCTGGTTAATTTATTATTGCACACGAAACAGCAAGCATAAAAAAAGCCCTCAGCATTAATAATGCTGAGGGCTTTTTCTTGGAAACAAATTACGCTGCGTAGTTACTCGCTGCAAAATCCCAGTTCGCTAATACCCAAAACGCTTCCAAATAGTTTGGACGTGAATTACGGAAATCAATGTAATAAGCGTGTTCCCAGACATCACACGTCAATAAAGGTGTTTGACCTGCGGTTAATGGGCAACCTGCGTTGCTGGTGCTAACTAATGCCAAACTGCCGTCAGCATTTTTCACTAACCACGCCCAACCTGAACCAAAAGTAGTCACTGCGCATTTAGCAAATTCTTCTTTAAATTTATCAAAAGAACCAAAGGTTGCATCAATCGCATCGGCTAACGCGCCAGCAGGTTTGCCAGCACCGCTTGGTGTTAAGCTGTTCCAGTAGAACGTGTGATTCCAGATTTGTGCAGCATTGTTAAAAATACCACCTGATGATTTCAAAATAACGTCTTCTAATGACGCGCCTTCAAACTCAGTACCAACAACTAAGTTATTCAGATTAGTCACATAAGTTTGGTGATGTTTGCCGTGATGAAACTCTAACGTTTCCACAGAAATATAAGGTGCTAATGCGTCTTTAGCATACGGTAAAGCAGGAAGTTCAAAAGCCATGAGTGTCTCCGAAATAAAAAATATAAAATCTATTAAGAAAATTACCTAATCAATACCTAGTAATTTAATAGGCTATAACTTTAGCATTGCTAAGCAATTAAATAAAGCAGCTTTCTATTTACTGCGTAAGGATATTACTAATCCCCCCATTCAAGACGTACAGAACAATCAGCATTTACCTAGTTCCCACGCGGCGCGTGGGAACGAGATAAATAAAATAGGCTTTGTGCTGATGATGTAATCACAATACATCAATCCCAGCGATCATCCCTAATCTGTATTTTGCCTTGTTCAATACGCACAGGAAAACAGTCGATATTTTCATAAGCGGGTGGTGCGGTGACTACGCCTGTTTTAATACAAAAACGTGCGCCATGTCGTGGGCAGACAATTTCATCGCCTTCTACCGTGCCGCTGGCAATTTCACCCCCATCATGCGGACACACATCGGAAATGGCATAACATTGACCATCAATTTTAAAAATGGCAACGTCAGTACCATCGACATCAACTACGGTATTTTCACCCTCAGCGAGCGCGTTTTCATTCATTACATCCTGCCAATCTGACATAATTACCCCTTTAAATAAACATCATAACGAACTAATTTTCCCGAATAACTGTCGCTAGGTTTGCCACCTAGGGGTTCAGCATCATCAGGGCTTTTAACCACCACCCGTTTTCCTGCCGCTTGTAATGCGACGTTAAACAACTGGTCTTTGTCCATATCATCCCCCAATAAATCACGCAAAATTACCATCGCTTTTTTGGCTAACGCAGACTTTTTGCGTTTCGGTGGAAACATCGGATCAAGATAAATACACTCAGGCGGCGTGGCTAACGTTGCCAACAACTCAATGGCATTGCCTGTGAGTAATTGCGGGGCTTGCAGTTGGAGTCGCTGCATCCAATCTTGCTGATTTAAGCGATTAAAACCGTCAGCCAATAATTCTGCCATCACGGGTGAGCGTTCAATACAAGTGACTTCATAGCCCATGCGAAACATAAATAGGCTGTCTTGTCCCCAGCCTGTGGTGGCATCAACAACGGTTTTAGTTTTGCGTCCTAAGGCTTGGGCTAACGCGCCTTGTTTGGGGGCAGGATAAGAGCGTTGTTCGCCGTTGCGTGGCTCTATATCAACGGTTAAACCGCCTTGTCTTAGTAATTCTCTATCCAGTAACTTTAAACAGCCATCCCGCCAACATAAAAAAAACGGCTCGGCTAAAACATCCGCGTGCGTGGTATTACGCAACGGCACAGCCAAACGTTCTGCCAATTGCTGAAACGCTACATTATCGCCTTGCCCCTCATAAAGTACTGCAAGTTTATTGGTCAACATAATTAAGCTGAGATAAGGTGTGACTGGTCGCGCCCATTTTTGTCAACGCCCGTTGAACTTTATAACGCATTTGCTGATCTGCATAGCGTTGTTCAACGCGCATGGGCGCGGCAAGTGCCAGCTTAAAATAACGTTCGGCAGCGGCTTCATCATCATGCGCTAATAAAAATTCACCGTAAAAATAATTACTGACTAAACCATTTGGATTGATTGTTAGCGCGGTTTCTAGCAACGTTTTCGCGATTTCATCATCACCAAAGGCAATAGGCCAGCTGGGTACTTTATCGTATAGCGTGCCTAGCACAATGTATGCCGCGCCGTTCATAACTCGTGGATTAATCGCAATGGCTTTGGTCAATAAATCGCGGACTTCATTAATCGCTTGCAATGCGGCGACTGGGTTTTGATGATTCGCATACGATGCTTTAACCAACGCTTGCCAGTAAATAACGCCTGCATCATTGGGATGTTGTGCGGCAAGTTGCTGGATTTTATTGAGCAGTTCAGGATATGCAGTTTGTTGTTTTGCTTTGGGTAAACCGTAATGAATACTTGCCCACTCCGACTCAATACCTGCGAGCGTAGCACTCAGACTATCAGCAAAACAGCCGCTGGAAACCAACAGCCACAACACACACAAGCACTTGTTCACCGCGTTACTCTTTCCATTCTGAATACGGATGTTGCGATAAATTATTATTATAATAACGTAAATCATCGGTGACTTCCGCGCCTAACCACGCAGGCTTTACAAAGGCTTCACCGATTTCAGATAACTCAATTTCGGCGACGATTAGCCCTTGATTATCGCCATCAAATTCATCAATTTCCCAAGTATGACCATTATCCTGCACAAAATAGCGCGTTTTTTCAATTAACGGTTTGCGACACAAGTTAGTCAAAATTTCATCTGCATCGGCTAACGGAATTTCATATTCATATTCATGGCGATGCGTGCCAATAGTCGCTGATTTGATATTTAGCCACGCGTAATCATCACTGATTCTAACGCGAACTGAACTCGTGGGTTGTGAGCTTAAATAACCTTGACGGTATCTAATGGAATGCGCAACGCACTCGCGCCACTGGTCATTCGCTAATAAAAACTTATGTTCTATTTCAATAGCCATTGTGTTTTATCCAAGTGTACAGTGACCGTTGTCACAAAATGGCGGCGTTTTGGTTTCTGAGCAACCGCATAAATACAGCCGTGTGGTTTCTTCAGCGACAAATTTGAATGACTTTTTATCAGACAATTCACGATGTGCGCGATCACAGAGCGGCATAGTTTGACTAAAACCACAGCTACACCAGCCGTAAGTTTGCCCTGCTTCCACATCAACAGGCAAGGGAGAATTCGTTTTACTGGTCATAGTAATAAAGTGTGCATAATAGAAAGAGCGGTAATTTTATAACATCTTATTGCCAACGACTAGCGATTGAATACTTGACGAACCGCAAAGATGTTATAAAATACGCGGCTACAAAACGGAGCGGTAGTTCAGTTGGTTAGAATACCGGCCTGTCACGCTGGTGGTCGCGGGTTCGAGTCCCATCCGCTCCGCCAACATCTCACAGTATTTTCAGGCTACTCTAGCCGCACTCATTAAAGCCAGTTATCAACGGCGACCCTAAAATTCCATGGCAAGACGCAACGAACACAACTTGGTAGAACTCAAAGCAATCATATTAAATGCCGCTGAAACCATCATCACCACAGAAGGTCTTGCCGCCCTCACTATTCGCAAAATTGCGATGGAAATGGGGTATACCGTTGGCAGTATTTACATGGTATTTGCCAGCCGCGCAGAACTCATCCTACACATCAACGCCCGCACCTTAGAAGACATCACCACCTATTTGCAGCCTATCAACGCGACTGCCGATATTGAAACGTGGCTTAAAGCCTATCTACATTATGCGCGTACTAACGTCGACCGCTGGCGAATGATTTTTACCCCGCACCCACCCGAAGCCGAACCACTACCCGATTGGTATCAAGCTCAATTGAATACTATTTTTCAGCAATTCGCTCCACACTTTCCCCAAAGTCCGCAAGCCATACAGGCGTTATGGCAAGGTATTCACGGCATCTGTTTATTATCATCGAATGATGAAGTAGAAACCGCAGTGCTGTTATTACTCAGAATTTTCTTGCGTGGTTGGCAGTCTGACTTAGCCTAATTATTATCAGCAAAAAGTAACGATAGGCACTATAAAATTGGCTCCTTACGAATCAAAAAAATGAATTCACGATTGGGTTCATCTGACTCTCTAAGCCATTCATTTGTCCATTTCATCTCTGCCATCACATTTTTTTTGTAATCAAGTTCAATCGTTTTAATTAACGTACCATGACGATTTAAAATGTCATTGAGTTCTAAGGCAGTCGCTTTGCCGCCTGAGCTATAAGACAAGGCGACATAATTGGCATTAACTGAGGCAATCAATTGTTCAATCGCTTCAACTGCAATGAAATGTCCTGCGTCATTCTGTCTAAAGTCTTCAAATGCAGTTGCTGCAAGTTTGTCTGAGCTCTCCTCGCGCCGACCTGCCGCACCAAACAAGGCAGGTTTATCATGCTTGCAAATCGTTGCCCATAGGTGGTAATAAGAGGCGTATCTCACGCGTGAAGGCGGCATTTTTTCATTATTTGAACCATAGGGTGGATCAAAATAAGCAAAGTCCACTGCCACTGATTGCATAGAGGTAAAAATATCGCCTTTTAACACCGTGTTATTCGTTGAGTTTGCAAATAACAGGGGGATTTCTAGCTGCCTGGTTTTATAAGAGCGCGACGACCATTCGCGTAGATAGGAAGTGAAATGCCCTAGTGTGCTGTCCACTTTATCCATTGCCAGTAACAACCTGGTTAACGCCACCGCTTTTTCTATTTCGGATAATGCCAGCGCGTCTATTTCATCACGCACACCATCGAGTTTGCGGGTGTTATGAATCTGCCAAGGTTTTTTTAATCCATCCGCTTGCTTAGATTCGCCGTCACAATCCAGCCCCCCATAATTTTCCGTGAACCAACCATCGTAGCCTTGAACCGCATTAAGATGGTCAATCAACTCTTGGTAATAACTGGGTTTTTGAGTATTTTTTAAATAACACAGTCCAAATTGATACGACCATTCTGAAATATCATTACTGGTCACGGTAAAGCCACATTGTGCTAATGCTTGTGAAACACGCGTTGTCCCTGAAAAACCATCGGTAGTGGGTTAAATCTGTAATTATGAATAAATATCGCGCCCGAATTCGACCTTGTTGATAAGCAAACCGATGACGGTGTCGTGCATCAACTCTAGTTTTGAGAAGCAAATGGTCTTGCGATTGAGTCGTTTGATCCATGTCCGAAA
>SHZG01000079.1 GCA_009692395.1 Methylococcales bacterium | reverse complement strand
TCTACACAGATGATTGGGGTGCTTATCAGCGTCACCTTGAGGCTGATAAGCATGAGATTGGTAAGCGCAATACGCAGAAAATAGAACGTAAAAACCTGAACTTTCGGACATGGATCAAACGACTCAATCGCAAGACCATTTGCTTCTCACAACTAGAGTTGATGCACGATACCGTCATCGGTTTGCTTATCAACAAGGTCGAATTCGGGCGCGATATTTATTCATAATTACAGATTTAACCCACTAACGAAACTTTTTAGGCTAATAACAATGGAGCAGCTAAAAGATTTTTCTTGGACTGAAAATTATTAAGGGCTGGCACAAGGCACAGCCCCTACTTTTTACGCTTAACTTAAGCAGAGACGCTAGAGCTTGGAAACTGAGCTTAATGTAGCTGCAAAAGATTCGCGCTGTGTGAATAAATCAGCACTTACAGCTTAACCAACACCTCACCCTGCCCGATTTCTGCCATATCGCCCGCGTAGCGTTGTACGCGGTTAAAGCCCACTGACGCATCGGAAAATTTAGAATTTAAGGCTGTAAACGAGTTAAATAAAATCGGTAAAAATGCCAAGGTATGCGCACCGCAGTCGTTGAAACTGGCGGACAGTTGTGGGGCGTTCCATAGTAATAACGTACCGCGACGCATGGCGTAGCCTAAATATCTGCCTGTGTTGCCCATGACCGCAATCGTTCCTGCTGTCATGCGTGAGCCGCAATAATCGCCTGCATTGCCTTCGATTAAAATCAAACCACGACGGAGATGATCGCCAACGCGCTGACCTGCATTGCCTTTGACCAGAATAATACCGCCTTTCATGCCCATTTTATTGCCCGCTAATGCCGCGCCTAAAAAATCGCCAACATTACCCGACACTTCCAGATAACCGTTTTTCATTTCACAGGCGGCGTATAAACCTGCATTGCCTGAGACTTTTATCTCGCCTTTTTTCATGCTCATGCCTAAATACGCACCTGCATCACCTTCAACGGACATCGTGCCGCCGTCCAGTTCTTTACCAATGAAGTCGAGTTTGTCGGTGCTGTTTTTGATGATGATATGTTGGGCATCTGAACCATCGATAGTGAACAATTCATCGACGCGGAGTTTACGTGTGCCACTTTGCAATTCCAGCGCGGCAATGTCAGTAATACTTAAACCCTGTAACTGTTGACACACTAACAGCGACATATCGACACGTTGCGCGGGTTGCTGTTTTAAAGTAAAGGTCAACGCACTCATGCCATAATCTCCTGTAAATGAAAGTGGAACGGCCCTAATTTACCGCCGTAGTTGCCCGCGCTGATACGTTCAATACCGTTTTCTGCGCCTAAATCACACACCGCTTGGATACCCACGCGCATGGCGTTATCAATGTCTGCTTTGGTTAAACCGTCAATCACGATTTCCATCACCGATTCAATATTGGGCGATAAATCGGTTTTAGTCGCGCCTTTCAGTGTCGGGCAGAATGCGTCATTCGTAGACGCGCCCAAGGTTTTATATTTAGAGCCAACTTTAGACCCAGAGCGCACTATGCCACCCGGAAAAGGCATAATCACATTGGGCATTTGTCGCATGGCTTCAATCGCGGCTTCACACGCCGCCAAGGCTTGTGGTTGCGAACGCGCCAACACTAAAAAGTTACCGCCGCCTACCGCATTCACTTGACCTGTGGTCGCTTCGGTTAAAAATTCGCCGTCCATGACGGGAATCCGCCAATAGCGTTTGCCTGCAATTTTTTTGGCAATTTGAAAACCGTCACCAAAATAACGCAGGTTTTTACCTAACGGGATTTTTATATCACTTTCTATGCCTGCAAATAACGCCGTTGTCGGTGCAGTCAATACGCATTGTCCCGCACGGGTTTCCAGTTGCTTTGCTAAACCTTTGCCGCCCATTGCAAAAATCAATACTGACACCCCTGCTCTGCCGTCTGGCGTTTCTTCGGGACTTAATACGCGCTCAATACCCGCTTCACAGCCGCAGGCAATAACAGACGTGGCGAACCCCGTCATGGTTTGTGCGGCTATCATTGCCCATTTTGCATTTTGCGCGGTAATAATGGCACGGGTGGCTTTCATCGGAAAAGCCTCCGCGAAGGTTTCATCAATCGTTACACCGTTAATAATCATAAAATTCCACTCTATTTAAACTTGTAGTTCTAGCATTAATAGCCATCTATGCGAACCATTCAACCTGCTAACTGTGAACAAGGCTATTTTTTAAAAATCTCGTTCTTAACTTTCTGCCAATGTCTTTTAAAGCCTTCCCTATCAATCAAATAATAGATAAATATCAATGACACAGGCCACAAAACAATGAACGATATTTTTGCAATAAGACCAAGAATTTCCATGGTAATCTCCTAATTTTGGGGCTGCGTTTTTGTTGAAGACTTTACTCAGCGCGATGGGTCGTAATAAGGTACGATTCAATAAAGAAATCCCAGCATTTAATCGGTTTGCTGGGATTCGCTTAAACTCATCCAACCTACGACACTTTTAACGGATGCGCAGTTAAACTACCGCGTCCGTCTTCGGTCATTTCATCATCACTGATTTTAAAATTGCCCAGTTTCATAGTCAGGTAGCGGTCGAAATAATCTTTTAGCCCTTTTTCAACGGACGGATCAAAATCAGGTTTCATGACGTGCGTTGTTCCCCATTTAGTCGAAACCACTTTGCCATCGACGACCACTAATTGACCATCTTTAAACACATAATCAGGTTTTTCAAACATTTTTTGACGATCGCTATTGTCGGTGTAAACAGTGATGTCTGCCCAATTGCCCGCGCTTAAACCGCCTCGGTCGTGTAAGCCAATCAATTTTGCTGCACCTGCGCGGGTCATGATGGCGATTTCTTGTAGCGTGTATTCGCGCTCAATGCTTGCCAATGTGGTCATTTTTTGCGCTTCAGGGTGAATAGTAGACAGCACGTCATTACGGAAACTTCTGTCCATTAACAAGCGAATTAAATGCGGGTAGCTGGTGAACGGTGCGCCGTTGGGGTGGTCTGTCGTTAAGAAAATGCGCCACGGATCATTGACCAGCAAGAAAGTTTCTAAACCAATCGCCCATTGCAGTGCGTTGACGAAATTTTTATCTTTGTATTTGAACGGCACAACGCCACACCCTGCATCACACTCAATATCCATCGTCACCCATTTGTTGGGGCTGGCGAATTTATGGTTAGCGTGTTGCTGCATACTGTCGCCTGAAGCAGTGACAGTTTGTCCGAATAAAATTTGTCCGACATCGACGGTGATGTTTTTATTCGCATTCACCGCTTCAGCGATTTGTGCCGCGCCAGAGGAGAATTTTAAATCGCCTTCCGTGCCGTAGCTGTGGAATTGAATGTGCGTTAAGTGCATAGGCAAACCGCCGATGCCTTGAATGGTATCCAGCGTGGTCTTTACATTACCCGCTACACCTAAATTACAACCGTGAACGTGTAACGGATGATGCACACCCAGTTCTTTTACCGCTGTGGCTAACACCTGCAAAATATCACGCGGAGTCACGCCGTAATGGCTGTTTTGTTCGTCTAAATCTAACTGGCGTTGATTAAATTTAAACGCATTAATGCCACCCGGATTGACGACTTTAACGCCGATGGCTTTCGCAGAGTGCATCGTCCACGCCACATAATCATTAATGGCTTTTTGGTCTTTTTTAGCAGTGAGCATTCGCAGCAGATAATCATCACTGCCCAGCATCACATAACCGCCTTTATCTAAAATGGGAATGTCCGCCATTTCCATGTGCGCTTGACGGGCGTTAATCGGCAATACCGCAGGTTCAAAACCAGCGGTATAACCCATTTCTGCATAACGATAACCTGTGACAAAGCTGCTAGGCATAGCATGACCACACCCTGAGCGCGTAATATCGCTACGATGAACGGGGTCTTGTCGATGGTCTTCAGGCAGTAACATCCGTGCAATATTACCTTTACCGCCGCCGATATGCGTGTGCATATCAATTGCGCCTGACATCACCACTTTGCCTTGCAAATCGTATTCTTTATCGACTTTAAAATCGCCATTAGGCTTATTGACGATGCGTCCGTCTTCGATATAAATGTCTTGCTGTTGTCCGTCTATACCGCTGGCGGGGTCATAAACTACGCCGCCTGTGAGTTTTATTAACATGGTGTTTCCTTTAAAACGTGTTTTGTGATTTGGGAATGGGCTATGAGCAATAGTGTAGCATTGTATGAATAGAGCCAATCACGCGGTTATTTTGGCACTATCACCGTAGGATTGAGACCAATACGCATAGCGCGTCTGGCAAACTTTTTGTCATCAAAAGAAGCCACAGTGTCACACTTTATATAACTGGCATGATGCAAGGCATCGGCAAAATCAAAACCTGATTCAAAATTAGCAACCGCCTGTTGAATACTGGCTCTATCTTCCAAGCTAACAGACTCAAGTGATAGCAAATGTTTAAAAACAGCGACAATCTCAGGCACTGAAAAATGGTAATAACCGCGCATCATCCATTCAAACTCCAGCATAACCGTTTTACAAACCATTAAGGCTTGTCCAGATTCTATCAGTGTGCGTGCTAACTGATGTTGCTTTTCAGCTTCCTTATCGGCTTCGTCTTGTATGTAATAACGCGCCAGAATATTAGTATCAAGTCCTATCATTATTTAATAGACTGGCAGTATCAAAATCGGCTGGCACGGCAACGCGGCTGCTTTTTAACATAGCAAAACCAGTATTAGGTTCAGGTGTTTCATTGCTAAGGTGTAATTCAATATGGTCACCTACTACAGTGGCTTGTATTTTACAGCCTTTGCGAATTCCTAATTGCTTACGAATAGTTTTAGGAATAGTAATTTGCCCTTTGCTGGTCACAGAAGTTAATAGCATGATATTTCCTTAAAAACGTGTTTTGTGATTTGGGTAGTTTTACCGAATTATTAAATTAATCTTCCGTCCAAGTATCAAATATTGCATTCACATTCATTTCTAATTCTGAGAATAAATGAGGTATGGCAATATCATCGTTGGTGTACATTTGTTTTAATTCATAGTGTTGCTGTGCATTTAATACGCATTGGTGAATAGTTTGGTGTTCTGGAAAAACTAGCCAATATTCAGTGACACCGCTTTCTTGATATAACTCGTATTTAATATGAATTTCTTTTTTGCATTACCTTTAGATAATATTTCAATAATCCAATCGGGTGCACCGTTACAGCCTTGTTTATCTAATAATTCAGGCTGACACACAACGCATAAATCAGGTTGCACAACGGTATGTATTTCTTAGCTTTTTAAAATGGATTTTTTACGGTCGTATAATCGGACATCAAACGGCGCGGCAAAAACGCGGCATTGTTTATGCTTAAAAAAAGGATGTAACAGCGCGTGTAAATTGCCAGAAATGCTTTGATGTGCAACATTAGGCGCAGGCGACATCCGCATGACCTTACCTTTGATTAAGTCCACCGCTTCTTTTAACTGCCACGTCAAATCATCGGCGTAGCTATAGCTTTGGTTTAAATCAAGTTGGTCGAGATGAATAATCTTAGGCATAGTTTATTCTCGGCATTAAAAATCATGATTGAGACTGACTAAATAAACCTGCGAGGTCTTTAAGACCTCGCAGGTTTGAGCGATTGTTGGATTACGCAACCTGCATTGCTTGTTCAATAGCGTTCAATACATCCGCCGTACTGGGCAATCCTGAATCTCTGAGTTTTTTCAAACGTATCGCCACCACGTTATCCATACGGTAGGCATGACCTGCGTGGTCAATTCCTGGTGTACCAACGGGGATAAACACGTCTGGTTCTTTGGCAAACGTCATGCCTGAGCGTCCGACTACAATAGTAGGTAAATCGGTTGCAGGGGGTGTTGAATTGGTGTTGAAGGCTTGCACCCAGACTAACGCATCGGCTTCACCGTCTGCTAATAGCACATTGGTGTCATTTAAAAATGGGTCGTATTCGGGATAGCCGCGACTAAAATTGGTTCTAGCAGGATAGCCTGTTGTCCAGCCACAGACTTGGTTAGCGGTTTGATCGCCTTCTTTACCCGCAAGCGGTAAGCCTGAACAGCGGGTGGTGTTGTTTAGGTCTTTTATCATTTCTGACAGCATCTGCACGGTCAATTCGGCTTGACGGTAGGCTAACGCGCCTGCTGCCCACGTTACCACGCCGTATTTTGCCGCTTTGAGTGTGTCGGCAATACATTGTAAATCGACAACGGGGACACCACACACCTCTGTAGCGCGTATCGGACGACCTTTGACTAAGGCTCTTAACACTGCCATGACTTCAGGCAGGTCTTCAACCGCGCATTCTAAAACACGCGCTTTAGTGCCGTTCGGTGAGGTGGATAAATCACCAGACGGGGCTTTGCCTAAATAAATAATGTCGCGTTGGCTAGTGTCTTCCATAAACATTGCCTCTGAATTCCACAGATAACGCTCAAAAAAACGCGGTGCAAACGTTTCTAAATCCGTGCCAACAACCATCAACACATCACAACGGTTTTTGACTTCGGCGAGTGTGGTGTTCATCCAGCCTGAATCTTGCAGGGCTAAGAAATTATTACGCGCACTTGTGAAATTCATATTATCAACTACCGCGCCGATACGGTCAGCTAAGGCGAGTAAGCCGCGCATTCCATTCACATCCGTTGCACAACCACCGATGACAGGCAATTGGGTGTTTTTTAATAACGCCGCCGCATGGCTAATCGCGGTTTCTAAACTAACCGCTTGCCCTGCCACGCGTGCGCTGGTGTCGGTAATGGCTTGTTCAAAAAAAGGCGTGTTTACCGCACAGCCATTTGCCAGCACTTTCAACGTGACCCCATCAACTTGAATACTCAAGTCATCGGTGCCAATACCGCAAAAAGGACTGGGTACTTCGGTTATTTCTATCATGGAGTTGCCCTGTGTGAGTCACTGTAATGTATAAGTTATTGTGACAGATGCGCTTAACATAAGCACACAATCATCGAAGCATTTTACAAGTAATAGCACCATAAAACCTCCCCTTATACCGTTTATCAATTGATACGTTCTATTTAATCAGTATTAAAAACGAAGTTCCACTATAAAATAGCGTTATTTTTCATTTTTTGCAGGTAACCACCCATGTTAGACCCTCGTTTATTTAGAACTGAACTCGATTTTGTTGTCGCACAATTAGCGCGGCGCAACTTTGCGTTTGATGCGACCGCTTACGCCACGTTAGAAGCGCGACGCAAAGACGTACAAGTTAAAACCCAAGCGCTACAAAATCAACGCAATAGCAATGCCAAAGCCATTGGGCAAGCTAAAGCCAAAGGCGAAGACGTACAGCCTTTATTAGATCAAGTTGCTGAATTAGGCGATGCCTTAAAAGCCGCAGAAACTGAATTAACCAGCATTCAAACCGACATGGATAGCTTGATGTCGAGTATTCCAAACATTCTCGATGAAGTCGTTCCCGAAGGTAAATCTGAAGACGCTAATGTAGAAGTCAGCCGCTGGGGTGAACTGCCTGAATTTGATTTTGCAGCGAAAGACCATGTTGATTTAGGTATGCACTTGCAAGGCATGGATTTTGAATTAGGCGCGAAAATCGCAGGTACGCGGTTTGTGGTATTAAACGGCGGTTTAGCGCGTTTGCAACGCGCCATTATTCAATTAATGCTTGATACGCATACCGATGAACACGGTTATAACGAAGTTTATGTACCGTTTTTAGTCAATACCGAGAGTTTACGCGGCACAGGACAACTGCCCAAATTTGAAGACGATTTATTCAAAGCCCATTCTAATCCTGATTTATATTTGATTCCCACCGCTGAAGTCCCCGTCACTAATATTGTCCGTGATGTCATTATTGATGCCAAAGACTTACCGTTGAAATTTGTTTGTCATAGCCCGTGTTTTCGCAGTGAAGCAGGCGCGTATGGGCGTGATGTGCGCGGCATGATACGCCAACATCAATTTGAAAAAGTAGAAATTGTGCAGATTGTGAAGCCCGAAGATTCCGCGCGTGTCCATGAAGAATTAACCCTTCATGCAGAAGTTATTTTGAAAAAATTGAATTTACCGTACCGAAAAATGTTGTTGTGTGCAGACGATACGGGCTTTTCATCCGCTAAAACCTACGATTTAGAAGTCTGGCTACCCGCACAAGGCGCGTACCGTGAAATTTCCTCATGCAGTAATTTTAAAGACTTTCAAGCGCGGCGTTTACAAGCAAGATGGCGTAATCCAGAAACGGGCAAACCTGAATTAGTGCATACAATCAATGGTTCAGGCTTAGCCGCAGGTAGAACGCTGATTGCCGTGATGGAAAATTATCAAGATGCAGAAGGACACATTCATATTCCAGAAGCGTTATTGCCTTATATGGGCGGCTTAACGGTCATTGGTTAAACCTATAGTAGGGGCGGATTGCATCCGCCCTCGTGTCCCATTTATTTGTAAGTCGTGATTCAATCATACAGTTTAGCTAAGACGGCAACAATCGCACAAATCATTAATTGGCTGGTTCTCGCGCCTGCATCAATGTGACCGAGGGAACGTTCTTCTAAATACGAGGCACGTCCTTTGGTGGCTAACATATCGCGGGTGGATTCCATGCCCGCGATAGCTACTTTTGGAACGGTTTCCAATATTTCCGATAGGCTAATCGTCGTCGCTGACTGTAAGTAATCAGCGACAGGGATTAACACGTCAAGCATGGTTTTTTCACCCGCATCGGCTTTGCCACGTTGTTTAACTGCGGCTACACCTGCTTTAAAAATGGCAGCAACCGTTTGTTGATTAATGTCTTGGTTTAGCGCTGATTTGCTCATAGTGGCAAATAACGTGCCGAATAATGAACCTGACGCGCCACCGATGGTGGACATAACGGTCATGCCCATTTTTTGCCATGCGGTTGCCCAATCTAATTGACTGAGTTCTTCACGTTGTGCCATGAGTGCGACAAGTCCGCGTTGTAAATTAATGACGTGATCGCCGTCACCGATGGCTTGGTCTAAAGCCGTTACCTCTTCGGCGTTGTTTGTTATGGTGTCGTTGATGGCTTCGATTAAGCGGGGTAGTAACGTGGGTGTGTAAGTCATAGCGGCTTTCTCAGGTCAATGTTGGGTTACGCTGTTCGATAAGCTCACAGCTAACCCAAGCTACGATAGGGTTTAATTTGATGATACTGCCCTCTTTTTATGCAGGCGGTTGTAGTTTATTCAATAGGCTTTTACCGATAAACAAAGCAAAGTCTTCGTTATTTTCATAACCTTTGCGTTGGGCAAAATCTACTAGAGCTTTCACTAATTTTTTGGTTTCGGCAATGTCTTCGTGACTACGACCGCACCCTTCGCAGTGTGTGCCTTGGTCTGTGCATTTGCCAGTAATACATGGCTTAAATTTCATGGTGTTCTCCTTAATGGTGTTGGAGTTGGTAGACCTTTCATTCGTAACATTAGTTGTTCATTAGGCGGGCGTTGTTTTAATCGCACCTACAGATAGTTCGCCTTAAGGTAAATACACTATTCAAATTCTGTTGTATTAAAATCACCTTTTCGACTGCGCACTGATTCAGTTGCACCAATTAGCAAAATACCTTGTTTAGTCAGCATTTTCGTCATGGTTGATAATATTTTGTAACGCATTTCGTGG
Source organism: Methylococcales bacterium (assembly GCA_009692395.1). Classification (GTDB taxonomy): domain Bacteria; phylum Pseudomonadota; class Gammaproteobacteria; order Methylococcales; family Methylomonadaceae; genus UBA4132. The sequence continues at coordinate 395 of SHZG01000079.1, read as the reverse complement.
GTAAAATAAATGGTGACATTGCGGCATAAAATCAAATAAAACTGCCCTAATGCTGAAAAATCACGGGTTAAATTGATGGTATCAAAATGGACTCTCAGGCGAATATTAGGCCGTAATATCCAGCAATTATCAAAATATTGATGGCGACGGGGTAATGATAAACCGCGCTTAATTTCAAAATCGTTATAACGTGCGGCTCTGGCGATGTCTAAAGCCGTCTCTGAAATATCCATTGCTTGAATATAAAAACGGTAGTGGGTTAAATCTGTGATGATAGATTAAAATCACGGGCAGAATAAAATCACACTTACCTAAAAGACCTTATGAGCTGCTACCAAGAAATCACCTGTCCATTCTGTAAAAGTAACCAGATTGGCAAGTCAGGACGCAATGCA
>SHZG01000078.1 GCA_009692395.1 Methylococcales bacterium | reverse complement strand
TTCGGACATGGATCAAACGACTCAATCGCAAGACCATTTGCTTCTCAAAACTAGAGTTGATGCACGACACCGTCATCGGTTTGCTTATCAACAAGGTCGAATTCGGGCGCGATATTTATTCATAATTACAGATTTAACCCACTACCCATGATTCATTGTCCATCGCACCGTCTTTAACGTGGAATTACGCGCCAGACAGTTTGCTAGAGCTGGGTTTTGAGTATCAAAAGCAAAAACAGCCTTATAAATTCGACAATGTTTTACGCAAAATCAAGTGGTTTATGATCGCTCATACACCGACCCGCGCAATCATTCCGATAGACAATATTGGCGGTTTAGCGCGGCGATTTCGCAAAAAATAGTTGATAACTGGTCTTTGCATTTTGCCAGCCACTATTTTCATGTTGAACGGCAGGATTTACTGCTTGGCTTTTTTACCTTTGAAATACCGACGACGTTAAGCGGTTATTACCGCAATATTCACGATCATTATGATCAATACAGTGTGCGCTCGGAAATTCATGGGCAGTTTGACTTATTTGGTAGCAAGCATCAACTGGTCAGCGGTATTGAGCGTAATTCAGCGGATGATAGATTGCATAGCGGCGAACGTATCGGCGGTTTTACGCTGGATGTTTATAATCCTGTGTTTAATAATCCCATTCCTTCCACCGTTCGTTCTGATAAAAGCATTCAGCAAACCGAATACGGGTTTTATCTAAACGACCAGATGGATATAACGCGCTTTGTGCATTTAACGGGTGGCTTACGTTACAGTTTATTCACCGCTAACAGCGTTAAAAATGATAGATTTGTGCCGATGACCGACCAGAAAGCGATGGTGTTTAATGCAGGATTATCGCTGACACCTGTGGAGAATGTCGCGGGTTATTTTGGCTACAGCCAATCGTTTCACCCTAATGCGGGGATGGATAAAAATCTGAAATTTTTACCAGCTAAACAAGGTGAACTGTTTGAATTTGGTATTAAATCAACGTGGTTTAATCAGCGGCTTAACGTATCTTCTGCCATTTATTCACTCACACAAACTAATTTAGCCAATCGTGATTCCAGTCATCCAGATTATATGGTTGCCAGCGGTACGATACGAGGGCGCGGTGTTGAGTTCGATATGAGCGGCAACATTACCGATGATTTACAAGTTATCGCTAATTACAGCTATATGAAGACAGCGTTTATGGGCGGTTCAAGCTATCAAGGTAATGCGTTTCGTAGTTCACCCAGACCTAGCGGTACAGTGTGGGCTAATCATAATCTGCCTATCAAGGGCTTAAATATTGGCGGCGGTGTGGTATTTGTTGGGCAACGTTATGGTGATGATGCCAATAGCTTTGTTGTACCTAGCTATATTCGCGGCGATTTAACGGCACATTATCAGTACCAGCCGTTTGATTTTCGGTTTAAAGTAGAAAACCTACTTGATAAACGCTATGTGAGCAGTTCTGTCTATGATGATACGGTGATTCAAGGCAATCGCCGTACCGCTTTATTTTTACTAGCGGTCATTTTTTAAGGTGAGTGGCAATATTATTCTAAACACTAAAACCTTGTGAGCATGGCGCAAGTTTGTCTTCGAGGGGATTTTTGGTGCGAACGGTTTTTTGTAATCATTTTATTAACGGTTAGCTATACCGTGTCATGGCTGATGGTACAAATTATGGCTCTGATTCTCTCGCTTGATTTTACCGCAGTCCATTAAAAAACCACTTATTGCTTAGCTGCTGAGAGAATCAGGGAAATAAGCAAAGCAACCACGCCCTTTATCTTTAGCTTGATAAAGGGCGGTGTCTGCGTGATCCATCAGTATTTCAGAGGTGCTGCCGTGTTGGGGATAAATACTAATGCCGATACTCGCACCTATTTGTACGCAATGATTTTCGGATAATTGGAACCGCACGCTTAAATCCACTATTAATTTTAAGGCTACTGTTTCAGCATCGTCGGGGATTTTAAGGTTTTCTAACACCAGTACAAATTCATCACCGCCTAAACGGGCGACCATATCACTGTCGCGTAAACAGCTCGTCATTCTGTGAGCAACTTGTTTAAGTAGTTCATCGCCAGTCGCGTGTCCTAGCTTATCATTCACTGGTTTGAATTTATCCAAATCCATCATGAATACAGCGAATTTTGTGTTGGCTCGATGATTAATTGTGATTGTGTAATGCAATCTATCCAATAGTTTCCGTCGATTGGGTAAGCCTGTGAGCGGATCGTAAAATGCCCGCTGTTTAATTTCTTCTTCGGCGGCTTTGCGCTCGGTAATGTCAGTATTGATACCAAGCATTCGTAGTGGTTTTTTTTGCTCATCCCAGAATACCTTTGCCGTTGCCTTAATAAATCGAGTTTCGCCAGTGGGCCAAACTACGCGGAACTCTGTATCGTTATGAATTGTGGCAAGTGTCAGTCGTTCTTCTTTCTCCCTTAGAGCGTTTTCTATTTGTTTGCGCCGACACTCAATGAAGTTCAATCTAAAAATCGTGCTTAGGACAATCATGACACTGAGTCATGTGCCAATAGAAATAATTTGCTAGAAAAAACGCGTAACTCGTTCTGATGACTGTTTTAATTGGATAATATATTGCTCATCCTAATTTTTAAGTTGCAACAGCAGTTGACTCAAATTGCCAAGTACATCAGTGCCCTGAAGAATCATGTTGTTGGTGTTAGGTACGCTGATTTTGCGGCTATCAATAATTTGCTGATCCCATTGAAATAGTGCGTTAACGTGAGTGTCTATCTCCGTAAAATGACTGGTTTCAATTTGTTTCAAGGCGTTCAATTTCATGAAGCTATCGGTTTTCGCAGACAAAAAAGCCGTTAAAAACTGTTCATTACCCGTAATAACGTAACCGCGTGTATGTTTTTGCGCCTTGCTAACTGACACTAGAGCTAACGCACAATAAAATGATAGCGTTCGTGGTGAGCCATTCGACCAGCTCATGAGAGCCTTGTCGAACCACATTCACACTTCGACAAGCTCAGTGCTAACGGTTTTGTAATCACTTTATTGACTGTTAGCTATACCGAAATTTTCAAGTTGCCCGCGCACACACCCAGACCTCAACACGCGCCACGCCTGATTTTTTTAATAAAACTGCCAGTTCATGCACGGTTGAACCTGTGGTCATGACATCATCAATAATAGCAACGTGTTTAGCTGTTATTGGCTTAACGAGGGAAAACGCATTTTTCATGTTAGTGCACCGCTGTTTAGCGGTGAGTTGAGTTTGGTGCGGGGTGTCACGGTGACGAATACAAGAATTCACATCAACAGGCAGGTGTAATACTTTGCCTACCGCTCTGGCGATTTCAATGGATTGATTAAAACCACGTTGTCGATAACGGGCTTTGTGTAATGGCACAGGGATAAGACAATCGGGCAGTTGCGAGTTTTGTATTTGCCTTTCTGCTAATAACCGACCTAATAGCCGTGCATTTTTATAATCAGCACTAAATTTTAACCCTGCAATTAAATGGCGAACTGCTCCGTGATGAATAAACGGCGCGACAGTGGCATCAAAGGCTTGCTGGTGACTTAAACAACGACCGCACAACGGCGATAGGTGAGCTGGTATGTCTAAGGGTCTGGCACAGTGATAACAACACTGGGTGTTTTTTGCTAATTGAGTATAACAGGGATAGCAAAGGTCCAAGCCTTGCCATCCTGCATGATTACATAGAATGCAGGTAGGCGGTAATAGGTAATCCTGTATAATGTTAAGCCAGTTGTACACGTTATTAATCAGTTGTGGTTGATAACATAAACCTGCGAGGTTTTTAAAACCTCGCAGGTTTTCCCTAAAACTATTTAGCTGGAGATTAACACAGATGTCGCAAAACCCCGTATTACGCAATGATTGGCAACTTGATGAAGTACAAGCTCTGTACGCACTACCGTTTAATGATTTGTTGTTTAAAGCCCAAAGCACTCACCGCGCTCATTTTGATGCTAACGAAATTCAAATCAGTAGTTTGTTGAGTATAAAAACAGGCTCATGTTCAGAAGATTGCGGTTACTGCCCACAAAGTGCGCGTTATGACAGCGATATAACACCCGAAGCTCTCATGTCAATCGATAAGGTATTACAAGCTGCTGAAAACGCGAAAGCACAAGGTGCATCACGGTTTTGTATGGGCGCGGCGTGGCGTAAACCCAAAGACAAAGACATCGAGCGCGTAGTGGAAATGGTGCAAGGTGTGAAAGCAATGGGGCTGGAAACCTGCGTAACGCTGGGAATGCTCACCGATGAACAAACACAACGTTTAAAAGACGGCGGTTTGGATTATTACAATCATAATCTCGACACCTCAGAAGATTATTATTCCGAAGTCATCACCACGCGCACTTATCAAGACCGTTTAGATACTCTGGCGCGTGTGCGTGACGCGGGCATTAATGTCTGTTGTGGAGGCATTGTCGGCATGGGTGAAACCGATGTTGACCGCGCCAAGTTATTAATAGAACTAGCGAATTTACCGAAACACCCAGAAAGTGTGCCGATTAATATGCTGGTGCAAGTGGAAGGTACACCGCTGATGGGAACAGAAGCACTAGACCCAATTATTTTTATTCGCACCGTGGCAGTGGCTAGAATCATGATGCCTGAATCGCGAGTGCGTTTGTCCGCTGGGCGTAATAATATGAGTGATGAAATGCAGGCGTTGTGTTTCTTCGCAGGTGCGAATTCCATTTTTTACGGCGATAAATTATTGACGACTGATAATCCGATGACTAACCAAGATTTAGCGTTGTTTAAACGCTTAGGCGTTCGTACAGGCGGTTCTAGTTACGCTTAATGGAACACTTAAGCAACAATCTAGCCGAGCTTGCGCAACAAGGATTGTACCGTTCTCGACGTATTGTCGAATCGCCGCAAAGTATCAATTTGCAAATTGATGGTAAGCAATACATCAATTTTTGCAGCAATGATTATTTGGGTTTAGCTAATCATCCCGAAGTGATTCAAGCCTTTAAAAACGCTGCTGATACTTACGGCGTGGGTAGCGGTTCTGCGCATTTGATTTGCGGACACAGTTCAGCACATCATGCCTTGGAAGAGGAACTTGCGGCATTTACGGGACGCGATAGAGCCTTATTATTTTCCACGGGTTATATGGCGAATATGGGCGTGATTGCAACGCTAGTGAGTCGTAGCGATACCGTTTTTCAAGACCGTTTGAATCATGCGTCGCTGTTAGATGGTGCATTATTATCAGGCGCGCGATTTAAGCGTTATGTGCATACAGACACCAAACAGCTTGATGAATTGATGAGCTGCAACACCTCAGCAAAGAAACTCATCGTCACCGATGGCGTATTTAGTATGGACGGTAATTTCGCACCATTGCCCGAATTATCTACTATCGCAAAAGCGCGTAAAGCGTGGCTAATGGTTGATGATGCACATGGTTTAGGCGTGTTAGGTCAACACGGTGGGGGCGTATTAGCGCATTACGGCTTAACACAAAACGACGTACCTGTTTTAGTCGGCACATTGGGTAAAAGTTTCGGTACGTTTGGCGCGTTTGTTGCAGGTTCTGAGGAATTAATTGAAACCCTGATTCAAAAGGCGCGTACTTATATTTACACTACCGCGCTCCCCGCTGCGGTTGCTGAAGCGACCCGCGCCAGTTTAAAACGCGTGATTGCCGATACTTGGCGTAGAGATAAATTAATCCATTTAATCGACCGTTTTAAATTAGGCGCACAGCAACTGCATTTGCCTTTACTGCCTTCTAATAGTCCGATTCAGCCGCTGATGATTCACGATACTAAGCAAGCTGTTATGGTGAGTAATTTTTTGTATGAGCAAGGGTTTTTAGTCAGTGCAATTCGTCCACCGACTGTGCCACAAGGTGGCGCGAGATTGCGGATTACACTGTCTGCTCTTCATGAAGACAAACACATAGATCGCTTACTGGATGCGTTTGCTAAAATTCATAAATCATGAATATTTTTTATTTAAATGCAAGTCCCACGTTATGCGCTCAGCAACACGTTAATAAGCACGTTGTTAAAATGATAGTGGAATACGCGCAATTGTTATCGACTACGCATCGCTTACTGGATGGCATGGAAACCGTGGGTGTAAGTGCGGCAGGGCGATCAGTTAAACGGTGGCAACTGCCCGATGAACGTGATGAACTGTTGTATCATGCCACGCATGGTCAACATCCGTCTGCATTATGGACGCGCCACAGTGGCGAAAATTATCAGTGGTTATACCAATTATTTATTGCTGTGTTAGCCGAGTACACTTTTCGATACGAAAAAGTTCACGCCACTGCACGGCTGATAAAACCTTTACAATTACCGCCTAATCATATTGTTTATCAAGGCTTTAGTGAACCCACGCCCGCTATGCCCGATGACTATAAAGTTGCAGGTGATGTGGTGCAGTCTTATCGTAATTATTATCGTGGGTCTAAAAGCCATTTCTTTGCTTGGCAAAATAGACCCGTTCCCGATTGGATAGCCTAATGCTTTATTCAGACACTTTCGGTACAGGTAAACCCATCATTTTAGTACACGGCTGGGCAATGCACAGCGGTATTTGGCGTGGTTTTGCTCAGCAATTAGCACGACATTATCAAGTGACTTGTATTGATTTACCCGCACATGGACGTAGTGAAAAAATCATTCCGTTCAACTTGGAAGTGGTCAGTGACGCGCTAATCAACACGCTACCTGAAACACCCAGTTGCTGGCTAGGTTGGTCATTAGGGGCAACGATTGCCTTAGACATCGCACACCGTTATCCTGAACGCGTTAGTTCATTAATACTGCTGGCGGGTAACCCATTGTTTGTCAGTGCAGACGCTTGGGCGGGTGTTAATCCCACCGTATTAGATGCGTTCGCGGCTAATTTAACAACGAATTGCCAAGCCACTTTGCTACGATTTTTAGCCTTACAAGTCAACGGCTTGCCTGACAATAAAGCACTATTAAAAGACCTAAAAGCGGCGATTATGGAATGCGAACCACCTGATAATGACAGCTTGCAAGGTGGTTTGGACATACTGAAACACACGGATTTAAGAGCAGTATTAGCCCAACTCACTGTACCTGTCTCTGTTATATTAGGGGATAAAGACACGCTAGTGCCTGTGGCAGTGGGTCAACAAATACAGCAATTCTTAGCCCAGTTGGAACTGACGATACTCGAAGGAGCAGGTCATGTGCCATTTTTGTCACACGCCCAGCAACTATTAACACTAATTTGTCATTTTATGGATAAACTATGTCCTTAGATAAAGCTAAAATTCGCCAGTCTTTTTCTGCCGCCTCGATTACTTATGATAACGTTGCCGCGTTACAAAGAAGCATCGGCTACGCGCTATTGAATACCGTTGATAGCAATATATCAGGAACATTATTAGATATCGGTTGTGGTACAGGGTTTTTAACCGCTGAACTATTACGCTTTAATCCAGAGTTTCTGATTGCTTTGGATATTGCTTTGCCGATGTTACACGCTACGCGTGATAAATCATGGGAAAAACTCCCGCCTAGCTTACTGTGCGCCGATGCCGAACACTTACCGCTCATGGATGATAGCGTTAATCATGTATTTTCCAATCTTGCCCTGCAATGGTGTAGTAGTCTTGATGCCGTATTCACGGATATAAAGCGACTACTCAAACCTGATGGACAGTTCATCTTCTCAACCTTTGCCCCAGACACGTTACAAGAACTAAAAGCCGCGTGGCGCACGGTCGATGCCTACGAACACGTCAATGATTTTCATACGGCTGATCAATTGACCGACTCTTTACACCGCGCGGGTTTTAAGAATATTAATATCATCAACGCGCTCTATACTCCACAATATGACTCGGTGTTAGCACTCATGCAGGAACTAAAACATATCGGCGCACACAACGTGCGGATAAAGCGTAATCGCCATTGCACCACTAAAATCGCTATGCAGCGTATGATTGCCGCATACCAAGACGCGCATGGGGTGAATGGCAAAATCCCTGCCAGTTTTGAAGTCTTTATGGGGAGAGCCAGCTAATGGAAGCCGCATATTTCATCACGGGGACAGATACCGATGTCGGCAAAACAGTTGCAACACTGGCATTAATGCACTACATCAAACAACAAGGCAAAACTGTCATCGGTATGAAACCCGTTGCGGCGGGTTGTGAACTACACAATGGACAGTTAAAAAACCAAGATGCGTTATTGCTACAAGCTGCCGCGTCCGTGCAGGTTGATTATGAGTTGCTTAATCCTTATGCCTATTTAGAACCTGTTTCCCCGCATATTGCAGGCGCGCGTAATCCCGTTGCGCTAGACAAGGTGCGAGCTAATTTCAACACACTAACCCCATTAGCTGACATTGTTTTAGTAGAGGGTGCAGGTGGTTGGTACGCCCCCATCAATGACCACCAAGCGGTCAGCGACTTAGCGCAACATTTAGCGTTGCCTGTGATTATGGTGGTTGCTATACGCTTAGGTTGTATCAATCATGCCCGCTTAACCTATCAAGCCATTCAGGCATCAGGCGTAACCTGTGCAGGTTGGATAGCTAACTGTACCGACCCCGCTATGTTAAAACGTGATGAAAATATCACCACCATCAAACACGCGTTGAACGCGCCGTTGCTGGGCATATTGCCTTATCAACACCCAGCAGATTTTGATTTTTTAGCGCGGTGTGTGTCGTTAAACGTTTAGCTTTGGCACAATGCGTACCAATCATAAACAAAGCATTTTATTGTGCGTTAGCTCTATTATTTAAGCGACTGGGTAACTTACTTATTCTGTAATGCGCGGTAAGCCTTCAATCCGCCTTCGATGTAACGTGTATTGCTATAACCCATTGCCTGTAAACTGTCTGCTGACAGTGCGCCACGATAATTCACGTTGCAATAGGTGATAATCGGCGTGTCTAAGTTGGGAATTTGTTCTTCGACATTCATTTCTAATTTACCACGGCTAATGTGCTGAGAGCCTGCAATGTGGTCAATATCATGTTCTTCTTTATCACGAATATCCAAAGCCACCGCGCCTTCGGCAAGCAGTACATCGACTTCATGAGCTTGTACAGATGAAACACGAGTGCGAGCCGCTTCTGCCATTGCGGTGAATTTATCAGAGTAAGCCATTTTCTTTCCTTATGATTATGTTATACCAAGTAAATCTTGGCAATGAGGTTGAATTTAAAATAATGAGAAGTTTTAAGTATTCAGCACTGCCTTACCATAAGCTTAATCGGATTCCACAGGGCGATTATTTTCAGGTTCAATATGTCGTGCATGATTACCTTCAATTTTATTAATGGCTTTGATTGATTCAGGTGAAGCATCGAATACTTTTTTTAAAACAACCCAATTCACTGTTTCAGTATAAGGCGGCGTGGTGAGTGAGCCTTTATAGTGATAATACTTTTTTAAATCAGTTGCCGATAAAATATCACTTAGTTTTATATTGTTATGTTTCTCAATCTGTTGTGTTGTTTTTTCGTTAGGAACAAGATTTAAGAAGTTATGAATGAATGGGTTTTCTTTACCCATTTTAAATAAAACACTAAATACTAAATAATGCGGCACTTCTGGATTTTCATTATTTATACTAACAATATGAAGTTCCATTGGATAGGTTATACCGTCAATAAGATGTTCTGATGGAGTATGAAAATGCATTTGTTTAATAGTATAAGTGACACCCTTACTGATAATGGGTAGCGGGTTAAATCTGTAATTATGAATAAATATCGCGCCCGAATTCGACCTTGTTGATAAGCAAACCGATGACGGTGTCGTGCATCAATTCTAGTTTTGAGAAGCAAATGGTCTTGCGATTGAGTCGTTTGATCCATGTCCGAAAGTGCAGGTTTTTACGTTCTATTTTCTGCGTATTGCGCTGACTAATCTCATGCTTATCAGCCTCAAGGTGACGCTGATAAGCACCCCAATCATCTGTGTAGAAGCAGGTAATATTAAAGGGGGCAAGCAAGGTTTTAAGTTGCTTGCATACGTCATCCTTGCGCTTATCAAATACATAAGCGAGTACGG
>SHZG01000077.1 GCA_009692395.1 Methylococcales bacterium | reverse complement strand
TTGCATTGCGTCCTGACTTGCCAATCTGGTTACTTTTACAGAATGGACAGGTGATTTCTTGGTAGCAGCTCATAAGGTCTTTTAGGTAAGTGTGATTTTATTCTGCCCGTGATTTTAATCTATCATCACAGATTTAACCCACTACCGTTCATGGGAATTCAAAAACACCAGCTTTTTAGATTGGCAGGCTTCAATCTGAGCGCACCATTCTTCACGCACGGTTGCCACGCTAATTTTACCCGTTCAACTTAACCAACTCATCGTGTAGGCATTTGGAAAACACCCCAGCCAGCGCGTTAATTTGTCCGCCATCGCCGTCGTTAACGGCTGTTGAAAGGTTAAATTTAGATGGACGCCTCAGTCCAACTGGGGTGCGCTATCCAACCACGCCAACTGTGTCTTTAAATCAGGATTATTTGCCAAAATACCCGTCGCGGTGAGTGAGCCTGATTGAGCTGCTTCGAGTATGCCTCGACTTACGCAAGGAAAATAGCCGTAGTCATCGGCATGGATAATAAGTTCAATCGTCATGCTTTTTTTACTCTAAACGTCCACAAACTGTTGCCTAAAAAATTCCACACTCATACCAGTGCGGTCGTTAAAATTTGGGCGTATAAATAATAAAGTTGCGCAGTTAATAGCGTCATCAAGCCCATATTCAAGCCAAACCCAATACTCGCAATCACCGCAAACTGAGGAAATGCCCGAAGATGTGATTGTTGGCTTTTAAACGTTAAAATGTAATTCAAGCCATAATTGTACACATCCCTGCGATTGCGCCATAGCTAGACGCAGTAACGGCATTGATGGCGTAGCTTTCCACCAATTGATAAAGCAGCAGATAATGCGCCGCCGTACCAACCAAGCCAACTAAGGCAAAGACAATAAATTTAATGAACATCGGTTAAACGGCACGTAGTAGCTGTCGGTTCAGGTGACAAAATTGCCCACGCAACATTCACTACTTCGCCGCGTGGTGGATGCCCCCAATTCAATGCAAATTGACCTATTGCACTCGCTGTCTTGAATAAATCGGCATAAGCAGGCAAAGCCATTGCTTCAACCGTGGTCAACACTAACGCGCCACAACTTGCCACATCGTCGCGATTGACCCAAGGCGAAGTCACGCTATCATTGTCAATTAACACCGTCGGCTCAGGTCTGGTATGCAGTAATACATTACCGCCTAGCCAATTATTAGTAATCACAATGGTCAACGGCTGTTGTTGATGAGTGTGCCAGATTGCCGAAGCAGTTTTTGCCAATTGTTGACTGGGATAATTGGTTCGCGCATTGCGTCCAATTTGCGCAGGGTAAATCACTGCGCCAGTAAAGAAAATCAACATGACCGTGATATGTATCGTCCACACTAACCACTGGGTATTTTTTAGTAATTTCGCTTCATCAGTGTGACGAAAAATACTCAGCGTCAGCAAAATTCCAGCGGGTAAAAAAAACGCACTCACCCAGTTACTGTTCAATGAATTACCCTTAATCAACAGCGGCAACATCGCCAACAGTAACGGGGTGAACAGCATCATGAACAGAACACGACAATCATCGGTATAACGGGATGATTCAATAGACGTTTCGACGGGCGCAGTCTGGCGTAGGCTAATTTTAGTTAACAACCAAACTGCCAGTAACGTATACCACCAGCGTATGCCTTGATTGGCAAAAAATTGCCCAATAATTTTAAGCGACCGCCTGAGGTGGTCAGTTGTTTATCGAGGTAAGTAAACGGCAACCAATCATGCTCAATCAGCCACAGTAGATACGGCGAAAACACCAGCATGAACGTCAAAAAACTGACTAAAAAGCCACGAATGATAAAAGGCTTGCGCCACAGTTGTTGCCAAATCATGTACATAACAAAACTAGCCAGCACCAACACCGCGCTGTACTTGGTTAGCATTGCCAAACCACAGGCAACCCCCAGCAACAGCCACGTTAATAAACGTTCAGGCTGACGAACCGCGCAGTAAAAATAATATAACGCCGCCGCAGTAAACGGCAACGAGACAGTATTATGATTAAACACCACTGCTCTAAAATTATGATAACTAATTAACGACGTAATCAACCCCGCAACAATAGCTAACTGCTGCGGTAAAATACGTTTAGCTAACAGCCAAACATCAATCAGTGCCACCACATTACCGCCTTGCGCGGCAAATACCGTTCAGCCTTGCGAAGGCCCGCCGAACAACTTATTTAAACCATGCAGTAACAAAGACGGCAGCGGCGGATGTTTATAATAGCCCCATTGTAACGGCTCTGACCAAACCACTTGCTCCACACTGTCTACGTCCATAGACGACGGCAACCACGCAGCCAGTAGTGTCCACGTTACCCAATAAATCAGCAAGAAAGCGAATAAAGTCAGTTCATTCTTGTGACTCTCAATAGCCTTCATTAAAGAACACGCGTCGTGTTACGTTGTTCATAAAACGCCTTCACAAACGCATCCAACGTTTGACTAGCAATCGCATCACGCAATCCTTGCATCAACTGCAAATAATAATACAAGTTATGAATGGTATTCAGCCGCGAGCCTAACATCTCTTTGCACTTATCCAAATGGCGTAAATAAGCGCGGGAATAATTCTGACAGGTATAGCAACCGCAATTTTCATCCAGCGGACGGGTATCAAACTCATACTGAGCATTACGAATTTTCACCACGCCAAACGTGGTAAACAAATGCCCATTCCGTGCATTACGAGTCGGCATCACACAATCAAACATATCAATCCCACGACACACCGCTTCCACCAAATCTTCAGGCGTACCCACACCCATTAAATAACGCGGTTTATCAGTCGGCATTTTTTGATGAATACCGTCCAAAGTTGCCATCATTTCTTCTTTCGGTTCACCGACTGACAGCCCGCCAATTGCATAACCATCAAAACCAATGTCCATCAAACCGTCGATAGATTCTTGACGTAAATGTTCATACATCCCGCCCTGCACAATACCAAACAACGCCGACGGATTATCGCCGTGTGCGATTTTGCTACGCATTGCCCAGCGTAATGACAAACGCATTGAATCAGCCGCTTCCTGAACTGTTGCAGGGTAGGGCGTACATTCATCAAAAATCATCACAATATCTGAGCCTAAATCGCGCTGCACCTGCATGGATTCCTCAGGCCCCATGAAAATTTTACTGCCGTTAATCGGTGATTTAAAGGTCACGCCTTTTTCAGTAATTTTACGCAACGCGCCTAAACTGAACACTTGAAAACCGCCTGAATCGGTCAAAATCGGTTTTTCCCAGTGCATAAAATCATGCAAATCACCGTGCGCTTTAATCACAGCGGTCGTCGGGCGCAACATCAAATGAAAAGTATTGCCGAGAATAATCTGTGCGCCGATACCGTGTAATTCATCGGGTGTGAGTGATTTCACCGTGCCGTAAGTGCCGACAGGCATAAAAATAGGCGTTTCCATCACGCCGCGTGCAAACGTCAACCGCCCGCGTCGTGCGTGACCGTCAGTATTGAGTAAATCAAATTTCATGCTGTATTTTGTCCTTAATAATGTCCACGAAAGACACGATTTAAATCTGTGAATGACTGCCAGTCCTTGAAAGGACTGGCAGTCATGCGTAAACAGAGTTAATACACTACCAAAAAAAGACCTTTCAGGTTTTCAAAACCTGAAAGGTCTGAGTATCGTGTTTTTCGTGGCAACTAGTCAATCACTTGAAAAAATGTCTCGTTCTCTTTAATCATTCCCAACTCATCCCGCGCCCGTTCTTCCAACGCCTCCTGCCCTTGTCGTAAATCCACTATTTCCGCATACAGAACTGCATTACGCCGCCGTTTTTCTTCAATTTGCGCTTTTAAATCATCAAGCCGCAGTTGATACGCCCTAATTGCAGTAATACTGCCATCACCAAACCATAAGCGATATTGTAAATGTCCGATAAGGGCAATGAGGATAACAATGAGGATTTTCATAATGTTAGTGTTTTTACAAGGAATTCATTTAAGTAGTCGCTCGAAAGTCTTTTAACAAAACGGAAAACAGGCTTGACCGTTCGTCCTGAGCTTGTCGAAGGATGAATGGTTAAGCCGCTCATGGTTCGACAAGCTCACCACGAACGGCTTAACAATCCTGCTAACCAAAATGTTAAAAGACTTATGGTCTCTTACTTAGCTAACAGGGGCAACGTAAGGAATGGGTAAAATATTTTCCTCAACTATCTTCAAAACAACCGTATCATCTAATTTGAATTTTTTGATTAAGTTGCTGTGAAATTCGTTTAAAACCTGAGTTGAGGTAACAATTGATTGAGATTGTATCAGGGTTTCAAAAACAGATAATGCGGTTATTCTTTTGTTGTCATCAATTTCATCTTGAGATTTTGTAAGTGCGTAAATGTAAATATTGGTATCAATAAAGACGTTAGCGATCATACAAATCGTCTCGCTTCGTGATGTCTTTGTAGCTATTAACTGAGACGGGATTTAAAAAACCAGCGGGTAAGTTTTTTTGCGTATTACTGACCTCTACGATAAAAACTTTAATATGTTTTGCTTCGAGTTCTTTGTATTCAATGGGGATTTGAATAGTATTGTTATGAACATCCGCCTCAAATTCGATGGCATACATAAAATTATCTCCTGATTTTTGAATAATTGAGTTGAGTGGAATTGTAACAACAAAAAGCATTGTTAAACAAAAAGACCGCGCCGATTTTTAAAATCGGCGCGGTCTGGGTTGTGAAGTGGTTGGGTTAGTCGATAGCTGTAACCCAACATGGATGTGGTTTGTATCGGGTTACGCTATTGCTAACCCGACCTACGGAGCTGATTATGGGCAAGCAATAGAGTTGCCTTTTTTCAGTGTTATATTTTGCGTACCTGATGCTGTGGCAGTGTAAATAGTTCCACCTGTCGTCTCTACCTTGGTCCTGCCTACACATATAGCTCTATTATTAGCACCAGAGCCATCCGTAAACGTTACAGTCACATTAGTGCCTGATGCAACGGCAGTACAACTGTAGCCTGTTTTTGCTACGCCCCCAGTAAAACTACATGAAGCAGGTAATATAGAAAGCAAGTCTGCTGCTACCGCTGTGTGATAGGTTATAGTACCGCTTACTGTATAAGTAGTCCCACCACCCCCACCCCCCCCCGCAGCAACAAGATTCATACTTGGAACTGTCATCGTGCTAGGTGTTAATGTCACAACAAGGGGGGGGGTAGTTCCACCAGCTGTTGCCGAAACAGTAACACTTGTCTGTTTAGACGTACCGATACATTCATAAGTAGTGCCTGTCACGGTACAGTCAAAACCACCATTGCTGGTTGTTGCACCTACAGTGGTTACACCGCTCGGCACTGTGCCAGTGATAACGTGACAAGAGCTTTTATTAACGACCGAATCATAAGTGTTGACGGCTGTTCCTGAAAAATCGGATGTAAGACTTGTTGAAATACCCGTGGTTGTGCGTTTAATAAGGCTATTCGCAACATTAAGCGCGCCTGCCGTAGTTGGGCAACTGTCTGCTACTAAAAAATCATGACATAGATAGGGCTTGTTAATGCCTTCATGTGTTAATACGCTACTGTTGTTGCGCAGAGAAAAATACTCGCGTGCGGTGTCAGTATTGCTGCTACTGCTGTCAGAAAAACACACGGTGTTACCACCATTCCCTGATATTAACCCTTTAATACCGATTCGACCGCGCCACCCGCCATCGCCTACCCAATTGTAGGTAGGGTAAGTTCCACCAGTGGGGGGGCATTGTGTAACAATAGTGTTGGTGCTACTTCCTGATGTGTAAGTCGTTCCCGCAGTCGCACTGGAACATTTTCCACCTACATAACAACTATAAGGAAGTGAGCTAGTAGATGTTAGTGCGTAAGAAGAATCAATAGTACAAAAAATACCCTGTTCCGATGAACTAAATCCGCTAAGTGATAACGATGACGAAATATTTGAATAAAGCCTGCCTTTTATTGGAATAATGACACCGCCGTTATAACGAGTGTTGCGATAGCATTCTGTTCCCACTTGCTTAAAAAGTTCAATTGCTTCTTTAAAAGTACCTGTCCCTTGATAATATACTCGGCGAGTGTATAAGCCATTTTCAAAGGGAATTAACTCAGCATTACTACAAGGTAATTTCACCTGACCAACATCATCTGATGAACCAGCATTAGTAGTGGGGCTGCCTAAGCCAGCAGAGCCTGAAGCGGCAGTGGCAGCATCATTAATAGCGAGAGAAACGGCAATGTCATCAAAAGACAAAAGGCTTTGTACGATAACTTGATGGTCTGCATCATTATTACCCCATTTGCAGGTAACGCTAATTTGTTTATGGTTGGCGGGAACGGTGAGCGGGGTTACTAGCCACTCTCTGGTAAATGTCTCATTGGTGCCAGTAATACTGTCTTTGGTTGCGCTTGTGCTGCTTACGATAGCATTATAAGTGCCAGCTGTGGTGGGCGTTCCTTGGGCGATGGCATCTCTAAGTTGCTCTATTTTAGTTTCACACAGGGTTTTTGCTTCAGCACGCGCTTTATTTTCACCACTGCTTTTCATCAAATTGCCTTGTAAGGCAGCGACAGCTAATAAACCCACGGCAACAACGAGAGTAGTAATTAATACTTCAATTAGCCCTATTCCTCTATTTTTTATAAAATGTGTCATGTTAATACTCTCTGTAAAATTGGGTAGTGGGTTAAATCTGTTGTTTAGGTGTTTAAAGCACGATTTGGACATTTTCAATGAGCCCGCGTCATGCCTAGAACTCCGAGTTGTATAGCCACAACGCACAATAAAATGATACTGTTCGCTGTGAGCTTGTCGAACAGTCGAACCACATTCACACTGAGACAGGCTCAGTCACTGCTATTAAGTTAAGGATTTTTCCGTTCGTCCTGAGCTTGTCGAAGGGTGAATGGAAAAATCCGAAGCCCCAAGTTAAGCCGTTCATGCTTCGACAAGGCTCTCATGAGCTTGTCGAATGGCTCAGCACGAACGGCTTAACTTAATGGCAGTGACAGGCTCAGTGCGAACGGGTTTTGCAATCATTTTATCGCTGCTAGCTATAGGCGGGCGATTACCAATCTTGCCATGAACCTGTAATAACGCCTGTTTCAGCAAAACTATCTATATTATAGGCAGCTGAATTGCCACTGCTATCCAGTGCATCTCCCCCCATCGGTCTGTAAATAACGGTGGGTTGACCCGCGCCTGTGCCGTTTGCGGGATTAGGAGATTGAGAAATCGCTGAACCAACCAGCAATGCGCCGCCGCCTAAGTGCAGTTCGCCTGTCACATAAACAAGACCGTAAATTGCATCTTGATTCAAGCGCAGATCGCCGACCACAATTAAAATCACTGGGTTGGTCACTGAACCTAATGGATTTGGAAGAGAGGGGCTACTGCCTGTCACAATAAGAGTTCCCTGTTTAGTTGGATTAGGAATGCTCGTTCCACCAGTGCAGGGTTGCGCTACGGGTGTTCCTGTTTCACCGGGCATTAATACAGGGGTTATGGTGCTACCCGAAATATAACACTTGCCTTTTGTTTCTGCTGCCGCAATGGTTTTTGATAGTGATTGAGAGAAAAAAGTTTTAAAGGTCATGTTTGCTGTTGATTCATCATTATCAATAATGTCAATGCCATTGCCAGTCCCTCCATTAGACACTCCCACGGTATAATTGCTTAGCGCGCTACCGTCAACACTACCGCTTAAACTGTCGTTAGCGGGAATATCCGCTAGTAATTGATTTAAAGTGAAATCAGACGTTTGCGTGCCTGATGGTCTTAAATACGTTTTTAGACTGGCACCATTAATGCTGTAAGGATCTCCTGCCCATACATTAGAATTAGTATAGCGGTTGATGATATGCGCGTTACCTCTTACGTTCACAGTAGACACGCCAAGCAATGGAATAGGAATAGCTCCCGCACCACCATAAGGTGGATTTAGGGGGTTGTATGAACCAATACATTGCGAAATAGTTCGTGTGGCAGTGCGATCATCGCTTGAACCTGTGGCAACGATTAATGCTCTACTTTTTGGGGCTGTAGCAAAACAATTGCCTGCGGTACAGTCGCAACGATTACCCGCTGCATTGATAAAATAAAATGATGCGGTTGTTGTTTGTGGAGCTGATAATAAGGTAATCAATTTAGGACTGGCTAACGTAAAGTCAACCGTGCCATTCGTATCTTGGTCAATGCCACCATTACTCGCGTAAGCGACCGCTTGATCCATTGCCGCTTGCGCCGCCGCTGATGCTTGTGTGGTATGGTAATCATCTGCGGTTATTTTAGTTTCCATCAGCACCGTTTTTGAGGTGAACAAAGCCACCAGCGTAATACAGATTATCAGGATAATCGCTGTTATTAGACTGACAGCTCCGCGTTGATTGTTGCGTGTTAGTGTCTTCATGGCCATTCTCTCTGGTCTACGATGTTTTTTGAAACAAGCGGTTATTTTTGATTTCAACAGTGCTGCTAATGCTTTTTCTGGCATCGGCATCATTCACTACGCTTCCTGATAACCTAATATTAACCACTCGATTTACTGCGCAACTATGGGGGGCTGCAACCGTGGCGGCGGGTGTGTTGACAATGCCCGTACAATCTATCGTATCATTAGTATTAGGCGATGCGGTTGTCGTATTATTTAAACAGCGTGATGTGCCAATTAATGCGGGATAAGCGGGATGAATAGGGGCGGCTGTTGTTGCTGCCTGTTCTGCCATTGCTGTAAAACTAAACTGTACATCGGTGATATTAATCACAGCTTCATCGGTGATGGATTCCCATGCTCCTGTTGCATCATTACAAGGGACATTAGTTGAACGTATTTGAATCGAGCTGGTATTAGATTTTCTAAAGCCGAAATATTCATTAGTATCTATATCATCGGTAGTAACGGTAGGTGTTAAAGCACCACTACTGTTAGCATCGTAGGTGTAAAGAATGCAATCGTTTGCAGTAATGTTAATACCTATACTTATGCTTGTTGCAGTGGTAAAAGGATTATGTAAACTGGTAGGATTAGCTGTAGTATTAGGCGTTGCCACAATAACTGCCCCGCCCCAATAACCCGCTCGTTTAATATCATTAGCCATTAATGACATGGTCATGCCTAAATCATGATTTAAGCGTGCTGATTTAATGGTATCGGCACTGCTCGCAATGGTGTGGACATAAACCGTTAAGGTGGCAGTAATAATAAATAACCCTAGCACTAGGGCAAGCATAATTTCTATTAATGTGAAGCCTTGTTGCTTTTTCATTTTATTATCTCTGTTGGAGGTTTAGCAGCTAGGGGCAGCTGGGCGTAGCAGTTAAGCCTGTAGTACTTGACGGGGTGCAAATTCTCACGTGTCCACTTTGAGCAATCACTACTCTAGCCGTATATGTAGTCGTAGATAGAGTAACGCCTCCATTACTATAACTATTATTAACTCTTCTGGCTTCACCGCGTCTAAAATCAAATTCAGCAACTGTTGTTGGTGCGCTCAGAAAAGAGGGGGCAGCCATAGTAACGCCTGCAAATTCAGTTCCAGTGATTGTCTTAAGCACACAATTAGCACCAGCGGTGCATGATGGACAAAGTTCAGCAGCAGGTTGATAGATTTTATAGCTCCAAGTGCTACTGTCACCCGTGATAAATGAGGCTTGAAGATTACAACTTTGCTTTATTGATTGAGTGCGCATCCACTGTAAATCGGTCTCTAAGGCTTTAACCGCGCCTTTTAAACGATTACGTTGAATCATATCGCTAAAATTGGGTATCGCAATACTGGCGACAATGCCGATAATGGCAATCACGACCATTAATTCTATTAGCGTAAAGCCCTTTTTCTTGTTCATTTTACCTTCTTAAAGTAATTATGATGGGTTATTGATAGTAGATAGCATTATTTATACCATCTCACCTAATAGGTTGTTAAAGATTCTTATCTAGTCTAAAGGTGACGCTTTACGTCACTATCTAACCAAAAATTGGGTAGTGGGTTAAATCGGTAATTATGAATAAATATCGCGCCCGAATTCGACCTTGTTGATAAGCAAACCGATGACGGTGTCGTGCATCAACTCTAGTTTTGAGAAGCAAATGGTCTTGCGATTGAGTCGTTTGATCCATGTTCGAAAGT
>SHZG01000076.1 GCA_009692395.1 Methylococcales bacterium | reverse complement strand
GTTGCATTGCGTCCTGACTTGCCAATCTGGTTACTTTTACAGAATGGACAGGTGATTTCTTGGTAGCAGCTCATAAGGTCTTTTAGGTAAGTGTGATTTTATTCTGCCCGTGATTTTAATCTATCATCACAGATTTAACCCACTACCCTATTTTTAACATGATGATTTTCCTTTGTGCCTATAGCACGGTAATAATTAATGCGAATACAAATACAAAAATAACAAACAGGGTAAAGCGGACTTTTGTCGATAAATCTGCCACGATGTGTTTTAATTCTGTTAATAAGGCGTGTTTTTTATCAGCGGATTCAAAGATTTTTTGCCAACGCCCACGCAAGGAATGCGCGGCTTCATAAGCTTCTTCTTCGGCAATTAATTCTGCAATGGTTGGATAAAATACGCCGCATTCAGGGCAGCGCAGGTCAGTTTTGTTACGTTCGTAACCACAAGATGGGCAGTTATTCATGTGATGCTCCTAGGTTAATTTAAAATAGATGTACCTTTGATTTGTACATAAACCATCATGCCAGTTTGCAACGCCAGTTTTTGTGCTGACTTGCGGGTAATGTGCGCTAATAATGGCTGATTACCGACTCGCAGACGTATCAGACTTTGCCCCGTTTCATCATCGACAATATCAGTAATAGTCGCGGGTAATACGTTGAGAATACTGGTTGTTTTGGCGACTTCGAGGGTAATACTGACATCACGGGCGTAAATTTGAATGCGTAATGCAGTACCCAGCGGGGCATCAATCACAGGCACACTCAGGTCACCGCCTGCAAACGCGACGCGCGTCAGATGATAAGCGGGTTCATGCTCCATAACGGTGACGTGCCACACACTGGCGGCTTGTCTGTCTTGTGCGTGCGGTAGGTATAAACGGCTGAGTGTGTCTGCTAATAACCCCGCCGCTTGGACTTTGCCATCGGCTAATAACACTAAATAATCGGCTAATTGGGCGACTTCTTGCTGGGAATGGGTGACATATAACAGGGGAATATTAAGTTCATTATGTAGCCGTGTTAGAAAAGGCAGAATTTCTTGTTTCCGCTTAAAATCTAACGAGGCTAGTGGTTCATCCATCAGCAAGATGTCAGGATTTAATACCAAGGCGCGCGCAATGGCGACCCGTTGGCGTTCACCACCTGACAAGCATTCTGGCATTCTTTCTAGTAAGTGTTCGATGCCTAACAACTCAATCACTTGGTTAAATTTTTTGGTTGTAGCGGTTTGCCCGATGCGTTTTAAGCCATAACATAAATTACCCCGTACCGTTAAATGGGCAAATAGGTTTGCATCTTGAAACACATAGCCTAGCGAACGTTTATGGGTAGGCAAAAATAATTGCTGGTTGCTGTCTTGCCAGAGCTTGCCATTGATAGATAAAAACCCGTGCTGTGCGTGTTGCAAGCCTGCGATGCACCGCAATAAAGTGGTTTTTCCTGAGCCTGAATGCCCAAATAACACAGTGATGCCTGAACTGGGCAACTGTAAATCTACGTCTAATTTAAACGTACCGTAATCAAGTTTGAATTGGGCGATGATCTTTTCAGTCATAAGACTCCCTTAGAAGACCTGCGAGGTTTTTAAAACCTCGCAGGTCGCTATCGTTATTTTAGCGGCGACACGGGGTTAGTTTTTAACGTGCTATACAACAACAGTAACACCAAAAATGAAAACCCTAACAAGACACCCGCTAAACCGTGTGCTTGGCTATATTCCATCGCTTCAACGTGATTATAAATCTGCACCGATACCACGCGGGTTCTATTAGGGATATTACCACCGACCATTAACACCACGCCAAATTCACCTACGGTATGAGTAAATCCTAAAATGGCCGCTGTTAAAAATCCAGAACGTGACAATGGCAAAACGACGGTGAAAAAGGTATTTAATGGACTAGCGCGTAACGTTGCTGCTGCTTCTAAGGGTGTGTTGCCAATCGCAGTAAAGGCTGTTTGTAATGGTTGCACCACAAACGGCATGGAATACAGCACCGATGCCACCACTAAACCTGTAAAGGTAAATGGCAATGTTCCTAAGCCTACGGCAGTGGTTAATCGTCCCACGACACCCGTAGGACTCATTAATATTAGCAAATAAAAACCCAATACTGACGGCGGCAAGACAATCGGCAACGCCACTAAGGCATTGCAAATACTTTTCCAGCGAAACGGTGAGCGGACTAGCCACCAAGCCAATGGCGTGCCTAGCAATAATAAAATTATCGTGGCAAGGCTAGCGACTTTAAATGTTAGCCATAAGGTATCAATATCAGCCGCGCTTAGCATCAGTCAGGTAAACCAAAGCCATATTTTTTAATAATCGCTAATGCTGTCGGTGATTTAAGAAATGCGATTAACGCAATCGCCGCCCGATTTTCCGCGCCCTTTTTTAACAACACGGCAGTTTGTTTAAAGGGGCTATGTAGATTAGTCGGCACCAACCAACCTGAACCGCTACCAATTTTTCCTGTGTTAGTGTCAATCACTTGTGCAAAGGCAACGAATCCTAATTCAGCATTGCCTGTGCTGACAAATTGAAAGGTTTGCGCAATATTTTCACCTTGCACAAACAAGGGTTCTATTTTATCGAGTAAGCCTAGATTTTTTAAGACTTCAACCGCGAATACACCATAAGGCGCGTGGCTAGGATCGGCTATCGCAAGATGTTTAAAACCGCCTTTGCTTAGAATTTCACCTTTATCATCGACATCATTATCCGTCTTCGACCACAGCACTAATTTGCCAATCGCGAAAATAAAACGACTATCGGCAACAGCAAAACCTGATTTTTCCAGTTCCAGTGGATATTGTTCACTGGCTGACAAATACACTTCAAATGGCGCACCACTTTGAATTTGAGCAAACGATTTACCCGAAGAACCAAACGACAATTGGGCAATGTGTCCTGTGGCTTTTTCAAATTCGGCGACAATTTCTGTCATCGGTTTGGTAAAATCGGATGCAACCGCTACCAGCGTTATTTCCGCTTGGCTTATCGTGCTAATAGTCAATAAACCCATGACGGTTAGCAAACGAATTCCTCGTTCCCACGCGCCGCGTGGGAATGCAGTGTCAACGCGCCGCGTTGAACAGACCGCAGCACGGTCTGTATAAATTCCCACGCCGCGCGTAGGAACTAGATAACTTATGAATTTATTGAAAAACATAATAGCCCCTAAAACCGCAACAAACTCTGCACATAAAAATAATTAATGTCCTGCCCATCGGGCGCATTCGGGGCAGTTTTTGCAAATCGTCCTTTAAACAAATGTGTCCAGCCCGTTTCCAGATTTACACTGCTGTTCACATCCCAACGGGTGGATACATCCAGTTGCTGACCGACAAAATCCCCGCTATTCCCCGTTTTATCTTGCAAATTTGCGGTCGTCCACGCATCTGTACGTTGCGCTAACCAGAAAAACCGATGACTCAGCGTGGTTTGTACATTGGCAAGCGGCGTAAAACCCAGTCGATACCCAGGGCTGTTCATATTGCTACGCGCAAATGCCCCATAAATACCCGTCGGGCCATAATCAAAACGCCGCGCACCGTACAAGGTATCAAAACGCTGATCTTTACCATCGTTCGTATTTTTGTCCCCGCTGGCATAATCGTATTCCACTCCAAGATGGGGTTTCCACGGCATATCGACCGTGTAGCCTATATCAATATGTTGATACCACGCGGTATGCGATAAATTCTTACCGTCACTGGGATCAGTGAGTGCACGCACTGTACCAAATTGACCGATGCTTTCAAATTGAAAATCAAATTTTGCCTTAGTGGGTTTGCTATAAAAACGTGTGCCTGTGGTGAAATAACGCCGATTACGCGTTTGATTTTTTTTACTATCGCCTTCATCAAGATGATACACATAAAGCTCGTTGTTAATCCCCCACGCTATATCAGTCAACTCCAAAAACCCACCCGAAAACCAAGTGTGACCATCGGCGCGATCAAAGGTCATGTGGTTATTAAGTAGCGCGTTACTTGCCGTTGGATAGCGATTGACAGGCATCGACACAAAGGCGTTAAACTGCCAGTTGTCATCATCAAGCACTCGCACCCGTACACCATCAAAGCTGTTAATGGTATTACGAAACGCATTTCTTGCCACCAAACGCCGACTGCCAAAATTTAAGGTTTGTCGTCCAGAAATGACTTCTGTGCCTAAGCCACTTTCAAATAAATTTTTATTTGACCACGCCAAATAACCTTGCAGTAAATCAGCTGCGTCAACTTGAGTATTATTAACGCCTGAGCCTGAATCTGCGCCAAATTGCCGTGCATCCAAAAACTCACCACCCAAACGAAAATTTTTAAAACGTGCTTCTAAAAATACATCGGTTTGCAGTGGAATTTGTTGATCGCCCCCTTTGCTACCCGCTTTATAATTCGCGTCCATCGTTTCGTAACGGGTGCGCTGTTCTACTGACGCAGATAACCATTCGGGTAACGTGAGCGCGTCATGCAAATTCCATAAGGATTTTTCATATTTATCATTGCCCAATAAGGCATCTGATAGTTGACTGGAAAAAACAGAAAACGGCGGTTTACTGTAGGTTTTCTTTTCTTCTGCATTGGCAATATTATTGATGCCAACAAAAGAGCCTGTGGCAATAATTAATACAATAAATTGATTACTGGAATACCAGCTTTTTAAACGCATAAAAACCTCTTTGGTGTGGATGGTGTATTACACCAACATTCTGATTAACGGGCTGTTATCGTCGATGACTAGCGGTTCGTCACTGTCGCAGTGTTCAATCAATTCAGTGAGTTGTTGACACTGCGCGGCGTGTTGATGGGTGACGTTTTCAATAACAGCGGCTCCGTCATTTTCTATAAGACTGAATGCGGTAGTGATGCCTTTGTTGAGTCCACTTAACGCGCTCTTTTGTAGCGACGGCTGGGCTTTTTTTAGAATAAAAAACGGAATTAACCACGTTAGCGCGATAAGTAAACCGCTATGTATCGCAAAATCAACGCCTAAATAGGGAACAGATTCTATATTACTGTGGTAATAGCCGATAAAAACTTGATAACTTACCCACGACATAGCGGCTAAGGGTAGGGTAATTTCACATAAGCGCATCACTTTTAAAAAGCCACGATGTAACGCACTTCCCGGTGTGGCTAAGGCGAGTCGCGCCGACAATTGGCTTTGGGTGTGGACAATTTTTTGGGCTTTTTCACGCAATCCCACCAATTGTTTTTTCAGTGGTAACACGGGTAAACCTGCTTGGTCGGCAGTGCTAATCAATTCATCAATCGCATCATTAAAACGGCTCTCTGCCCACTCATCCCAAAGCGTTAGTTTGTTGTCACTGGCATAGTTAGCCAGTGCAGGCAGCGCGATTAAATCAGTTGCGTGATTCGCATAATGTTGAGCCAGTTGTTGGCACGACCAAGTAAAACCTTGTTGTAGTAAGGTGCTGGTTTGTTGCCATTGCGTGTGCCACTGGGTTTTAAGTTGCTGCACTGAACCTAAGGCGGCGAGTGTGCTTTGCAGTTGTTGTTTAAGTGCTTGTTTACGCACCTGTGAGCCGTGTTGTTCCAGTTGTTCAATCGTGTGTTGATTCGCTAAAGAAATAATCAGGTTTTCTAATTGATTAAAATCATCGGCTTGCGCTTCATCGGTGCAGATGGTTTTAAATATCATCGGTTCAACAAACCCTGCTTTGTGCAGCTGCTGATTAAAATCCGCAAGTTGTGCAGGTTGCCCTCTATCCCATTGATTTAATACAAATAACCACGCGTGCCGCCCGCCTTCAACCAGTAATAATCGCCACGCTTTTGCGTCGCGATAGCGCTCAGGACTAACGACATAAATGAGGATGTCGATGTGCGGTAGCCAGCTCAATACTTGCTGTTTGTTGCTCAGTTCGGTGCTGTCAAAATCGGGCATATCAATCCAGATGATGTTTTTTTTGCGGTCGTCATCGTGGTTGGCGAGATTGATTTTAGCCAGTGGCAGTTGTTCAGCTAGTGAGGGCAGGGCGACACTGTGATGATAAAACAGGGTAACTGCACGCGAGGTAGGGCGTTCTATGCCTGATTTAGCAACGGCTTTACCCGCTAAACGATTCAGTAACGCGCTTTTGCCAACCCCAGTACCACCCATAAAAGCGACGATTAACGGGCGGGCATTTGCTAAGCGATTACCAAATAACGCATAGGGTGAACGCGTATCGACTTCATTGAGCGATTGCGCGGTGTCGTTGTTTATCCAACCCGCTGCCTGCGCTTGCTGCGCCCAATGTTGGGTATGTTGTACTAATTCAGAGTAATCGTAAGCCATGACGTTTGTCTGTTAGTTGTCGCTCCGCCGCGTCTAGCGACTGTTGCGAAATGTTAAAATAAGTGAGTGTGGAGAGTTGTTCAGGCAGTGCTAACAGCTGTTTAATCAGGCTGTCGATAAACAGACTTTGTTTGACTGTAGCGAGTTGTTGCTGTTTCAGTTCGCTCTCAACTTTGTGCATATAACTACCAATCGCGCTTTCCGTCAGCATCGAAGTCACGGTCAGCATCGCAGGCGCAATGACTAAAGCTTGGACACCGATACCGCCTGTGTGTAGCGTGAAGGCGATAACAGCAGCATCCGCAGTCACGCGCGTGGCGCGTAAGGTGTTTAATACCAGCGGTTGTTGTTGTAATTTATGATAAAGCTGTTGGGCAGTCTGTTCGACATCTTGCTGAAAATTAAGATGATAAGTATTTGCTGCCGCTGAAAAATCAGTGAGTAGATGAATGCGTTGCGTGCGTAAGACGCTATTTAATGCTTTCCACCAGTCATTTTGTTGATGTTGTTCGGCTTTATCCAGCAATTTATCAGTGAGTTGAATCAAGGTATGTTCGGCGATTTGCTTTAATAATGCCACCTCATGACTGCTATTGGTGATGTGCTGGCGTTTACTGCTCAATTTCATCAATTGCCGCACGGGCCAAGTCAGTGCTTTACGCGCACCTGCCAGAAAACCTGCGAAATAAGGCACTTCCAATAAAATCAGTAACTCCGCTAAGGCGTGTTGAAAGGTTTCATAATGATGCGGGTGATTCAAAAAATCCCGTTGATAACTGTCCAGCGCGGCTTGCATTATTTCATGACACAGAATTTGCCAATCAGCGATACATTGATGCTCAGCGCGGACAGGTTCTAGCCACGCGTGCCAATGTTTTTGCAGCAATTCTTGAGTAAAACGCGCTTGCTTTTTATGACTAACTTGTTGAGCTAACTGTTGTAATAACGCGGTTTGTGTAACAGACCACAGCGGTGCGCCTGCTTGTGTTTCATACAATAACGGCACAACGCTAGGAAAATCATCACTTCTGGCTAACCGCCATTTTTCTTGTAATGAGTGAGTTAATAGGTTTTCAGAGCCTTCAGTGAGTTTGTTCAAACAAATCACAGTGGGTTGATGCAATACTTCCAAAAACGCCATCATCTCCCAAACGGATTGATCGGCGTATTTTTCTTTACTGACCACTAAAATCAGCACATCTGCCAACGCAATGGCGCGTATCACGCCTTCGCGATACGTCGCTGAATCAATGGAATCAAAATCGGGCGTATCCCATAACACACCGTGTGGCAGATAAGGTGATGCACTATTGAGTTCAGTCAGCGAATAACAATCATAGCGTTCTTTGCTCAATTGGCTTTGTTGCAACTGCTGAAAACGCCCAAAATAATGCGGCAAATCGTGACAATCAGCCAAACTAATCCCGTGACAAAAACCTTGCGGATGCACGGTATAACCTGCCAATGGACTCACACCTGCCGCTTCGGTATGTAATAACACATTCACCAGCGAACTTTTACCTGCTTGCGTAGGGCCAATAACGGCAACTTGCAACGGTTGCACAGCGGATGAATTTAACAACTGTCCTTTGCGGATAAACGCTTCCGCTAAAATCAGTTGATCTATACGAAGTTGATAAAGAGTTCGACGCGCCTCATTACCTTGTTGGTTTAACACGCTTTGATAGCGCTGTTTTAATAGTTGGATAAATTCAAGCATAAACTTTGCTCAAGGTTATAATAACCGACCATTTTACGTTGTTTAATGAACTGGTGTTTATAAAAACCATCACATTCACCCAAACTTAAATCGAGGTTATTCATAATGAAAAAATTAGTTCTTTTCTTGCTGATTTTAAGCTGCACCGCCTTAGGCGCGTGCGGTAAAGGTAGCGAAATAAACGGTCACAACATAAAAACCGTTTATCGTTCAATTCAAGGCTTAAAAAAATATATGCCTGCTGAAACACAATTAGAATTTGAAGTGTCATTTTGGATGTTGCGTGACGCGAATAAAGATGATGAGGTTTTTCTGGATGTTGTCGATGGTAAAACGCCTCAACAAATCATTGAAATGGGTAAAGCACTGTATCAAGAACGTAAAACTGCTGGTTTTAAAGAGTATGATCAATATGCTTCATGGGAAGCCATGATGACCAAGTTTGGTAAAGACAGAATAGATCAAAATAATTTAAGAAAAGGCAAAGAAGAGAATGATTTTAAAGATGGCAAAACGGATGATGGCAAAAAAAGACGTGAAGCCTCTGTTATCTATGATATGCACTCACCACAGCGTTAGGTTGTGAAGTTAGTCGGTTGTTGTAAAGCCTTTTCATTTTTGCTCGAATAGGCTTTTTAACCTACGCGCTTATCGTATTACAGAGTGTGAATGGCATAAAAAAGCCGTGAAGTTGTTGGCTTCACGGCTTATGTGATGGGTTTTAGTTATCGCCTCTACCCATCTTAGGAGTTGAATAAAGTATTGAGTCGTTACAAATAATTTTGGATAACGTCTTTATTCTGTACATAGTTATCTGTTTGTCATACAGTAATCGTGTGATCAAATTTCTTTTTGATTGCTTGAGTGCAGGGCATCAACACTAAAATTTAGTCTCGCACTCTTTGTTATAGAGTAATTGCTTTTTTATTCATTTAATAACACAAGGGGATTACGATGGAAACCGAAGAACGAACTGATTTGACCGACGAAGAAACAACGTTAGATCATGAAGAAAGTATCGGAGAGAGTATGTCAGCAACATTAAAACTGTTTCTGTTTGCAATTTTGGGTGTTGCAGCTCTTATGAGTCTTTGGGTTTTGCTACCCATGTTTTTTACTTATTTATCCGAGGGTAGTATGCGTGCCTAATTAATCACGCCAAAATCACTTCATAACTCAATCGCTTTAAGTAGCTGTCGATTGCTAGCAATCGACAGCTTACCCAACAAACCCACAGCATTACTGTATTTCTGTCAGAGCGAACTCACCTTTATAATGCCAAGCTGTCACAAGGACAGCGTTAAATTTGCCGCCGCGCGTCAATAATATCAGCCCTTGATTCCGAACCCTAACAAGCTCAGAATCCCCGATTGATCATCGGGCGGATAGCGAGGCAGTCGTGCCCATCCTTAGGCATAAAGCCTGTTACATAGATTGAACTCCTCGCCATCCACACTTGCTATTGTAGTTCGAATGGTATTCTTAGGCATAAAGCCTGTATTCATAAGGTTGAACATAGCGGTGGTTTCGATTATTCATCATTTCATTCTCATCTTGCTTTAGAAGGTAGCGTCATGTCTCAAGCCCCATTCCACAGCACCATCGGCGTTGATATTGCCAAGAAAAAATTTGATGTTGCTAGCTTGATTGCCAGTAAATACAAACATAAGGTATTCGATAACAATGAAGCAGGCTATATCGCTTTTATTGCTTGGTTTCTGTCACTTTACACGGCGAACCAAGGCTTGTAATGCACGGATATTGGCAGGGGGTGGAGTCCACAAAGGCGGCTGCATCATCAAGGCATAACGAGCGATGAGCTTGGCATCCGCTTTATTCGTTTTGGCACGGTTTAACTCACTTTTGGCAAGCGTGTGAATCTTGGCAGGATTGACCATACTAACGGCATAGCTCTGATTAACGAGAAAATCAGCAAGTGGCAAACTATAAGCCCCCGTTGCTTCCATGCAAATCAAGGGATGAAGGTCACCACAAAGTGACAGAAACCAAGCAATAAAAGCGATATAGCCTGCTTCATTGTTATCGAATACCTTATGTTTGTATTTACTGGCAATCAAGCTAGCAACATCAAATTTTTTCTTGGCAATATCAACGCCGATGGTGATTTGGAATGGGGC
>SHZG01000001.1 GCA_009692395.1 Methylococcales bacterium | reverse complement strand
GAGTTGTGGGTAATCGTGTGACTTAAATCCTATCGAACAATACTGGGCGATTATTAAATCTAAAATTAAGAAATCTATTTCTGGTTATTCTGATTTATATTCTTGTATTGAATTTGTTTTTCAAACTATCTGAAAGCTAAAATACTATAGTAAAGGTTTTGCCTGAACCCGTCACACCTAATAAGGTTTGATGAACTTCACCATCATTTAGCCCCACGATGAGTTGCACAATCGCTTCGGGTTGATCGCCCGCAGGTTGAAACGGGCTGTGTAGTTTGAAGGGTTTGTGTTTGTCAGTGGGCATGGTTGTTACTTACCTTAACTTTTAGACAATAAAAAAGGCTGTCACCGTTGATAGTGACAGCCTTTTTATTAGCGATGAAAGCTAAAGGTATTAAGCGACTGCAATCGCTTTTACTTTTGCATTCAATCTGCTTTTGCCGCGTGAGGCTTTATTTTTATGGATAATGCCTTTGTTGACAGCAGAATCGATAATTGGCACTACGATATTGTAGGCAGTTTGTGCAGTTTCTTTATCGCCTGATTTTACAGCAGCAAGTACTTTTTTTACAAAAGTGCGTAATTTGCTGCGTTGTCCTGCGTTGCGAATACGGCTTTTTTCCGCTTGCTTCGCACGCTTTTTAGCTTGTGCTGTATTAGCCATAGTGTCAGTATCTCGATTCTTCAAAGTTAGTTAATAGCCGTATATTATCTTTTTAACTGTTATTATTGTCAATCTATTTAAACCATTAAGAGGACATAATTAGTGAGTAGGCGGCTTTTTAAATCAACGATGGTGGTCGGTAGCATGACGCTTATTTCCCGACTATTGGGATTTGTTCGCGATATGTTAATCGCGCGGTTGTTTGGTGTCGATTTAGCGACTGATGCGTTTTTTGTGGCTTTTAAAATTCCCAATTTTTTGCGCCGTTTATTTGCCGAAGGGGCGTTTGCTCATGCGTTTGTACCTGTGCTGACAGATTACAAAGAACAAGGCAGTAAAGCGGCATTAAAGCTGTTCATTGATAAAACGGCGGGGACGTTAGCCGTGTGCCTACTGTTGATGACGTTAGCGGGTATCGTGCTTGCTCCTGTGCTTATTTTATTGTTGGCACCTGGTTTTGCTTGGCAAGGCACACAGCATGATGTATCGGTGTTGATGCTACAAATCACGTTTCCGTACTTGTTATTTATTTCCTTGACGGCATTTGCGGGTAGTATTTTAAATGCCCACAGTAAATTTGCTATTCCTGCTCTTACCCCTGTTTTTCTCAATATCTGTATGATAGCGACGGCAATCTGGCTAGCACCGTTAATGGATACGCCTGTAGTAGCAATGGCTTGGGGGGTTTTTATTGCAGGTATCGTGCAGATGTTGTGTCAAATACCCAGTTTAATTCGTTTAGGTTTACTACCGCACCCGCGCATTGATTTTAAAGATGCAGGTGTTAATCGGGTGATTAAACTCATGCTACCCGCTATGTTTAGCGTTTCTGTTACGCAAATTAATTTATTGCTAGACACGTTGATAGCCTCATTTTTAACTGTCGGTAGCGTATCGTGGTTATATTATTCAGATCGTTTAGTTGAATTTCCCTTGGGTGTTCTAGGGCTGGCATTAGGCACAGTCATTTTACCCAGCTTGGCTAATAATTATGCCGCAGAAAATAGCGTGGCGTTTTCTCAGTCTTTAGATTGGGGCTTGCGCTTAGTGTTATTAGTCGGAATGCCTGCCACCATCGGCTTATTTGTCTTAGCCGAACCGATGTTATCGACCCTCTTTCAATACCACGAATTCACTATCAATGATGTCCATTTAGCCGCCCAAAGTTTAAGGGGTTATGCGGTAGGTTTGCTTGGTTATTTATTGATTAAAGTATTAGTTCCCGCCTTTACTGCCCGTCAGGAAGTAAAAACCCCTGTGCGTTATGGAATTTACGCTATGATAATCAGCTTAGCGTTAAATATAGTGTTAGTATTTCCTTTAGCACACGCAGGTTTAGCATTAGCTACCTCATTAGGCGCGTTTTTTAATGCTGCATTGTTGCTAAAAAAACTACTGAAAGATAAAGTTTATCAACCTGCAAGCGGTTGGCTATTATTTGTGAGCCGCGTATTATTGGCAAGTGCTGCGATGACAGCGGCGTTGTATTATTGGGTTAATCCAGACTGGTGGGCGGCGTGGAGTTCAACAGAGCGAGTGCTGCATTTACTCAAGTGGGTAAGCATAGGCATGAGTATCTATGTTGCAACCCTGTTACTCACAGGCTTAAAACCACGCCATTTAACGGTAGCAAATTTTGAACCTTAGCTTACATGGATTGCCTCAACATGAAAGCTCATTAACATAACCGAGGTGACTAATTTGGAGATGTATCTATGAACAACCTTACTGCACTTTCTTTAAGCATTGGCACATTAAGTGGCGTTGCCACGTTTTTGGCAGTTGGCCCTACGGCTGGCTTATTTTTAATATGGGCATTGACGATTGCGTGGGCAGCTTACTTTGCCTTTGGTGCGACTAAAGAAGCCTTGAAAAATGTCATCGTCTGTGGCGTATTTGGTGTGGCGATGGCGTGGATAGCGGCTGTGTTAATTACGACTATTCCAGCAGGCTCATTTGCTTTCCCAGTAATGGCTTCTATTGCGGTTGCTGTTTCTGTGGTTGTTTTATGTCTTGCGGCGCATTTTCCACAGTTTGCAACCATTCCAGCCAGCGTATTGGGTTATTCAGCGACCTTTGCTTATTTATTAGAAGGCGGCAAATTAACCCAAGACGTATTACTCAGTGCGCATTGGGGTAATCCTTTATTAATCGTGTCTTTCTCTCTTGCACTTGGCGCGTATTTTGGTGAAGGTTCAGTATTACTCAGCAACAAAATACAAGAATTAGCCAACAAAAAATAATTGCTTACATGAATAGGGGCAATGAAAGACATTGCCCCTACGATTTAAAATTCACCCTGCTTTTTTGCTGTTACATGAACATAGAACAACATAAACTCACGCAAGCAACACAAATAGCATCACCGAATTTTGATGATAGACCCAATGTTAACGATATTTCGTTGCTAGTCATTCACTGTATCAGTCTGCCAGCGGGTGAATTCGGCGGAGACTATATCAATCAATTATTTTGTAATCAGCTAAATCCTGCCGCCCATCCGTATTTACAAACTATTTATCAACTGCAAGTATCAGCGCATTTATTAATTCGGCGGACAGGTAAAATAGTGCAGTATGTCCCATTTGATAAACGTGCTTGGCACGCAGGACAGTCAAATTATGCAGGACGAGAGCGGTGTAATGATTTTTCGATAGGAATTGAATTGGAAGGGACGGAGCTTATCCCTTATACCAACACCCAGTATGAGCAACTTAACGCGGTGATTACTGCATTACTGGCAAACTACCCGACCTTATCAAAACAACACATTACAGGTCACAGTGACATTGCACCCGAACGTAAAACCGATCCAGGTGCATCGTTTGATTGGAATCGTATAACAGTGTTATAAGTGGCGTTTGTTCCTGAATGATAGGCGAAAAGGCTACAAACGTTGTTGCTCCATAAAAAATTGCGCTAATGCTAAATCTTCCGGTCGAGTGATTTTAATATTATCAGGGCGACCTTCGACAATTTTGGGTTGTACGCCTTGCAGTTCTAAGGCACTGGCTTCGTCAGTTATTGCAGGAGTACCGACTGCGAACTCTAATGCCGTTTTTAAACTGCCATAACGAAACATTTGCGGCGTTAAAGCTCGCCAAATGTGACTACGGTCTGCTGTGCCGAGAATGTTTTTAGCATCAACATTTTTCAGCGTATCGGCACACGGTAACGCCAAAATTCCGCCTACGTCATCATCGACTAATGAATCAATTAAATGATGAATATCGCTAGACGTAATACACGGTCTAGCGGCATCATGCACTAATACCCAATCCTCATCTTGCGCGTGATTACGGATAGCGTGTAAACCAGACAACACCGAATCAGCGCGTTCTTTGCCGCCTTTAGCCCTGATAATTTTTTCATGGCTGGCAACGCTTAATTCAGACCAATACGGGTCTTCTTCAGAAATGGCGACCGCAACAGCGGTAAACACATCGGCGTGTAACAAACGCAACAGCGTATGTTCAATCACGGTTTTCCCCGCTAAGTCTAAATATTGTTTGGGGCGGTCAGCGTTCATACGCTTACCTACCCCTGCGGCTGGAACAACTGCCCAAAATTGAATAGATTTTGTCATCATGATTTTTCTTTTAGTGCAGTTTCTAGGCGTTCCATGCGTTCATGCAGTCTGGCTAATTCGCTGAGAATTTTATCTTCATCGGCTTCAATACGATTGGTTTCTTGTTCAATATGGCGCACGTTATCGCCCCATGTATCTATATTTTTACCGATTAATGACGCGGACAATATCGCGGTACATAAGGAAAACAACGCCAGCCCAAACAAAATTAACCCCGCTGAAAACAAACGACCTAATAGCGAAGTCGGCACGACATCACCAAACCCGACATGAGTCATCGTCACCCACGCAGACCAAATACCATCGGTCAATGAGTGAACACTAGGGTCAATAGTATAAAGTATAAAACCCGCGCCTAAAGACACCGCAATAGCCAAAGTTAGCAAATAAACCAAGCTACGTTTGCCGCTTAAATCATTCAGTAGTTTTTTGAATAACTGCACTGCGTCAGTTAATATTTGTATGATGTTCATGTGATTCTCCGAAATGGTTTTAATAATAAAGTTTCTTTTTTATATGATTTAGCAAGATTTGTCATGATTGATGTAGCTGATTTTCATGGTGGAAAATCCGTCTTATTTGAAAAACTGTATTTTTCTGATAACTGCAATAACACGACCACTGCACCCGTGCCGCCATTTTTAGGCGTTGCTGAACAGAATGCTTGTACGTCTTTATGTTGTCTTAGCCATATATTGATATTATTTTTTAACACAGGATGCTGCTCTGGGGAACGATGCCCTTTACCGTGTACGATATGCACACACCGATAACCGTCTTCAACGCAATAGTGCAGAAAATGCAGGAGTTGGCGTTTGGCTTCGGTGCTATTAAGACCATGCAGGTCTATTTCTGCATCTAAACCAAAAAACCCACTGCGTAGTTTTTTTAATACGGCGTGTTGTAGCCCTGTATTTAAAAAACTCAGGATATCTTCAATGCCGACTTTTTCAATAGGCAAAGCGGTTGTGGTGTCGATGAAGTGACCATCGACGTTAATAACCGCAGGTTTAGGATACGGCTTAGGTTTCGTCGTGTTGGTTAATGAAACCTTGTCACGCTTGACAGCAAGCACTGTGCCGATAGTTTGTCGAAACAAATCACTGTCTTCTGGAGTGAGAATTTTTTTTGCCACGAACGCTGATTTTGCCGTTTATTGTTGCTAATGGTTTCTATTTTAGAGCTTATTGACTCACAGGGTGAATGTAATGCGTAGTACGGTAGGGGCAATCCCTTGTGGTTGCCCTTAAATAATGTACCGATTTATTAAGGGCAGGCACAAGACCTGCCCCTACTTCACGGCTGTGTTGGTCACCGTTTTGATAGTAACCAACGACATAATCAATGCGGCAATATAGGGTAGCGATAAAATACTGAGAATAATCAGCCACCAAATAACATCGGGTTCGGCTATGTTGTAGTGGAAAATAATGGCAGTCATCGCGGTTAATAAGCCGATTAACATGACCAGTTCTTCGCGTACCATTAACAAACTTTGTAGCAATGCGGGTTTGTCTTCGGCTTTGGCAGTGCGTAGAAAGGGTTGATTAGTGGTTAATAAACCGCGAATAACACCGAGTGCGATAGTGTGCGTTAAACTCATGCCTGCAATTGCCGCGCCGAGGCGTTGCTTTAGTGTGCAAGGCACTAAGGCACTGTATAACGATAAGCCGTAGACGATTTTGAAAACAAATAAACTCACAGCGGTGATGAGAAACATATCCAAAGGAAAACGCGAATAATCGGGTGCGATAATTAAAGCCGCCGACCAAAATACCGCGCCCACTGTTGAGATGAGACTGAGTGCATCGGCAAACCACGGTAGCCAGCCTGCTAAAAAGTGATAGCGTTGTTCTGTCGTTAGGTGACTGCGTGGATTGATTAAATTTTTCCAATGATGGCGCAGAATTTGTACCGCGCCATAGACCCAGCGAAAACGTTGTTTTTTAAAACCCGCAAAGGTTAGCGGCGTTAGCCCTTTGCCAAACGCATGATTAACATACACCGCGTTATAGCCTTGTTCCATTAGACTTAAACCCAATTCCGCATCTTC
This sequence comes from Methylococcales bacterium, assembly GCA_009692395.1. Classification (GTDB taxonomy): domain Bacteria; phylum Pseudomonadota; class Gammaproteobacteria; order Methylococcales; family Methylomonadaceae; genus UBA4132. Next base: position 40,568 of record SHZG01000001.1, on the reverse strand, counting down.
ACAAATACACCATTCCGACCAATTACCGACTTGCGCTAACGCGCTTTTACGAATCAAGGTCATCGTGCCGTGTTGAATAATGGCATCTCTATCATGACGATGTACCATGCCGATATTAAAAAAGCCCGCGTATTCCCAGTTACACATTTCTTGAAAACTATCGTGTTGCCAGTCGCGGTGATCTTGAGGGGCTTGGACAAAACCGACTTTGCTATCTTGAAAATATGGAACAAGACTGCGTAGCCAATTGGCTTCAACGGCGTAATCGCTGTCAATAACCCCTATAATTTCAGCATCGGCAGCGGTGTGTTGTAAGGCAAAATTTAATGCGCCCGCTTTGAAACCTTGCCATTTTCCTAAGGTAAAAAAACGAAACCGCTCGCCTAATTGCTCACAATGGGCTTGTACAGGCAACCATAACGCGGCATCACTGGTATTGTTATCAATCACCAACACTTCATAATTATCATAATCCAGTTGTGCTAAACCGTTTAACGTGGCAATCACTAAATCCGGCGGCTCATTACAGATGGCGACGTGGAGGGATACTTTGGGTTGATTATTTTCTGCTAGTAGAGGGGCGGTGAGCGGTTGATGTTCACGTTGGCGACGTTTCCAGAGTAATTCTACCCATTCAAAACCATTAATTAACACCACTGCCATTAATAGCAACTGCACGGGTAATAATAAACCCCACGCGGCGATACTGTAGAGGCTTAAGCCTTTCATCACGGGCGCAAACAAGCAATAACTGAGCAAAGAGCTGAACGCTTGGATCAAAAAAAGATAGGCGAATTGTCCTCGTAATCGAATGCCTTTGCTGTGTCGCCAAAAAAGAAAAGTGGGTAATAAAGCCAATGCGAGTGCGGTGATTGCTTCGGGTATCCACCACGGATTTTCACTGACTGCGCCAACAAAAGGAAATTTTTGCCGTCCTATTGAATCAAAAACGCCCCAATGTTCTCCTGCTGCACCACCCCCTTCGCCTTCTGTTGAATGTTTCCACGGCTGATCAAAGGCTTCCATGAGGTAGTAATCGTAACTATGAGTAGCAGAAAAATTGACAAACTGGCGTACAAAACGGGCTTCGTTCACTAAAGAAGCCTTTGCTGCACCATTAAAATTACCTTTGCTGGGCCAGCCTGCTTCGGCAATAACGATGGCTTTGTCTGGATAAGCGCGGTGTAATTCCTCATAACGGTACTGCATTTCAGCCACCGCACTTTCAATGCTGTTGCCTTGCCAATAAGGAAAAATATGCACGGCAATAAAATCAACGTGTTTAACCAGCTCAGGATTTTTTAACCAAATATTCCACGGCTCACCGACACTAACAGGCTGATGTACTTGGATTTTGACTTGGTCTACATAATCGCTCAATTGCTTAACTGACAATTCTTGCCGAAACAAGACTTCGTTACCCACTAACACTCTGTTGATATTACTGTATTGATTAGCCAGTGTAATGAGCGCGTTAATTTCCTGTGTATTTTGTTCTGCATTATCATTAATCCACGCGCCAGCCATCACCTGTATATTGTATTTTTGTGCAACCATAGGCACTTTTTCTTGCCCGTGAGTTGCCGAATAAATACGTACGTTATTCACTTTGTCGGCAAAAATGTTGAAATCCGCTTCAATTTGTTCCAGTGTAACATTGGGATTCGCCGTTAATTCATCATAGCTTTTAATCGCTTGGTGCGGCGTGTAGGCAAGCCCGTGTAATTTACCGTGCCAATTCGGTGGCGTTTCACTGGGATTTAGCCCCACCCAAACCAACAGATTTCCTAATAGCGCGAGGATGAAGATTAAACTGCTGAATCTTGAAAATTTCATAAGTGAGTGGGTATTTTAAAAAAGGCGAATCGAGTTCTAAGTAAATGCGGATAAGTTTTCAAGAATATGACTGCCAGTCCTTCAAGGACTGGCAGTCATTTATCACCTAAACTTCGATGGTCTTGTGAACAAACCAGCCATAATAAGCAATATAGCAGTAGCAAAGCAGCGGTATACAGAACGCATATTGAATGCCGATGACATCGGCACACAGTCCTTGTACGACGGGAAGAATAGCACCGCCAACGATTGCCGCGCATAAAATACCAGAGCCTTGCTCGGTATATTGACCCAAACCACGCAGCGCGAGTGAAAAAATAGTGGGAAACATAATGGAGTTAAATAATCCAATGGCAAGAATAGCCCACATCGCCAATTGCCCACTGCTCAAAATAGTTAGTAAAACCAGTAGTGCGGCGACCACGGCATTAAAAATTAGCACTTTGCTAGCGTGAATTTTTTGCATAACAGCAAAACCAACAAATCGCCCCACCATTGCCCCGCCCCAATAAAAAGACACATATTTTCCTGCTTGTTGGGTGTCTAACTGTGCAACCGTGGGTTCACTGAGAAAACTAATAAGAAAACTACCGATAGAAACCTCACCGCCCACATAAACAAAAATAGCAATTGCACCAAGTAGCAAATGTTTGTAGCTCAACGCGCTGTGGTGCGTGTTGTCAGTCTCATCTAGTTGCGTTGTTGTAGCGGCAATTTTAGGCAGTTTAATCAGTACAAAAATAACAGCGACAAAAAATAATAGTGCGGCAAGCACTAAATAAGGCTGTTGCACAGCGGCAGCTTGGCTGGCTTGATAGATTGAAAGTTCTTCTGCACCCAGTTGCTTTATTTCCTCGGCGGTTTTTACGGCGGTATTAAGAATAAACAACGCGCCAAAATAAGGGGCGATGGTTGTGCCTAATGCGTTAAAGGCTTGCGTTAGTGTTAGCCGACTTGAGGCAGTTTCCGCACTGCCTAACACGGTGACATAGGGATTCGCCGCTACTTGCAATAAGGTAATCCCTGAGGCTAACACAAAAAAAGCGGCTAAAAATAACGGGTAAGAACGTGTACTGGCGGCTGGATAAAATAGCAAACAGCCCACGCCCGCGACTGCTAAACCCGCAATAATGCCGCCTTTATAATCAATTTTTTTAATGAGATAGCTACTGGGTACAGAAACAATAAAATACGCCATAAAAAAGCAAAATTGAATGAGCATGGCTTGTGCGTAATGCAACGTAAAAACGGCTTTGAGGTGCGGAATTAAAATATCATTTAAACAAGTTATAAAACCCCAGATAAAAAACAGCGAGGTCAATACTGTCAACGCGCCCCAGTTAGTTTTTTCATTGCTGCCAGTGGTATGAGAAGTCATTATTGGGTCACGGTCAAGGTTGCTGATTCATTGCCAATCATGACGTTAAAGTCACCCGCTTCAATAATTCGCTTCAAATCCACACCGATAAACGATAAATCGGCAGGCGTGAGCGTAAAGGTGATGGTTTCGGTTTGATTGGGATTTAATTCGACTTTTTTAAAGGCTTTGAGTTGTTTATTCGGGCGTGTTACTGATGCAGCTAAGTCATTGAGATACAACAAAACCACTTCTTTACCTTTAACTGCGCCCGTGTTTTTTACTTGCACCGTAACATTAAGCGTTTCTGAACGAGTGATAGCGTGTTTTTCTAGCGTTAAACCGCTGGTTGCAAAAGTGGTGTAACTTAAACCATGCGCAAATGGATACAGTGGGGAATAAGTATTCGGCTTAAAAACTTCGCTGGGTTTGTAATCATAAGGCGTGATACCGTTGGTATTTCTTGGGTAAGAAATCGGTAATTTGCCATTAGGGTTATAATCGCCATATAAAATATTAGCAATCGCGACACCGCCTTCCATGCTCGGTAAAAAGCCCAGCAAAACACCTGCGGCTTGGTCGGCAATCGGTGTAATAATGCGTGGACGACCGCCTAACATCAATAAAATAACAGGCTTACCCGTGGCAAGAACGGCATTAGCCAGTTTCATTTGTGCAGGTTCGAGGGCAAGTGACTCAATATTACCCAAGGTTTCAATGTATGTTTTTTCCCCTAAACAAAGCAGTACATAATCATGGTTTTTTGCTTCGGCAATGACTTTATTTATATCCTTTTCCGTGTCAAAAGAACTGCCCTCGACATAAGTAATTTTACCCGTCGATTTTTGTTGCAAGGCTTTTAATACCGTGGCTTTATCGTGCGGATACAGGCTTTCATTATCGCCATTCCACGTCATAGTCCAGCCGCCGTTCAGAATGCTCAGTAAATTAGCCGTTGGCCCTGTTACTAAAATGGATGCTGATTTTTTTAACGGTAATACAGAGTTTGCATTTTTCGCTAACACAATAGACTCATGCGCCGCTTGCTGGTTAATCTGCTGGGCGGCAGCGGTGGCAAATTGATTAATGGGTAAAAAAGTCGTGTTGGGGTTGAATAATCCCGTTTGATATTTGACCGTGAGTATGCGTGCAACCGCTTCATCAATACGCGCCAACGGCACTTCATTGGAGTTAACCAACTCCAGTAATAGCTCACTAAACGAAAAATCATTCGGCACCATGCTCATATCAATGCCTGCCATGACGGCAATTTTGACCGCTTCCTTAGGTGAAGCCGCCAGCTTGTCGCGGGTATAAAGCCGCTGTATATCTTCCCAGTCGGACACTGTAACACCTTTAAAGCCCATTTCTTCACGCAAAATCGTGGTCAGATAATGATGATTTGCATGGCCGGGAATACCATCAACTTCGCCAGAATTGACCATAACGGTTGGTGAGCCTGCTTTTACGCCTGCTTCAAACGTGGGTAGAAAATACTCGCGTAACATTCTTTCGCTTATCCACGCAGGGGTTCTATCTTTGCCATTTAGAGGAAAACTGTAACCAACAAAATGCTTTAAACAGGTTGCCGCTTTATCGGGTGCAGAAAAATCAGTGCCTTGATGACCTTTGATATAGGCTGAACCCATAACGGATGCTAAATGCACATCTTCGCCATAAGTCTCCCATAACCGCGCCCATAAGGGTTGACGACCTATATCCATCACAGGATGAAAATTCCAAGCTAACCCAGAAACCTTGATTTCGCGAGCAGTAATCTCACCTTCTTTACCGCTTAATTCAGGATTAAACGTGGCTGCCATATTGATGGCTTGCGGAAATAAGGTGGCGTTTTTTGTGAATGTCGCGCCGTGAATGGCATCAATGCCATAAATCACAGGGATTTTTAAGCGAGTTTTTGCCGCCGTATCTTGTACTGTCTGTATTATTTTTCGCCACGTCTCAACAGACCGTCCTTTATCAAACGGCGTATTCAAAATAGAGCCGACATGATGATTGATAACAGCATCGTTGAGTTTAGCGGTATCCATAGGAAAATCAGCATTGGGATCGCCACCAATCACAGCAAAATCTATTTGCGTCATCTGCCCGATTTTTTCTTCTAGCGTCATTTGCGCCAACAAATTGCTGACTTTATCGGCGATGGCGGTGTCTTTACGACTGAGTGTATCCACTGCGCAGGATGACATCACAAAGGCAGCGATAATTAAAGCGGTTGATTTTATGTTCACTATTTTTATTGGGTAAAAAGATAAAAGTTACCTAATTCCCACGCGCTGCGTGGGAATGAGAAGTTAATCGTGCGCTGACTCGTGTTTCACATAACCATTAGCCAATAGCGGTATCGCGAGGATGATTAGACTCAAAAACCATTTGATTAATTGTTCATTGCTCACGGTCAGCATGAATGCTCGCCAAACAAGGTCGCTTGATTCAGGATAAGCCAGTATCAGATCGCCGCCTTGGGTGTAGGCATAGGTCTCACCAACAAGCAACGCCACGCTTATAATGAGCAGCAAATAGCCTAGCAATTTATCTTGTCGCTGATGAACAGTGCTGCGACCAATTAATTCATTCAGGCTAAACAGTCGCAATGAAAAACGGCGGTCGGACATAAAATAACCCACTGCCATTAAATAAATCATCCCGATAACAGGAATGCAGGTTGTTAGATAGTGAAAGCTGGTATAACGACCGTCGAGAGCCGTGCCATAGGTTTTATAGAGCGCGAAACCGACAAATATCGTATAAAGTGCGTACAGCCACGCGCCACTGTTTACCGTGATACGCTGCGTCAATAACTTGTAAGTACGCTGTAGCAGTAAACCAGCCATTACGGTACTTAAGAAAATGGCAGTGACTGCATAGACCCGCTGCCAACTGTTAAAACTGGTCGCCCACAACCAATTAGTTTCATTGACTAATAAAACACTAAGTAGTTGTTCAAACACTAAAAAACCGCATACTTTAGCAGGATGCAATGTGGCTAACTCTTTAATTTTCCGCCAAAAACACAGCGTGACGAGTAGAAATAACCCTGTCGCTTCGCACAATCCAATAGCCCAGCGCGGCGATTCATACACTTTGCCTGTAAGCGGAAACACCTCAGTTCTATCGGCTGAAAATAAACCCCAATTAGCTCCGACTACGCCTTCTAAATCACTTTTCCACGACTGATTAACTGCTTCAACAATGTTGTAGTCGAAGTGGTTTTTATTGGCTAATTGAATCAATTCCCGAATAAAACGCGCTTCATTAACCACGCTAGCAACAGCCAAACCGCGTTGTCGTCCTGCACTAGGCCAACCTGATTCACCAATGAGGATGGTTTTTCCTGCGGCTTTTGCTTGTATTTTTTTGTAAATATTGACGATATGCTCAGGGGCTTGTTCGATAGTCACAGGCTCATCTTCCCAGTAAGGCAGAATATGAATAGTAACAAAATCAACTTCATCAATGAGTTGGGGGTACTGCATATAAATCGACCAAACATCTGCATAAGAAACAGGCTGTTTAACGGCTTTTTTGACCGCACGAATAATGTTGATAAGTTCATCGACCTTTAAGTCTTTACGCAACAACACTTCATTACCAACAATCACGCGCTTTATCACATCGGGATAAGTATTTGCGGCGTGAATCAGCGAGCTAATTTCTTGTTGATTATCTTTATCCGTCCTGCCTAACCACGCGCCTTGCGTCACTGTTAAACCATGTTTTTGTGCCAATACGGGAATAGACGGCATTTCACTTTCAGAACTGGCGTAAGTGCGAATATTGTAAGTTTTATCAGCAAGCAACGCTAAATCAGCATCAATTTGTGCAGCTGTCGGAAAATTGGCTTCAAACGGACTTTGACGATCGTGATAGGGCGCGAACGACAAACTGTTTAACTTACCGTGGGGAACATCGTTACCGATGTCATGAGGTAAATTGTTCAGCCAACTGAACAAACCATTACCTAAAATAATCAACACAACAATTGCAATAATTCTTATCATTTTTCTAAAAAGCTAGTTTCGTAATAGTTTAATTTTTCCGACTCAACACTAAGCCTTCTTTCGCTGCCCAACTGTTCATATCTTGCTTGGTGAGCGCGTGTGCCATTAAATCAGGGAATTGGTCGGGTTGTACAAGCAAAGGGTGGAACACCTAAGCCTGCAAACTTAGTCGCCATATCATGATCGTAAAACGGTGCGCCTGCATCACTGAGTGCCAACAGCGCAATCACTTGTACGCCTGAAGCCACCAATCTGGCAACCCGCTTAAGCATAGATTTCGCATTGCCGCCTTCGTATAAATCGCTGATTAAAATAAACACCGTGTCATCGGGGCGGGTGATTAAACCCTGACAATAACCAATGGCGCGATTAATATCGATACCGCCGCCGAGTTGCAAACCAAATAGCAAATCTACAGGATCATCGTGTAATTCTTCGGTTAAATCGACAATAGCCGTATCAAATACCACCATCTTAGTGCTAAGCGCGGGAATACCGCCATCACCGCCGCAAAAATACTGGAATACACTACCGATGGAGCCATTGAGCCGCTTTGGTCGATGCACAATATCACATCCCGCAACGAAGACCGCTTGCGCCCAAAACCAATCAATTTTTCAGGAACAATCGTGCGGTATTCAGGCAAATAATTTTTTAAATTGGCGCGTATAGTGCGATGCCAATCAATTTCTTTCAAACGCGGGCGTAGATTACGCACAGACCGATTTAACGCGCCTGTCACCGCTTGCTGCATCGGTTGTTGCAAGCGTTTTAATAATTCAGCAATGACTTTAGCCACCACTTGCCGCGCCGTGTCTTTAGTGCGACTAGGAATCACATGTTTCAACGAAATCAGCGTAGCAACTAAATGAATATCTGCTTCTACCGTTTCTAATAATTCAGGCTCGAGCAACATCTGCCGCAAATTCAGGCGTTCAATCGCGTCTTGCTGCATCACCCGCACCACAGACGAAGGGAAATATTGCCGTATATCGCCTAACCACCGCGCCACATTGGGCGCGGAACTTTGTAAACCGCCTTTTTGCCCTTTGCTGTCGCGGTCGCCATATAAGGCTTCTAAACACTGGTCGATAGCCAGCGAATCCTCGCTTAAACTGATATTAATACTATCCGCCGCCTGACTACCTAAAATCATGCGCCAGCGAGTTTGGCGTTCTGTTTGCTGTATGGTGAACCTTTTTGTTTATATCGTGGTTTATCAAGACCTGCGAGGTTTTAAAAACCTCGCAGGTCTCATTTTTTATTTGTTCAACTTTTCTGCAATTGCTTGCGCCATTGCCATACACTCAGACGGCATTAAAATAATCGTCGTGGTATTTTATTCTGCACCCACTTCAGTAATCATCGGCATAAGGATTGTGAGCAATTTCTTGAGCGGCTTCCGACAATTGAAGCGTGTTATTAATCCATATAATATAGGGCTTTTATAAGTTCATACAAATAAGTTCGGCTGACTCAAGAAACTTGCGAGATTTTAAAAATCTTGCGGGTTTTAGTGATTGCTACCTGCCTACTTTTTGCAAACAACTTATAGAAAACCAAAGCAAAAGTATTCAGGCAGTTTTATTTAGTTTATAAAGATGCGTGACAATAAATTGAACAGTAGGGAACAGCAATGATTAGAGTAGGGCAGGGCTATGATGTTCACCGTTTTTGTGACGGTGAATTTATTATGTTAGGGGGCGTGACTATTCCTTATGAAAAAGGGCTAGAAGCGCATTCGGATGGTGATGTGGTATTGCACGCGTTGAGTGATGCTATTTTAGGTGCGGCGGCGTCGGGTGATATTGGCAAGCATTTTCCTGATACCGACCCTGCGTTTAAAGGCGCGGATAGTCGGGTATTATTGCGCCATGTTTATCAGGTGGTGCAGGAGAAAGGGTATAAGTTGGTGAATGCCGATATAACCATTATTGCGCAAGCTCCGAAAATGTCACCGCACACGGCGGCAATGTGTCGGAACATTGCCGATGATTTAAACGTGCCGCTGGATTATATTAATGTCAAAGCGACCACGACTGAGCAATTGGGCTTTGAAGGACGTAAAGAAGGCATTGCGGTTCAAGCCATCGTGTTGATTACCCAATGAGTCATATAGAACTGCCTGTGTGGGCGACTGTTTACGGATCACCGTCTGGACAAGGTAAAATTCGCACGGTTGCCGATGATTTTATGGTTGTCGAACATCTCGCGTTTGAGCCATCGGGCGAGGGAGAACACGTTTTTTTATTCATTGAAAAAACGGGCGAAAATACCGATTATGTGGCGCGTCAATTGGCTAAATTTACAAGCGTTAGACAGCGTGATGTCAGTTATGCAGGTCTTAAAGACCGCCACGCGGTAACGAGTCAATGGTTTAGTGTCTGGTTAGCGGGGAAGCCTACGCCTGATTTCACTGAGTTTGAAACCGAGTCGATTAAAATTCTGCACACGGTGCGTCATGCGCGAAAATTAAAACGCGGGGTGTTATCGGGGAATAGTTTTAAGTTGCTTATTCGAGTTTGGCAAGGCGATAAAGACAAAACAGAGCAGCAACTTAACGCCATAAAAGCGGGCGGTATCGCTAATTATTACGGTGAACAGCGGTTTGGTCATGCGGGGCATAATGTCAGTAAAGCCTTAGGTTTATTTCAAGGCGCGAAAGTGGGACGCGAACAGCGGAGTATTTATTTATCAGCGGCGCGTTCGTATTTGTTTAATCACATTCTTCATCAGCGGGTGTTAAATAAAACGTGGAATCAAGCGATGGCGGGTGATAGTTATGTGTTTGATGGTTCACACAGTTATTTTAAAGCCGATGCAGTCGATGACAGGATTATTCAGCGACTAGCCGCAAAAGAAATTCATCCCACAGGACTTTTATGGGGCAAAGGTAACGCTGAATTATTGCCTATTGAGCAAGCAATGCTGGCAGATAATCAAGAACTTGCGGATGGTTTAATCGCTAGTGGATTAGAACAAGACCGCCGTGCGTTGCGTATTAATGTGGCTGATTTAGACTGGCAGTTTATGGATGAAACGACGTTAAGTCTTAGTTTTACTTTGCCAGCGGGCAGTTATGCGACAGCGGTATTGCGCGAAATTATTAATCTAAACTAATTATGACTATACAAAAAAAGTTTCGCCGTGGTGCTTTGTTATCGTTGCTGGCGTTAATTGTCGGCTGTAGTGATAATCTACTTTATCAAGGTGAACCCAAAGCCGTTGGCTGGGGCGTAAATACTTGGTTTCACACCTTGCGCAATAATGGTTTTATTGTCGGTTATTCGGATATACGCGGTAATCCGTTGTGGGTGGAATACGCCTTGAGTCCTGTTGATGAAAGTGTGCCATCGCTACTGCGTCCTAGTCGTTTCACTAAAGATTCACGCGCCTTTAATAGCATTACTCATGATAGCTATACCAAAAGCGGTTATGACCGTGGACATAACGCGCCCAACTACGCAATGAGTCATTTGTATGGTAAAGAGGGGCAGAAAGACAGTTTTTTAATGACCAATATTAGCCCGCAAAAACCGCGTTTGAATCAACAATTCTGGCAACGCTTAGAAGAAGTGGAAGTTAAACATTTCACCAAATTAGCCGATAAAGTCTGGGTGATTACAGGGCCTGTGTTTACGGGGTCAACTGAACGGTTATCCTCTTCGTGGCGCGTGGAAATCCCCGATGCGTTTTATAAAATGTACATTACTGAGGCGAAACCCAATCAGCCGTCTAAAGTGTTAGCTTTTTTAGTGCCGCAAACGGTGCAAGGGCATGAGCCTTTATCGAAGTTTGTCACCAACATTGATACTATCGAAGCGCAAACAGGCTTGGATTTTTGTAGTGACTTAAATGATGTTATTGAAGATAAATTAGAAGCCTCTGTTGAACCGCAAGCGTGGGATTTACAAGCCGTCAGTAATTTACCATCACGCTATTAAAACCGCTCATTGTGGCAACAATAAAAATATACTTTATAATATCTCAATCGCTATGGGATAAAATGGCGTTTTATTATTTCTTAGAGAGATTAGCATGACACAAATTATTGTTGAAAAAGACCCAGCGCAAGCGCGTTTAGATACCTTAGGTGTGACTAAATGGGAGACGTGGGAGAAAGAAGTGTCTGTTTTTCCGTGGACGTTCCCTGAGCAAGAAATGGCGTATATTTTAGAAGGCGAATGTGTTATTACGCCGACAGATGGCGAGCCAGTCACGTTTGGTAAAGGCGATTTAGTGACATTTCCTGCTGGTTTAACCTGTAGTTGGGAAGTGAAACAAGCCTTGCATAAACATTATCTCTTAGAAGGTAACGCGCTGACGCAAGCATTAGTCCGCGTTAAACTAGCTATCAAATCATGGATAAAACGTTAAGCCTTAGCGTTATTATCATCACAAAAAATGAATCTGCCCATATTGGCGGCTGTTTACAGTCTGTTGCGTGGGCGGATGAAATTATTGTCTTGGATTCAGGCAGTAGCGATGACACAGTAAATCTGTGTCGCGCTGTTACCAATAACGTTTATGAAACTGACTGGCAAGGCTTTGGCATTCAAAAACAACGCGCCTTAGATAAAGCGACGGGCGATTGGGTATTATCCATTGATGCCGATGAAATCGTCACGCCTGAATTAAAAGCAGAAATTATCTACGCTTTGCAAACGACCGAGTTTAACGGATTTGAAATTCCGCGTTTGTCGAATTATTGCGGACGACAAATGCGCCACGGTGGTTGGTTTCCTGATTATGTATTACGGTTGTTTCGCCGTGAGTGTGGGCAGTTTACTCCTCATGTTGTGCATGAGCGTGTCGTTGTTACAGGCAAGATTGGACAATTAAGTACGCCCTTGTTACATGATGCGTTTGTCGATTGTGAAGAAGTGCTGCACAAGGTGAATAATTATTCCACCTTAGGCGCGACTGTCTTGTATGAAAGAGGTGCGCGCTCTTCCTTGCCGAAAGCCATTATGAAAGGCTTGTGGACGTTTATTCGCACCTATTTTTTAAAAGCCGCGTTTCTCGATGGGCAACAAGGTTTGATGCTGTCAATCTCCAATGCCGAAGGTGCGTATTATAAATATGTTAAATTGTGGGCATTGCAGCATCTAAAATGAAATCAACAGGTATCGTTCCAATGCTCCAGCGTTGGAATGCAGCCGTAGACGCTCCAGCGTCTTCATGGGTTTTAGAGTCGCAACGCTAGAGCGTTGCTGGATGAATTCCCACGCTGGAGCGGTGGGAACTATAACGTTTCAATAGACAAAAATGAAGTTAATCTCGGTCATCGTCACCACTTACAACTGGGCAGAGGCATTGCGATTATGCTTGCTCAGCTTATACTCACAAACCAACACACATTTTGAAATTATCATCGCTGATGATGGCTCTAATGCCGAACATCTGGCTTTAACACAACAGTATGGCGGGGCTAGCCCTGTTCCCATACATTATGTTTATCATGAAGACCAAGGTTTTCGCGCAGGTACAATCCGTAACAAAGCAGTTGCTAAAAGCCAAGGTGAATACTTATTGTTTCTTGATGGTGATTGCATTACCCGCCCTGATTTTATTGCCACCCATCGACGTTTAGCTGAAGCTGGTTATTTTGTTGCAGGTAATCGGGTGTTATTAAGCCAAGATTTTACGCGTGAAGTCATGACGCCAACACTGTTACTGCATAAAAAACCTGCGTGTTATTTTCTTAAATTACGGTTACAAGGCAAAATTAACCGCACCTTGCCGTTTTTACAGTTGCCACTGGGATTTTTAAGAAAAATCCAACCGCAAAAATGGCAAAAAGCCATGACGTGTAATTTAGCTATCTGGCGCGAGGATTTTTTGCAAGTCAATGGTTTTGATGAGCTATTTGAAGGCTGGGGTTATGAAGATTCCGATTTAGTCATTCGTTTAATTCATAAAGGCGTGCGCCGTAAAGAAGGACGCTTTGCCGCGCCTGTATTGCATTGCTGGCATTCGCATAATGATCGCAGTCAGCACGACACCAATTACGCCCGCTTAATGGAACGCAAAGCAGAGACCGATTTTATCGTCGCTAAACAAGGCGTTTCCCAGTATCTTTAAATTTCTATGAATTTACACGCCCCATAGATTTTATAGTGAAGCTCTACGTTACAGCCGCCCGCTATTATAAAAAGACACTCGATAAAAATTAAAAATGCTAAATAACATTATCAGCTCGAAAAAAAACCAGTGGCTACACTCTCCAGATTGCGCAATTACAGGTTTAATGAGTTACATTAAAAGCGTTGGGAAACTGCGCACGCCCCAAATTGCAGCCATTGAAACCTATCTTTTTTTAAAAATAGCAGGTGAAAATAAACCGCTGTGGAAAAATTTTTCCGAAGGATTTTTTAATCAAGCCATAGAGTTAAATAAACTTAACATCAATCAACAGGCGCGGGCTTATTTAGAGAAAAATCCTAACGCACTGGCGTTATATCAATTTGCTACCCAGCAGAAATTGAAAAAACTAACGGATTTAATACTAGAAAATCCCAGTGCCTTAGATTACGACGCAATAATCAAATCGCTATTTTATAACGTCAGTTATCCTGATTATTTGCTCAGTTTGCCTATGGGTGCGGGTAAAACCTATTTGATGGCAGCGTTTATGTACTTAAATTTGTACTTTGCTGAACTTGAACCAGACCACAAACATGTCGCGCATAATTTTTTAGTGTTGATTCCATCGGGTTTAAAATCGTCCATCGTACCCAGTGTAAAAACCATTAAACAGTTTGAACCGTCTTGGGTTTTGCCAGAACCCACAGCAAGCCATTTAAAAAATTTGCTCAAATTTGACGTATTAGACGAATCAAAATCAGCGAAAAAAAGTAATAAGGCGAATAATCCGAATGCACAAAAGGTCAATAACGTTTTGCCAAATCCGTTTAGTCAAGTGTTTGTCGTCAATGCGGAAAAAGTGATTTTAGATAGAATAGAACTCAATCCGACACAAACCATTATCGAAAAAACCGCCGACGAAAAATCACGTTTCGCTAACGAGCTGCGGCATCTTATTGGTGAAATTCCTAACCTTTCGATTTTAATTGACGAAGTTCACCACGCAGCAACCGATGATATTAAATTGCGTCGTGTTGTTACCGATTGGCACGCGGGCGACAACATCACCACCGTTTTGGGTTTTTCAGGCACGCCGTATTTGCAAAAAGCCGACACTATTAAGATCGCGTCTGTGAGTTTAAAACTCACCGACATCAGCAACACTGTTTATTACTATCCGTTGATTGACGCAGTTAAAACTTTTTTGAAAAAACCAAGAGTTCAAACGGGCAAAAACTTAACGCGTCTTGAAATTATTAAACACGGCGTTCAAGACTTTGACACGCTTTATCGCCACAAAATTTATGCAAATGGAACGATTCCAAAACTCGCTATTTACTGCACCAGCATTGATGATTTATATGAAAACATTTTGCCATTTTTAACCAGTGAATTGGCGGTTAATCCTGACGAAATTTTAGAATTTCATGGTGGTAACAAAAACTATCCGATTGCCAAAGAAAACGAGTTAGCCTTTCGTTCGCTGGATTTGCCGCACTCAAAACACCGTTACATTTTACTGGTACAAATTGGTAAAGAAGGTTGGGATTGTCCAAGTTTAACAGGTGTGATTTTGTCGCAAAAAGGCGATAGCGCACAAAACATGGTGCTGCAAACCGCTTGCCGTTGTTTGCGTCAAGTGGATAGTAACGAACATGAAACCGCGTTAATTTGGCTGAATCAAGACAATGCTGACACGCTCAATAAACAATTACAGCAAGAACAGCACATCACCATCGACGACCTGAATGCAGTAAAAGGTAGCGAAACGACTGCTAAAATTGAGCGCGTTTCACGGTTAGAACAATTATCTGTGCCTACGCTTGAATTTCACCAGCTCAAAGTCACTTATCAAGCAACCGACATTGAAGACGATGCCAACACCCATGAAAAATTAAGCATGTTGCTTGTTGAAATTGATAATTACAAAAGAATTGCCAGCACCACAACAGACACCATCGACAGTATCGGTGAAGGATCAACTCGTTTTATCAACGAAGAAGGCGAGCAAGTCGCCTCGTATAAACAATGGTTATTTGACACAGTGCGCGGCAGTTTCAAAACCTTAAGCCTCGAACAATTAAACGTTTTTCATTCTGACATTTGCAAATTATTTGAATCTGTAACTTATCAGAAAAACGGGCAACATTTTTTCAATGATTTGTACGATTTACCGCGTATTGAACGCCAAGTCCGTTTGAGTTTTTCCTGCAAACGTGAACTGCAAACAGAAACCGAAATCATCCCGCAAACAGTGCAATTATTGTTAGTTGAAAAATTAACGGCTGTAAATGACAGCACGGGGCTTTATCCAAATAAAATTGATACGGCGAAAATTTTAGAATGCGACGCAAATAACAAACCGCTTGAAGTTGATTTAGCCGAAAAACAACGCGGCTGTGATGCAATGAAGCAATCAATGGAAGTACAAGGTTTAGCGCATTTTGTACCAACATTTTAAGCATTCCAAACAGGTTTTGAAGTCAGCGCGATTGTGAAGCAAAAATACCAAACGTTTCATTATTTACCCTACGATTTTGGTGCAAGTGGCGCGAGTGGTTTTGAATTTGAGTTGTTTAAAAAAACCTTATCGTTGACAGATTTTCAAAATAAAGCCAACGCGCTAGAAATTTATTACAACGGCGAACGTGGTTTAACAGAATTTGTCATCGATTGTTTTACCAAAAACGGCAAGTATTGGAAAAACATCGGACATTACACGCCCGATTTTTTGATGATTCGCCGCGATGATGCAAACAAAATTCATAAAGTGTTAATTATCGAAACTAAAGGCGGCGTTTATGCGGAGAAATTCAAGCCTCGAAAAACTTTCATGAAAGACGAATTTTTGCGCGTGAACAATGAAAAATAAGGTTATGCGCGGTTTGATTTCTTGTATTTAGAAGACAGCCAAACCATTGAAACCAACACCGCGAAACTTAACACTAAAATTAACCAATTTTTTAATAACTAATCATGCCCATAAAATACATTCCCCACGCAAAAAATCCCGTTGAAGGACAGGCGATTTTAAATAACATCACGCGACCACAACGAGTTTTACGTTACCGCGAAAACAACCAAATGTTTGACCGTATTCAACGTGGAATGCCTTTTTACGAAGTTGAAACACAAGAAAGCATCGGCGAACCGTCCGAAAATTTAGTGCTGCGTGGTGAATGTTTATCTGCGTGCGCGTATTTGAAAACCCAAAACATTCAAGTCGATTTGGTTTATATCGACCCGCCTTTTGCCAGTGGCGCAGATTATGCGAAAAAAATTTATATCCGCAAAAATTCAAAACTTGCCGAAAAAATCGCCGCCGCTGAACAAACAATGGATAGCGAAGAATTACGGAGTTTTGAAGAAAAAAGGTACGGCGACATTTGGCAAAAAGAAGATTATTTAAATTGGATGTATGAAAATTGAACCGCCATTAAAAGCGTCATGAGTGACACCGCCAGTATTTATGTGCATTTGGATTGGCATATTGGGCATTATGTGAAAATTTTAATGGATGAAGTTTTTGGTGAGGATAATTTTAGAAATGAAATTATTTATGGCTATAGAATTCAAGGCATTAGTAAACGAAATTTCCCTAAAAAGCATGACACGCTGTTCTATTACTCGTTAAACGATGATTATGTATTTAAGCCAGAAAAAGAAATTGTTAAATATGAAAAACCTTTTATCGATACAAAAAAAATCGATGCTAATTTGAGCAAATTAACAGACAAAGATATTTTAACCATCAAAGACTGCATTGAAAAACAAGTTGCTTTACCCGATAAATTTAAAGCGATTTTATTTGATAGTCACTTTGCTGAAGTTTATGTGAGAGATGTTTGGGATCATGACGCTACAAAACCTATTATCAGTGGCGCGACTGAATACTTGCAGTATGCCACTCAAAAATCTGAAGGATTACTTTCTCGAATCATCAAAGCCAGCAGCAACGAAAACATGATTGTCGCGGATTTTTTTGGTGGCAGTGGCGTGACCGCAAAAGTCGCGCATGATTTAGTACGGCGTTTTATTCATTGCGACGTAGGCATTCACAGTATTCAAACCGTGCGTGACCGTTTGAAAGAAGCGGGCGCGAGTTTTCAGATTTTAGAAATTCAAGACGGCGTGAGTTTATTTAGTAATCCACAACAAACGATGGATAAATTGGCAACGTTGATTCCGAGTTTGCAACGTGGCGTAGAAGGCATTGTTGTGTTTTGGTTTGGTTCCATTGTCGATAGCAAGTTAGGCACGATGCCTGTTTGTGTGCCGAATTTGTTGAATTCGCAAGAAAAGGTATTAGACATGCCGCAAATGAATCAGATTTTAAATCAAGAATTGCCTGATTTAGAAGATGTGAAAAAAGTGATTGTGTATTACATTGATATTGACGATGAAAAAGAACTAAAAAAATTCATTCACGACAATAACAACACTAACATTGAAGTCGAATTACAGGATTTAAAAGATTTACTGCATGATGTGGTGATTGAAGACAGTGTGAACGTGAAATGCAACGCGATTGACAGCGGTTTTGAAGTTGAAATTTTAGAATTGTTCAGCGACCGCTTAATGCAAAAAATTGAAACCTTTAATCAAAAAAGCAGTACCAAAACGCCTATAGTTATTAGTGATGATGGGCTGGAATTAATTGAATTGGTCGCGCTGGATTGTGAAAATGACAGCGGTGCGTGGCATAGTTCGACAGCAATTAAAATAGATAAATTGGGTTTTATGGTAAAAGATGGCGTAAAAAGTAAAATATTTTGGGATGGCAAAATTTACGTCGATAAACAGCCAAAACGGTTGAAAGTGAGGAATATCAGTGGTGATGAAACGGTGAAAAATTTATGAAAAAAGAACTCAGCGGCAACGCAAAAATCTACAAGCGATTATTGACTTACTTAGCCCCGCACAAAGCGTTATTTGCCATCAGTATATTTGGCTTTTTAATCTATTCAGCGACACAGCCGTTATTTGCGGCGTTGATTAAAATGATTATTAACACTTTGCAAAATCATTCGCCTGAAAAAATGATGCTATTGCCTTTGTGGTTTAGTGGTTTGATTGTGGTGCGTAGCATTGGGGCATTTTTAGGCAACTATTTCTTGGCTAGAGTGTCTTGTAATGTCGTGCATAGCTTACGTTGTGAGATTTTTGATAAATATACTGAATTACCTACCGTCTATTTTGATGCCAATAACAGCGGTCACATGATTTCGCGTATTACTAATAATGTTGGGCAGGTCACTAATGCGGCCACCGATGCTATTCGTACTTTTGTTCGTGAAGGTTTAACGGCGTTGGGTTTGTTGGCGTACTTGTTTTACAGTAACTGGCAGTTGTCGCTGGTCTTTATTGGTATCGCGCCGATTATTGCCGTGATAGTGGTGTATGTGAGTAAGCGATTACGCATTATCAGTAAAAAAATTCAAGAATCTATCGGTGATATAACACACATCACCTCAGAATTAGTGAGCAGTTATCGCGTGGTGCGTAGCTACGGCGGCGAAGACTATGAGAAAAAACGTTTTTTAGACAGTAGTTTATTTAATCGTCAACAATCTCTAAAGTTATCCACCACTATTTCTATTCACACGCCCGTATTGCAAATTATTATTGCCATTGCGTTATCGGGATTAATGTACATGGCGTTGTTTTTTATGGAACAATCATCCACAGGTGCATTTATTGGTTATTTAACAGCGGCGTTTTTATTGCCCAGACCGATACGCCAACTGAGTGATGCCAATAGCGATATTCAAAAAGGTATTGTTGCCGCTGAATCATTATTTGAAATTTTAGATGAAAAAAGCGAAGTGGACGAAGGCGATTATGAAATTGAACGCTGTGTTGGAACACTGGAATTTAAACATTTAACGTTTCAATATGAGGGTGTCAACGAACCTGCGTTAATAGACATTAGTTTTAAAGCCGAAGCAGGGCAAACTATCGCGCTGGTTGGTGCATCGGGCAGTGGAAAAAGCACGTTAGTCAGTTTAGTGTCACGGTTTTATCACCACGCCGAAGGTGAAATATTGCTTGATGGGATAGACATTAGCCACTATAAACTGCCTAATTTACGCAAACAAATTGCGTTGGTAAATCAACAAGTCACTTTATTTAACGACACTGTTTTTAATAATATTGCTTATGGCGCGTTGGCAGGTTCAAATCGTGAAGCCGTTGTCACCGCTGCGGTTGATGCCTATGCAATGGAATTTATCGATAATATGGAGTTAGGTTTAGAGACGGAAATCGGTGAAAACGGGGTAAAATTATCAGGTGGACAACGCCAGCGTTTAGCCATTGCGCGGGCTTTATTAAAAGACGCGCCGTTGTTAATACTTGATGAAGCTACCTCCGCACTGGATACCGCATCAGAACGCTACATACAAGTTGCTTTACAAAAAATTATGGGGCAACGCACTACCTTAGTCATAGCACATCGTTTATCGACCATTGAAAATGCTGATATGATTTTAGTCATGGAACAAGGACGAATTGTCGAACAAGGGTCACATCAGGAATTAATCGAGAAAAATGGTGCGTACTCTCGATTGCACTCAGTACAGTTTACAGAACAGCCTGAACCCGCTGACTTATAATATTCAGCAACTGATTCAGTGAATCATTAGAAAATTACTGTTTTAGTTTAACAACAAAGAGAACTTATTATGAATTCAAATTCAGCCTTAAAAATGAGCTTGTTGGTTAGTCTATTATTATCACTAGGACTCACAACCGCCCAAGCAGCACCTAAACAAAGCACTATCTGGGTAGACGTGAAGGCTATCTTGCTGATCCTAGTGCGACCGCAGATTGCGAAGATCAAGTGCATGCAGGAGATGAAGCTCCAGTAGGCAATGATGCCATGAGTATCATTAAAAATGTTGCTACTAAAGCCTTAGTCCCACAGCCCAAAATTGATGGTTGTATGCAGCAAAAAGGCTATCTCAACAAGGTTATCACAGGTAGCAAATTGCCACCGACTAGACCTGCTGGCTATCAGCAACCACAACAAGGCTACCCACAACAGCAAGGTTATCCTCAACAACAACCCCAAGGCTATCCACCACAACAGCAAAGTTATCCTCAGCAACCACGCTATTAATGTTTACTGGAACGCCCTCACCGCATAATTAATAAAGGCTACATGATGAGTTATAAAACTAGTTTAATAAAAATGGCAATAAAATTGACACCCAACGTGATGATTACTTGGGTGGCAAATATTGTACTTAAGGGTATTGCAGAATTAACAGCGTTTAGTTTTGATCTTGATACCCGAAAAGTACACGTTCAAACAATGCTTTACGGTGAAACCGAAGCGATTGAAGTGTGGGTGGACGGTTTTGGCATTATTAGCGATAAAGAATCGTACACATTTATCATTCAACAAGCACAATCAAATAAACCTTGGTTGAATAATTTATTAGTACATTTCGTGGGAAAAGAATGGAAAATCCCCGTAATACCCCAATTAGAGCCTTACTTTGCACTTATCGCTGACGTGTTCAAAGTTGAAACCTCAGAATAGAAAAAGTTTAATTACGTTTATCTTGTGTAATCAGCACGGTAGTTAGTCATACTACAAATCATTGTCGCGTTGCCCCGTTACATAACTCTGTAACGGGGCAACGTTGGCTCAAGTAGCGTGGCTTGTTATGAAGTTCTCGCTCTTGTACCTACCCAACTACGTTTCTGCCTAGTTCCCGCACGTTAGCGTAAGAACCATCATTCACAACCCAAGCTATAACCCTCCATGCAGCCGACTTTTATACACCTCAGATTACACAGCGAATTTTCTCTAGTAGACGGTATTGTCAAGATTAAGCCCTTGGTTAAACGCTTACTGGAACTGAATATGCCCGCTGTGGCAATGACTGAACACGCTAATTTATTTTCGTTGGTTAAGTTTTATAAAACCACGATAGGGCAGGGCGTTAAGCCGATTGCAGGCGCAGATGTGTTGATTTTCAATGCCGATGATGCCGCCAATCCTTACCATTTAACCTTGTTGGTCAATAATAATATCGGCTATGTGACGCTAACGGAGTTGATTTCTAAAGCGTATCAAGAAGGGCAGCATCAAGGCGTGCCGATGGTCAAACTGGAATGGTTAGTGGCTAATCATGCGGGCTTGATTGCGTTGTCGGGCGCGATGGCGGGTGATATAGGCAAGGCGTTACTGGCGGATAATGTTGAAGCGGCAAAGCGGCAGGCGGGTTTTTGGGCTGATTTATTTCCAAATAGTTTTTATTTGGAATTGCAACGCGTTGGTAAACCTGATGAAGAGCGTTATATTGCCGCCGCATTAGCGTTAGCAGTGGAACTGGATTTACCTGTGGTTGCCACCAATGATGTGCGTTTTTTACACAGCAAAGATTTTGCCGCCCACGAAGTACGCGTGTGTATCAATCAATCACGGGTGTTAGATGATCCGCGCCGTCCTAAAGACTACACTGACCAGCAGTATTGTCGCTCTGCGGAGGAAATGGCAGAACTATTTGCCGATATTCCTGAGGCCTTAGCCAATACTGTAGAAATCGCTAAACGCTGCAATATATCGCTGACGTTGGGGGACAACTTTTTACCTGATACACCCGTGCCTGATGGCATGACGCAAAGTGAAGTCATGAGTCAAGAAGCCTTGAAAGGCTTAGAGGAACGCTTGCAACATTCGCCCGCAGTCGGTAAACACACGGATGCAGAAAACCGAGTCGTGTATTATGACCGCCTCGATTTTGAGCTAAAAATGATTACTCAAATGGGGTTTTCAGGTTATTTCTTAATTGTTGCCGATTTTATTCAATGGGCAAAAAACCAACTTATTCCCGTCGGGCCAGGCCGTGGTTCGGGCGCGGGTTCTTTGGTCGCTTACGCGCTAAAAATTACCGACTTAGACCCAATAGAATTTGACTTACTGTTTGAGCGATTTTTAAATCCAGAGCGGGTATCCATGCCCGACTTTGATATAGATTTCTGCATGGATAGACGTGATGAAGTCATTCAATATGTGGCAGAACATTACGGACGCGATCACGTTGCGCAGATTATCACTTACGGTTCAATGGCGGCGAAAGCGGTGATTCGTGATGTCGGGCGGGTGTCGGGTTTGGGTTATGGTTTTGTCGATAGCCTTGCCAAATTAGTGCCGTTTGAAATTGGCATGACACTGACTAAAGCCTTAAAGGATAGCCCCGATCTTAAACAGCGTTATGACAACGAAGAAGATGTAAAAACGCTGATTGATATGGCGTTATCACTGGAAGGCACAGTAAGAAACGCAGGCAAACACGCAGGCGGCGTAGTGATTTCGCCGACTAAATTAACCGATTTCACCGCGTTGTATTGTGATGAAGAAGGCAATAATTTAGTCACCCAGTTTGATAAAGACGATGTCGAAGCCGTCGGTTTAGTGAAGTTCGACTTTTTAGGCTTACGCACCCTGACGATTATTGATTGGGCGTTGCAAGACATTAACGCCAGATTACGCCGCGAAGGTAAAGACCTCGTGGATATTACGTTGATTCCCAGAGACGACTCCGCCTCTTACGCGTTGTTACAAAATGGCGACACCACGGCAGTATTCCAATTGGAATCACGCGGTATGAAAGAGCTTATTAAAAAGCTCCGCCCCGATTGTTTTGATGACATCATCGCTTTAGTAGCATTGTTTCGCCCCGGCCCTCTGGAATCTGGCATGGTCGATGATTACGTCAACGTCAAACACAAACGCCAACAAGCCGAATACGCCCATCCATTACTAGAGCCGATACTAAAACCCACCAACGGCGTTATTTTGTATCAAGAGCAGGTCATGCAAATTGCGCGGGAAATGGCACTCTATACCTTGGGTGGCGCGGATATGCTGCGCCGCTGTTTGAGTGGTTCAACGCAAGTGGTGGATGTTGCCACAGGGCAATGCGTCAGCTTACAAGACATTGCTGATAATCAAGAGTATTGGCTAGGGCGACAATTATTTTCTGTGAATTTAACGACGCAAAAAATAGTTGCGCAACCGATAACCGCAATTTATCCCAATGGACAGCGTGAAGTTTGGGAAATCACCACTAAAACCCAGCGCAAAATCCGTGCAACGTCAGACCATTTGTTTTATACGCCGCTAGGTTGGCAAACCTTAGAGCAGTTTGCAGTCGGTGATAGTATTGGTTTGGCGCGGACATTGCCGATTACTCAGCAAAGCGACATAACGGATGCGCAAATCAAATTAACAGCGTATTTAATTGGTGATGGACATGTATCTACTAAAAAGCCGTCACACAGTTATTTTTGTAACAGTGATATGGCGTTCATTGAAGATTTTAATGCCTGTAGTGTCAAACTATTTTGGCAATCCGCACCGTTAGATTCTCAATATCATGACGGACGCAAAACCGTTTGTTATGCGCGTATTGGTTTTGTCAGTGCGTTTAAGCAATGGGTTGATAGTCATATCAAACGCGCCCATTCCAGAGACAAAGAGATTCCCGCGTGGGTTTATGAATTATCGGCGACGCACACCGCTTTGTTTTTGGGGGCGTTGTGGGCTACAGATGGCAGTTTTGATACTGCAATAGGGCATACCGATTATAACTCCACCTCACCTACGCTCATTAAGCAAGTTCAATATTTATTATTGCGTTTGGGGATAGTCGCGTTATTCAATAAAAAAACTATTCAATATAAAGGACAGCCGTATATTGCCTATCGGGCGCAAGTGACAGGGCGCGAAGATGTGCTGAAATTTTGCACGGTTATTCAGCCGTTTTTAAGTGCCGATAAGGCTCAAAAAGCTCAGCTTTGTTATGAACGCGTAAAAGAGAAGTTACAAAATCAATCCAAACATCAATTACCAGCGGCAGTGACCCATTTAATCAGCGAGAGCAAACAGGTTAGCGGAATGACTTGGTCGGAGATTGATGCTGCGGTTGGTGTCAATAAAGGAGTTATGTCGGGTGGATTAAATTTTACTCAGCCACGACAAAAATTATCACGTCATAGAGTGAGGCGTTTTGCCGAAGCACTCCAAGATAAACAATTATTAGCAATTGCAGATTCCGAAGTTTTTTGGGATGACATTATCAGTATTGACTATATTGGTGTAGATGCCGTTTTTGATTTAACTATTCCCGATACGCATAACTTCATTGCCAATGATTTTATCGCTCATAATTGCATGGGGAAGAAAAAGCCAGAAGAAATGGCGAAGGAGCGCGATAAATTCACCAAAGGCGCGACCGAAAATAACGTTGACGAATCAATTTCAACGTATGTTTTTGACTTGATGGAAAAATTCGCGGGTTATGGTTTTAATAAAAGCCATTCTGCCGCTTATGCCCTAGTCGCCTATCAAACCGCGTGGTTAAAAGCCCATTATCAGCCTGAATTTATGGCGGCGGTGTTATCAGCGGATATGGATAACACTGATAAAGTGGTGATTTTGATTGAAGAATGTCGGCACATGAAGCTGAAAATTCTGCCGCCGACGATTAATGTGTCTAAGTATAAATTTACTGTCAATGCACAAGGACACATCGTTTATGGCTTAGGCGCGTTGAAAGGTGCGGGTGAAGCGGCGATTGAGGAGATGGTCAAAGAGCGTGATGATAACGGCTTATTTTCAGGGCTTTATGATTTATGTAACCGCATGGATTTGCGTAAATTTAATAAACGGGTGTTGGAGGCGTTGATTCGTGCAGGGGCGTTTGATGCATTTGATGATAACCGCGCCGCCCATTTAGCCGAATTGCCCACCGCGCTAAAAATTGCTGAACAACACGGCAAAATGGCGGCGGCTGGTCAGAATGATTTATTTGGTTTGGCGGTCAGTGATGATGCGGCGGTCGATGAGTCACAGACTTACAGTGCAACAGTTGTTCCGTGGTCAGCTAAAGACCGCTTGGATGCAGAAAAAACGGTGTTAGGCTTGTATTTAACAGGGCATCCGATAGACAGTTACGCACCAGAATTAAAAGAGTTAGGCATTAAATCAATTAGTGCGTGGATGATAGATTTAGAACGAGCGCGTAGTAATGGCTTAAAAGCGCGGGTCGCAGGGTTAGCCATTGACATTGGTGTACGGCAAAACAAACAAGGTAAAAGTCGTGGCGTGGCGATTTTGGATGATAATACAGGGCGGCTGGAAATAGCGGCTCAGCATGAAGTATTCGATAATTATCAGGGTATTTTTTCCAGCGATTATAAAGATGCAGTGCTGATTGTCGCAGGGGTGTTGGCAATTAATGACTATTTAAATGTGCCGCAGTTAAAAGTGGAAAAGATATATCACATCGATCAAGCCAGAGAGGCTTATGCTAAAAATCTGACTTTGACGTGGACAGTCGATAATGTAATGACTGAATTGGCGGCAGCACTCACACCGTTTAAAGGTGGGCGGTGTCCTGTGGTGATTGAGTATAGCTCGGTGGTTGCGCGTGCAACTTTACAACTGGGTGATGCGTGGCGGGTACATCCGACCGATGAATTATTGGTGCAGTTAAAAGCATTTAATGCGACGGTAAAATATAAATAGAGACGTTGAACTGCAACGTCTCTACCGTATCGCTTACGACTCTGGGTTTGAGTCTTGTTTAATTACATCAACTTTGACTTCTTTAATCTCAGCTGTAGGTGCAGCTTCTACAACAGGTGCATGATGCTCTACTGGACTTGGCGTATTCACTGGCTGTTCAGCCCGCTCAATTTTTTCGACACGTTCAGCGAATTCACTGTTGTATGAACGAGCTTTTGCAGGACGTGGTTCGGTTTCAATTATTTCAATGTGCGGTACTTCATCGTGATAAGACGGTTGGGTGTCACTGTCTAATTCAGGTTTTTTGTAGTTAGGATTACGCGGTCTTCTGCGGTTTGGCCCTCTACGCGTGTTATTTTTTCTTTCAGGCTTGGGTGCTTGTTCGTCTACCGTCATCGCCGTGTCAGTATCAGTCGTTACTAGCACTTCATTAACTGCCTCAGGAATAACAATAGGTTGAGGCACAATAACGGCTTCACTTTTCACATTGGCTTCAACAGTGACTGCGGGTATAATATTAGGTCTAACATTACGGCTTGGGCCACGTTGTTGACGGGCAGGGCCTGGCTCTTGATTTGCTTGAGCCACAGGCGGTGGTGAAGTTGAATCTTGCGTAGTGTTGCGATCTTGTGTCGCTTTGCCTTTGCCTTTGCCACGTCTGTTATTGTTGTTACGACTTCTATTTTGTTGCCCTTCGGCTGGTTGTGTTTTTTCAGCACTAACAACGGGTGGCAGTGTCGTTTCGGGTAAATGTGTTGCTGTTTCTACTCCAGTGCTACAGTGCACCAGCTTGTTCCAAAAACGCTTAATTAAACTAGCGGCATCATTTTTGTTCTGTATCGGCGCAGGCGAATCATGTAAAAATTCTTTGACTGCCGCTCTTTCAATTGGATGTTTGCTTTGTTGAGCAAACTCAGGAATGGTAATGTCTTCGGCTTTAATTTGTAAGTAGCTGGGTTTTTCATCACCCGTTTCTTTTTCTTTAATGCGGTCAATGTTATAAGCAGGGGTTTCTAAATGTCTGCTTGGCAAAATCACAATGCCAACTTTTAAGCGATTTTCAATTTGTTCGATGACACTGCGTTTTTCATTTAATAGGAATGTCGCACATTCAATCGGTAAATGAGCAATGACTTTTTCGGTGCCTTTTTTCATTGCTTCTTCTTCAAGCACGCGTAACACCGACAGCGCGACTGATTCAACATTACGAATTGTGCCTTGACCTTTACAACGGGGGCAGGGTATGGCAGTTGAATCACCTAAAGAAGGACGTATCCGTTGGCGTGACATTTCCAACAAACCGAAGCGTGAGATACGGCTAGTTTGAATGCGGGCGCGGTCTATTTTCAATGCGTCACGCAAATGATTTTCCACGGTGCGCTGATTTTTATTGGACAGCATATCGATAAAATCAATGACAAATAAGCCACCTAAATCGCGTAACCGCAGTTGTCTGGCAATTTCATCTGCCGCTTCCATATTGGTATTGAGCGCGGTTTCTTCAATATCACTGCCTTTAGTGGCGCGGGCAGAGTTGATGTCGATAGAAGTCAACGCTTCGGTATGGTCGATGACGATAGAGCCACCAGACGGCAGTGACACTTCACGCCCGTAAGCGATTTCAATTTGGGATTCAATTTGATAGCGATTAAACAACGGTACAGCGTCTTGATACAGTTTTGCTTTGGGCAAAAAATGCGGCATGACTTGTTTTAAAAACTTTTGTACCAGTTTAAAAGACTCTTCGTTGTCGATGAGTATCTCATCAATATTACCGCGCAAATGATCGCGTAAGGCGCGGATGATGATATTGCTTTCTTGAAAGATGAGAAACGGTGCGTGTTGTTCTTTCGCGGTACGGTCGATAGCTTCCCACAACTGCATTAAATAATTCAAATCCCATTGCAATTCTTCGGCGTTTTTACCACAGCCAGCGGTACGGACAATTAGCCCCATGTTTTCAGGGATTTCTAACGATGCCATAACTTCGCGTAAGTCACTGCGGGTTTCGCCTTCAATGCGTCTGGAAATACCGCCCGCCTTAGGGTTGTTAGGCATTAACACTAAATAAGTACCTGCCAAACTAATATAAGTTGTCAGTGCCGCGCCTTTATTGCCGCGTTCTTCTTTTTCAATTTGGACGACAATTTCTTGACCTTCACGAATCAAGTCTTTGATGCTAGGACGACGACCTTCTTCGCTACCCTCTTGGGCGTGACGGTACAGCGGGGAAATTTCTTTAAAGGGTAAAAAGCCTTGTTTTTCCGCGCCATAGTTAATAAAGGCGGCTTCTAAACTGGGTTCTACACGAGTGACAATACCTTTGTAGATATTGGATTTTTTTTGTTCTTTTGATGGGATTTCAATGTCAAAATCGTATAACTTTTGACCATCTACCAAAGCGACTCGCAGTTCTTCCGCTTGCGTAGCGTTGATAAGCATTCTTTTCATTCAATATTCCTTGTGGTGTCCTGCTCCATGAGAGTTTACTGGGTTGACTGGTTTTAATCATCGTTAAGTTAAATTGATAGGTACAACAGAGCGATAGGGTTGATTAATATGACTTTTGGCTGAATTTTTGTGGTTTTATGCCGTCAGCGGCGCGTTGTAGATTGAGCTTTAAATAGGTCAAGGCAATGATAGCTAACGCGGGCAGATAGTAAGTCGATATTGTCAGTCTTGTGGTAAATTCTGTTTGAAAACAGGCGTTATAAATCGTGCGTTAGGGTCAAACCATAAACCCGAAATTCTTGTTATGAAGTGGCTTATGCCGCTTCATGGTGTTTTGTTAAGTCGGTTTAGCTGGCGTTGTTATCAATAGGATATAACGCCGCTTATAATGGCTACACGCATTCGATTGCGTGTAACTTTATTCTCAGAGTCAACATTCAAGCGATTTTTGTAAAATCGTCTAACTAAACTCGTCTGAGTGTATTCCGACTACGGCTATGTTACTTATTAATGGGTATTTTTCCAAGCATTATTATCTCAAGCAATGCTGATGAAAAAATTGTATAGAATGTGCCAATGGCATTATTACGGCAAATAAATTCGCCAGTGCATACCGCCTAGAGTCTTACTTCTGCCACCGTCTAATTTACCACCGAGTAGCTTAATGATTTCATTGACGATGCTGACCCCAATACCATGCCCGTGTATATTTTCATCTACGCGCGTACCGCGTTTTAAAATTTGGTTGAATTTGCCGACGGGAATACCCGCACCGTCGTCTTCAATGTGTAATAACAGCGAATAATTACGGCGGTCTTTACGCGGTTTAAGTTCAATGCTCACGCTGACACGGTGGTTACACCATTTACAGGCGTTATCCATGAGGTTGCCAACAATTTCATATAAATCACCTTCTTCGCAATACACAAAGCATTGTTCAGGAATGGCAATATCAAACTGAATGGTTTTATCGAGATACACTTTACTAAGTGAGACATGAATTTTGTCAATGATAGCGCAGACGTTAAGTTGCTTAATCACGGTGTGTTCAACTTTAACAGAAGCGCGTTGTAGTTGATAAGTGATAATGTCATCCATTCGGGTGATTTGCTCATTCACGGTGTCTTTTTGCCCCTCAAAATTTTCGGTGCAACCGCGTAGAATAGCTAACGGCGTTTTTAAACTATGGGCTAAATCGGCGAGATGATGTCGATGGCGTTCTAAGCGTACGCGTTCATGCGTAATAAAGGCGTTTAAATTACTAACAATGCCCTGTAGTTCGGTGGGATATTGCCCGTTTAACAACTCTTTTTTACCTTCATCAATGGCTTCTAAGTCTTTAACAATGCTGCGCAACGGCTTTAAGCCTGAGCGTAATACTAAGAACCGAATCACCAGTAACGCCAAACCTAATACCGTCATCGATTCTTGTAAAGATTCTTTGAGCTTGTCAACTTGTGTACTCGCAAATAAATCACCTTCGCTCACCGTTAAAATGTAATCATTTGGTTGATTGCAGGTATTTTTTAGGGTCACGCTTTTATGCAATACATAACGCCGTTTGCTTTTATCGCTGTCATCTTTTAGAAATAACGATTGATTACTATTCAGGTTAGCGGGTAATTTAACTGGCGGTGGTGGTGGCTTTATATTAGTTGAAGGTGATCGCCATATTTCTTGATTATTGTCAGCAATAAAGCCATATAGACCAGAGTCTTTATCACCGAATCGCCCTTCTCTGAAAAGTTTGGGCATTTTTAATTCATCAATGTTCTCTGGTTTGGCAACATATCCTTCTGTTTCTTTTTCCAGTTTCATCATGAAATCTTGCAATCTATCTTTAGCAAAGCCATCAATTACAACATAATCAAAGGTTAATACTACCAACGCGAAGAAAGTGATTAGTACCAAACATTCAGAAAAAAATAGCCGCAGAGTGATGGATTTATGCAACATATTAGTCATTCCCCTTATCTTCAAGTATGCTGTAACCACGATTGCGCGAGGTAGCAATCGGTTTGCGTGTTCCATCTGGGTCAATTTTTTTTCTTAATCGACCGATAAACACTTCAATCACATTGCTGTCACGATCAAGCTCTTCATCATAGATATGGGCGGCTAACATGGTTTTAGAAATCCATTTGCCTTGATGGAATAACAGATATTCCAGCACTTTATATTCGTAAGCAGTGAGTTCTATTTTTACCCCTGCGACAGAAAGTTCCTGTGCGACTGTGTTAATGGTAATGTCACCATGTGTGAGTACAGGGTGTGCTAAGCCAACGGCACGGCGAATGAGGGCATTAATACGCGCCAGTAATTCAGCGTATTCAAAAGGCTTAGTCACATAATCATCCGCGCCTGCATCCAATCCTTCGACTTTTTCTTGCCAACTCATCCGTGCTGTCAAAATTAAAATAGGCACTTTGACGTGGTGTTGACGTAACCGTTTAATGAGTTCAATGCCTGAAAAATCAGGTAAACCTACATCAATAATAGCGGCATCCATCGGGTATTCCTTGCCCATGTGTTCGCCGTCTGTTGCGGTATGCGCCACATCAACAGCAAAGCCTTTGTCTACAAAATAGCGACGAAGTTGTTCACAAATTAATTTTTCGTCTTCGACAATAAGGATACGCATGATTATTCCGTGTGCTTTAGTGAATGAGCGGCACTATCACCTAATGAGGTGAACTGAAGATGAATGCACTGCGCCGTAGAGACGTTGCAAGGCAACGTCTCTACGAAGTTAAACGTTAGCGCAATGAAGGAGTTTGTAGCGTACTACCTAAGGCGTGACCGAATGACGCGCCCATTTTGTCCATTATTTTGTCGATTAACTGTTCTGACTCAGTAAAGTTCACTAAGCGGTCTGCACCGATTAACTCTTTCGCCACGGAGCTATCGCTACCAACCGCATCGGCAATGCCTAATTTAATGCCTTCCTCACCCGTCCACACTAAGCCAGAAAAGGTATCGGGGGTTTCTTTTAAGCGATCACCGCGACCTTGCTTAACCGCCGTAATGAATTGTTGATGCACTTGATTTAACAAGCCCTGCATATATTTGGTTTCATCTGCATTGGAAGGTGCGAATGGACTCAACATCGCTTTATGCGCACCTGAGGTGATTAAACGATGCTCCACACCCAGCATTTTCATGGTGTCAACAAACCCAAAGCCATCCATAATCACACCGATTGAACCAATTAAACTGGCAGGATTGACAAAAATTTTATCAGCAGCGGAGGCAATGTAATAACACCCTGAAGCGCATATATCACTAACGACTGCAACAATCGGTAAATTGGGATTGGCTTTTTTGATAGCTCTGATTTCATTGTAAATATAAGCCGACTGCACAGGGCTACCACCAGGTGAATTAGAATGCAGAATAATTCCTTGAGTATTCTTGTCTTTAACGGCGGCGCGTAGGCTTTTAATGACATTTTCTGCATTGACATCTTTACCTTCGGCAATCACACCGACGATGTCCACGACTGCGGTATGATCTTTGCCATCACCGCCCATTTCTTTTTTCATATTGGGATACAGTGCAACCCCCATTACGATGGCTAAATAGCCAAACATGAGGCATTTAAAAAACACACTCCAACGTCTAGCGCGAGTTTGCTCAGTGACGGCGGCTAGGGCGATTTTTTCCAACACCTCTCGTTCCCAACCAGCGGCTTTTTCTGTGTTATTTTCTTGATTTTCCATCGTATGTTACCTTAAATAAGCCAATAATTCCGTTGCAAGCGGCAAGCATAACAACGGGTTGTGCTGTTGCAAAATGTCTTTTGGATGTGCGCCACAGTACACACCTACCGATGAAATGCGGGCATTATTTGCCATTTGCAAGTCATAAGTAGAATCACCCACCATTAAAGCTCGTTCTGGTGAACATTGAGTCACTGTCATAATTTCCAGTAACATTTTTGGATCAGGCTTAGACTCTGTTTCATCCGCACAGCGTGTGACACAAAATAAATCCTCAGTGTCTGTGGCGCGTAAGGCTTCTTGTAAACCGTGGCGTGTTTTACCTGTCGCAACCGCGAGTTGATAGCCCGCGTGTTTAAGCTCAACTAGCATATCAAGGACATCGGGAAACAAATCATTTCGACTGAGTTGTTTGGATAAATACTCACGGCTGTAATGCTGAACTAATTGCTCAATCATCTGGGCATCAACGTCTGGATGCAAGGTAGAAGTCGCCTTGTGAATACTTAAACCGATAGTATTTTTTGCCGCTCGCGCTTCAGGTATCGCGCAACCACTTTGAGCAGCGGCAGTTTGTAAGCAATGGGTAATCCACTCAATCGAGTCGATTAACGTACCATCCCAATCAAAAATCAATAAATCAAAGCGATTGTTCATATTTGAGTAAGCTATCTAATTGTGGGGGTAATGGTGCAGTGACACGCATGGCAACACCTGACACAGGGTGATTAAATTGCAAAGTTTGCGCGTGTAAAAACATCCGCTTATAGCCTTTATGCCGAAAACGTTTATTGGTGTCATCTTCACCGTAACGCTCATCACCGACAATCGGATGCCCTAAACTTACGGCATGAACACGGATTTGATGGGTGCGCCCTGTTTTCGGTGAGGCTTCCACTAAGGTGGAGTCAGCAAATAACTGCACGCGGCGAAATAAGGTTTCCGCTTCTTTGCCTAATGGGCTAATAGACACCATGCGCTCACCGCCTTTTTGGACATTCTTTAATAACGGCGCGTTGACTATTAGCTTTTTACGCTGCCATTGCCCTGCTAATAAGGCGACGTAGGTTTTATGAATGTGATTATCACGAAAAATTTCATGAAATAAGCGTAACGCACTGCGTTTTTTAGCAATAATCAAACAGCCTGAGGTATCTTTATCTAAGCGATGCACTAATTCTAAAAAGCGGGCTTCGGGTCTAATGAGTCGAAAGCCTTCGATAATGCCAGAACTCACGCCACTGCCACCATGCACCGCAAAACCCGCAGGTTTATTAATAATTAAAAACCCCTCATCTTCAAATAATACACTGTGTTGTAGCTCGTCTTTTAAACCCTGTGGAATATAGGATTCTTCGGTGCGCTCTGCGATTCTCACAGGCGGTACGCGCACAATATCACCGATAACTAAGCGATATTTAACATCCACGCGCCCTTTATTAACCCGCACTTCGCCTTTACGGATAATGCGATAAATACGACTTTTCGGCACACCTTTTAAATGCGTTAATAAAAAATTATCTAACCGTTGATCGCTATGGTCTTCGGTAATTTCGACAAAGGTGACTTTAGGCGACTCGCCTTGTTGTTCGTTGCTCATACTGGGGTCGATAAAAATAAAAAACACCACTATAACCTATTCACTAGTGACAATAAATGTTAAGAGCGGATTACCATCACCCATAAAAAAAGCCTGTCATAAGACAGGCTTTTTTAATCACAAAACTGGGAGTGATTAGTTTTTAGTTTTATCAATAATCTGATTGGCTTTAATCCAAGGCATCATGCTACGCAGTTGTGCGCCGACAACTTCGATTGGATGCTCGGCATTCAAACGACGTTTTGCGGTCATTTCTGGGTAGTTTGTTGCACCTTCTAAAATGAAGCGTTTAGCATATTCGCCATTTTGGATGTTTTTCAAGGCTAGCCGCATCGCTGCACGGCTTTCTGCGTTAATAACTTGTGGGCCAGTAACGTATTCGCCGTATTCTGCGTTGTTAGAGATTGAGTAGTTCATGTTAGCGATACCGCCTTCAAACATTAAATCAACTATCAATTTCAATTCGTGTAAGCATTCAAAATACGCCATTTCTGCTGGGTAGCCTGCTTCAACTAAGGTTTCAAAGCCCATTTTAACCAGTTCAACCGCGCCGCCACATAATACCGCTTGTTCGCCGAATAAATCGGTTTCACATTCATCACGGAAGGTGGTTTCGATAATCCCTGAACGACCACCACCGATAGCAGACGCATACGATAAACAGATAGATTTTGCTGTGCCTGACGCATCTTGATGAATCGCGATTAAGTCAGGAACGCCGCCGCCACGAACAAATTCAGAACGCACGGTATGGCCGGGGGCTTTTGGTGCAATCATGATGACATCTAAATCTTTGCGTGGCACAACTTGGTTGAATAAAATTGCAAAACCATGTGCAAACGCTAATACTGCACCTTGTTTGATATTGGGTTCGATTTCGTCTTTATACAACGCTGATTGAAATTCGTCAGGTGTCAAAATCATGATCACGTCCGCGCCAGCAACCGCTTGGACAACAGGTTGTACCACTAAACCATGCGCCTCAGCTTTAGCGACTGAAGGTGAGCCTGTGCGTAAGCCCACGACAACGGAAACGCCAGATTCTTTTAAGTTAAGGGCATGAGCATGACCTTGTGAGCCGTAACCGATAATAGCTACTTTTTTAGCTTTGATGAGTGAGAGGTCTGCATCTTTGTCGTAATAAACTTGCATGGGTTTTCCTGTTTGGGTTGTGTGTTAAAAAAATAAATGTAACGATGCTTAATAGTACAAAAAGCAAAATTAATTATAAATGTAAGCCTTGTTCGCCGCGTGAAATACCTGTTGCACCTGAACGCACGACTTCAATAATGCTGTCGGAGTTAATAGCGGAGGTGAAGGCATCGAGTTTTTCTGATGATCCTGTCATTTCGACCACATAAGAGTTGGCTGTGACATCAAGAATTCTACCGCGAAATATATCAACTACACTGCGAAGATCATTGCGTGTTTGTTCAGTGGTTTTGATTTTGACCATCATCAACTCGCGTTCAATATGCGGGCTGTCGGCTAAATCAATCAATTTCACTACATCAATCAGTTTATTAAGTTGTTTGATGATTTGGGCAATGACATCTTCACTGCCACGCGTGACTAAGGTCATGCGCGATAAACTAGGATCTTCGGTAACCGCGACGGTTAGCGATTCAATGTTGTAGCCACGCGCAGAAAATAAACCCGCGACGCGCGATAATGCGCCTGCTTCATTTTCAATCAGGATGGAGATAATGTGTTTCATTATGCCAGCTCCCGATCCATTGATGTGCCTAACGCAACACGCAATTTCATATCATGATGTCCTTTACCCGCTTCAATCATCGGGTAAACGTTTTCAGTTCTGTCAGTCATAATATCTAAAAATACCGTGCGGTCTTTCATTGCAAAGGCTTGTTCTAATGCAGGTCTGACTTCTTCGGGTTTGTCGATACGAATGCCGACATGACCATAAGCCTCTACCAATTTAACGAAGTCAGGAATGGTGTCCATATAGGAATTGGAATAACGGCTTTGGTAAGAAAATTCCTGCCATTGTCTGACCATACCCATGTAACGGTTATTCAGGTTGATAATTTTCACAGGGGTTTTAAATTGCAAGGCGGTGGATAATTCCTGTATGCACATTTGAATACTGGCTTCACCTGTCACACACGCCACGTCAGCCTCTGGAAACGCCAGTTTAACGCCAATCGCCGCAGGTAAACCAAAGCCCATCGTGCCTAAACCACCTGAGTTAATCCAACGGCGCGGTTTATCAAATGGATAATATTGCGCTGCCCACATTTGATGTTGACCGACATCGGAAGTCACATAAGCATCGCCTTTCGTGACTTGATACAACTGCTCAATCACAAATTGCGGCTTGATTAAATCGCTGGTGCGGTCATATTCCAAACTCTGCACAGCACGCCATTCATCAATTTGTTGCCACCACGCGTCCAGTGCTTTTTTATTGGGTTGCTTTTTATTTTCTTTTAAGCATTCCAATAATTGCTTTAATACGGGTTTTACATCGCCGACGATAGGGATGGCGATTTTTTTAATGGTTTTTGAAATAGACGCAGGATCAATATCAATATGAATAATTTTTGCATAAGGGCAGAACTCATCCAATTTACCTGTTACGCGGTCATCAAAACGCGCACCGATGGCAATAATGACATCACTTTCGTGCATTGCCATATTGGCTTCATAAGTGCCGTGCATTCCTAACATACCGACAAATTGTTTATCAGTTGCAGGGTACGCGCCTAAACCCATAAGCGTGTTGGTAATTGGATAACCTAAAACGCGGGTAAAGTCAGTTAATTCCGCGCTAGCTTCACCTAATACCACGCCGCCGCCTGCATAAATCATCGGTTTAGTCGCGCTCAGTAATAGCTCAACGGCGGCTTTAATCTGCTCTTTAGCGACATGAACCACTGGATTATATGAACGCAAAGATATTTTTTTAGGGTACTTATAAGGCACAGTAATGTTAGGCGCGGTCATATCTTTCGGTATATCCACGACCACAGGGCCGGGTCGTCCAGTGGTTGCGACATAAAAGGCCTTTTTAATGGTTTCAGCCAGCTTAGTGACATCTTTGACTAAAAAGTTGTGTTTGACACAAGGGCGCGTAATACCGACCATGTCCACTTCCTGAAACGCATCACTACCGATAACAGGTGATGATACTTGTCCCGAAATGACTACCATCGGAATAGAGTCCATGTACGCGGTCGCAATGCCTGTGACAGCATTGGTCGCGCCCGGCCCTGAAGTGACTAATACCACTCCCGGTTTACCTGTGGCGCGTGCATAGCCGTCAGCCGCGTGTGTCGCGCCCTGCTCATGTCGAACCAAAATGTGTTTCACCGCTTCCTGTTGGAAAATTGCATCATAAATGTGCAATACCGCTCCACCTGGATAGCCAAAAATATACTCCACCCCTTCGTCTGCAAGACTCTGAAGCAGGATTTGCGCGCCACTTAGCTCCATGCTAATACCTCAATAAACATAAATAAAATTTTAACCGCTCATTATAAGCATTTTTTTAACATTCACCGTTAAAAATACTTGGGTTTTGAAAATAGTTTGCTAACTCACTGCTTATATTGAGAAAACAATGTCTGGCATTTTACTAGGTTATTTATATAGTGTCATTAGTAGCACGTTTAAGTGTCACTATTAGTGTGAAGTACACGCCTACCATTTTATAAAAATTCTGGTAACGTTAAACAGGCGAATCTTCCCTGACAACCACCTGTTAAATCAAGTAAAATAACCACTTTGCACGCAGGAATTTCTCATGGTTTGGAAACCTCACGTTACAGTTGCCGCTGTTATCGAACGCGATAATCGTTTTTTATTTGTTAAAGAACACACACCCAGTGGTTTGCAATTTAATCAACCTGCGGGGCATCTTGAACCTGATGAAGATTTTATTACTGTTGTTAAACGTGAAGTTCAAGAAGAAACCGCGTGGCAATTTGAACCAGATTATTTGATTGCTATTCAACTGTGGCGAAAAAATCCTGACTCTCCAACTTTTTTGCGTTTGTGTTTTTCGGGGCAGTGTCACAGTCATGATGCAAAACAATCATTAGATGATGGCATTGTGGCAACGCATTGGCTAACCCGCGCTGAAATCGCCGCTGAATCCCACCGTTTGCGGAGTCATTTAGTGCTGAGCAGTGTGGATGATTATCTAAACGGCGAGCGTTACCCCTTATCTTTATTAAAATCATTTTTGAATTATGAGTAAACACATTATTGTTGGAATGTCGGGCGGTGTCGATTCATCGGTCACGGCGTTGCAATTGCTGGAACAAGGTCACACCGTCACTGGTTTGTTTATGAAAAATTGGGAAGAAGATGACGGCACGGAATACTGCACCGCGATGGAAGATCTCGCCGATGCGCAACAAGTCTGCGACACTTTAGGTATTCCGTTAAAAACAGTGAACTTTGCCAGCGAATATTGGGATGAAGTGTTTGAAGTGTTTTTGTCCGAATTTAAAGCAGGACGTACGCCGAACCCTGATATTTTGTGCAATAAGCACGTTAAATTTAAAGCCTTTTTAAATTATGCGATTGATGATTTACAAGCGGACTGTATCGCCACAGGTCACTATGCGCGGGTTACTGAAAAAGATGGCGAGTATTTTTTATTGAAAGGTTTAGACCCGAATAAAGAGCAGAGTTATTTCCTGTATACGCTGGGGCAAAAAGCCTTATCGAAAACACTGTTCCCTATTGGGCATCTACATAAACCTGAACTTCGTGCGCTGGCTGAACATGCAGGTTTTAGTAATGCCCGCAAAAAAGACAGCACGGGGATTTGTTTTATCGGTGAGCGCAAATTTACTGAATTTTTACAACGCTATTTGCCGACGCAAGCGGGTGAAATGCGCACACCCGAAGGTCAACTCATCGGCAAACATTCAGGCTTAATGTATTACACCTTTGGGCAACGTCAAGGGTTAGGTATCGGCGGCGTGAAAGATGCACCCGATGAACCGTGGTATGTATTGGATAAAGACTTAGACAACAATATTCTAATCGTCGGTCAAGGACACGACCACCCGCTGATGCTGCATAACAGTTTAATCGCCAGTCAATTAGATTGGTGTAGCAATCAACCATTGACCGAACCCATGCGCTGCATGGCAAAAACCCGCTACCGCCAAGCGGATCAAGCGTGTTTTGTACAACCATTAGAGGGTGGTAAGTGCAAAGTGATGTTTGACCAAGCACAACGGGCAATTACACCCGGCCAGTCGGTGGTTTTTTATCAAGGTGAAGTATGTTTAGGCGGCGGTATTATTGAGTCAAAAGCGAATGTTTGACATCCATCCTCTCCGTCCTTTGGGGTGAGTAGGATGTTAAAAACAACTTACCGCCCTAAGTTTGTACGCCCACAAATAAAATAAACATGAACGATAAAGTTAAAATTCTCGTAGTTGATGACAGTATTACCTACAGACAAATTCTACTCACAGTTACTGATACAATCACCGATGCTGAATGTATAGGCACGGCTGCGTCTGGGCAAATCGCCTTACGGATAATAGCCGCATTACAACCTGACCTCGTGTTATTGGATGTGGTGATGCCTGACATGGATGGTGTAGAGACGTTACAGCGAATTAAGCAAGATTATCCAACTGTGGAGGCCATCATGATTAGTGGCTTCAATATGGATAACGCTAAACAAACGGTGCGCTCTTTACAAATAGGCGCGTTGGATTTTATTGCTAAACCCATTGCTAGCAATGCAGAACAAAGTATTAATGAGCTAGTAAACTATTTACAGCCCTTCATTCACCTTATTCAGACCAAAAAATATGCCTCGCTTAGTCGTGCAGGAATCGCACCGCGCCCCATTCACCCCATCGCTATTCCAATAAAAGAAACGCAAAAAGGGTTGCCGTCCGTACCCTACAAAGGCAAAGATGATTTGTGCGTTATCGGTATATCGACAGGTGGCCCGAAAGCCTTGGATCAATGAGTCTCTCAACTAGATGCTAGACTGCCCTGTCCTATTATTATTGTCCAGCACATGCCGCTCCTATTTACGGAATCGCTGGCACAAAAACTCAATGCAGAAACCCGTTTACACGTCAGTGAAGTTAAAGGCGGCGAAAAACTCAGTGCGGGGCATATTTATATTGCCCAAGGCGGCAAACATCTCGTGTTAAGAGAATCCCTAGAGGGCGATTTTTACTTGGCGGTTCATGAAACGCCGCCTGTGAATAATTGCCGTCCGTCAGTTGATGTACTGTTTCGTTCTGTTGCTGCCACGTTTAAAGGCAAGGTCTTGGCGATAGTCATGACAGGTATGGGGCGCGATGGCACGGAGGGCGTAAGAATGCTAAAACGTAATGGGGCAAAATGTCTGATTCAAGATGAAGCCTCTTCTGTGGTCTGGGGAATGCCAGGCAGTGTACATGAAGCAGGGTTAGCGGATGAAATCGTCACTTTAGATCAATTAAGCGCGAGAATGGCGACGTTAATTTTGTGAGATAGCCATGCAAGCCATTACTTATGCGGAATTTAAACAAATCAGCCAACTGTTATATGAGCAATGCGGCATTCACTTAAATGATGACCAAGATTATTTAGTGCAGACGCGTTTGAGTCATTTTGCTGAAAGTTTAGGGCTGGCTAATTTTGGTGAATTAGTGATGCAATTACGCACTAAACCCGAAAAATTACTGCCCACTGTTATTAATTTGATGACCACTAACGAAACCCTGTGGTTTCGAGATGATTCGTGTTGGAATGCCCTAGAAAAAGATATTTTGCCTCGCTTCTTTAAACAACTGGACAATAAACAACAAGACGGTAGTGGGTTAAATCTGTGATGATAGATTAAAATCACGGGCAGAATAAAATCACACTTACCTAAAAGACCTTATGAGCTGCTACCAAGAAATCACCTGTCCATTCTGTAAAAGTACCCAGATGGGCAAGTCAGGACGCAATGCAACGG
>SHZG01000075.1 GCA_009692395.1 Methylococcales bacterium | reverse complement strand
GGTAGCACGCCTTGGTGTCTGCCCAGCCCGCTGCCGCTAACGGAATACTCGCCGTCGGCTGTGCCGCTAAACTGTCTATTACCTTGTACAACCTCGCAACACGTCTCGTGTCGCCCAAGCACAGACCCCCAGTTCCTGTTGTATCCAGTGCATTGCTATCATCGGTTTGTTAGTTCAAATTATCTTACTGTACCGCATTGTGGGAAGTTGTGGGTAATCGTGTGACCTAAATTATCTAACCAATTGACGGTAATTTTATCACCTGTCTTGCCATGTTTTAGCATAAAAGCAAGATAGGGATCTTTCGGGGTACTGTCGCCCATTTCACAACTTACCACGACCTTGTGATTGCAAGTAACCGTCAGTATTCGAATAAAATGAGCGAGGATGAGTTGATTAGTGATTTTATCCTGATTATTGCCGTGTTCCATTGGATGCGAGATCAATATTCTAATTTGGGTGCTTTCTTTTAAACGTTTACTGCGGATTTTTATACTCGACATATTATATTCCACAGCCACCAAGAATGATTTTTACTTGCTCCTTAGCGCGATAAAGACCATCGTAGGTTTTTACCAGCACAATGACATTCGATGTCTCTGTCATTTTTAACCGTGCGGACACAAACGCATCCAGCTCTGGGGATAAATTAAATTTAGCAACTAACGGAATCGGGTTTTTTTCTACGAAAATGGCAATATTTTGAATGTGTTCCAAACTGCTAGTGACAGTAATCGTAATGGCTGCGTCTTTTTCAGCAATTTTTGGCAATTTAATTTCAATTTTATCGGTGTCGATAATCTCTTTGTTTGCTATACCTTCATCCAACAAGTGAGGCGCAAAATCGTCAGCTGGCCATTGCGCATAAAGAGACGGAGAGCGAATGACTAACGCTGATGCAGTAAATACAGCAGTTTTCTTGAGAAACTCTCTGCGATTTGCCATCGTTATTCAAATAATACGCCGTAAGCGCGGGCAGAATTTTTAGGTTGTGCGGTAAATACGCCACCGATAACCGCTAATAAATCTGCGCCTGCGGTAAGTAATTGCGCCCCATTGTCTGGCAAAATACCGCCAATTGCGATAATGGGAATAGTCAGCACGCGCTTGGCTTCATGCAATGTTTTTATCTCTGCGGGTGCGGCTAATGGTTTTGATGACGAGGGAAAAAATCGCCCAAAAGCCACATAATCCGCGCCTTGTTCCTGCATTATGAGGGCAGTTTCAATACTGTTATAGCAAGAAACTCCAATAATCGCCTCTTTACCTAAGCGTTGTCTTGCGTGTGCTACCGCGCCGTCTTCTTTGCCTAGATGTACACCATCAGCCGCTGCTTGTATTGCCAGATCCACATCGTCATTAATAATCAACGGAACGTGGTATTGATGGCACAGTTTAACCAATTCACGCGCCAGTAATAGCTTGTCCTGTGGGCGTTTATCACGGTATTGAACTACCACCGCATCCCCTAAAAGCACTTGTTCTACTTCGATGAGAATGGTATCAATGGATTTATCATCGGTTTGAGTAATGGCGTACAGTCCGTGTGTGGGGAATTTCATGTGTCTTGATCCATCCAAAAAAATCGATTTGGGTTATGTTGACCTTTGCCCACTTTATAGGCGGCGTTTAATGAATTCCAAGTGTAGTCTTGTGCTTCCATCACTGCTTGTATGGGTTCTATGCCGTGTGCTAACAACGCCGCAATACTGGCTGCCAGTGTGCAGCCAGAGCCATGATAACTTGCAGGTAATCTGCTCCAAGTGTAAGTTTCCCAGCAACGTCCATCATGAAATAGTTGATTGCTAACGCTGGGCGTGTCTTCATGTGTACCTGTAATTAACACCGTGTTACAACCCAATTCCAACAGTTTTAAACCGCAGTCCTGCAAATCAGTCAGCCCTGTTAATTTGCGGGCTTCTTCGCTATTAGGCGTTAAGACGGTAGTACAGGGTAGCAATAACTCAGTAATAGCTCTTAATAATTGCTCATTGCATAACTCAGTACCACCGCCTGCCGCTAACACAGGGTCTAACACCACAGGAATTTTTGGGTATTGTTTTAATAGCGTATGAATCGCCAGTGCCGTTTCATAATGCCCTATTAAACCAATTTTAAATACGTTAACGTCTATATCATTTAATAGTGTTTGTGCTTGAGAAATAATATCTTCTGGACGTTGCGGAATGAGTTTTTTAACGTTGTGTGTATCTTGCTCCGTTAAGGTAGTAATGACACTAGTCGAATGACATTGATGGCTAACTAGCGTTTCAATATCCGCTTGCACACCTGCACCACCGCTAGGATCATGACCTGAAAATGATAGCACCACTGGGCGATTATTACGCATGAAAAAACCTTATCGAATAATGATTGAGTTTGGTAAGTATGAACTTAATCACGCTCTCTTAAAAATAACAGGCAAAAAAAAGCCTCAGTCAATACTGGGGCTTTCTTTTAAGCGGTTTTAACAACTTTTACTATTGATTAGTTATTTTTCTCAAGATAAGCCTTTGTAGCAGCGTGAGTAGATGTTGTTGTTGTAGTCCATTTTAGGACTGAACTACCTGCGGTTATAGTTGGAGCTATGACAATGTTTGTACCATCAACGTCAGTACCAATACCAGATGCTAATACTATTGTAATGATACCATCAGCAACTGCAACAGAAGTAACTTCTTTGGTAGCTGACGTTGCAGGCACACCAGATGCTCCACTATCACAAGTAGTCAATATGCCGCCTGCTTCCTGTGCGCAAACAGCAACTGCTGTTCTATACGCTGCTGAAGCAGTGAGCGCATTAGCCAGTTTAGCTTTGATTGTGTAATCTGTAAAAGCAGGAATTGCGATAGATGCCAAGATACCGATGATCGCAACAACGATCATTAATTCGATTAAGGTAAAACCTTGTTGTATTTTTGAAGTGTTCATAATAATCACCTGTGGATTTGTTGTATCACTAAATGTGGGTTTGTTTTGTAACCAAGTACACAATAGATAAAGCACACAGCGTGCCAAATTTAAAATATAGATAAAGAAACAGCGAAACTCGTTGCTTAAGGATGGGGTTCGGCTATCACCTTTACCCATCACTACAAACTAAGAACAGTTTAAATAGCACTAATGACCATTTTTCACGTCACTATGTGACAGTTTTCGTCAGTCACGTTGCCAATGCCCTGATTTACCGCCTGCTTTTTCGACTAATTGAATGCCTTGAATAACCATGCCACGGTCTACGCCTTTGCACATATCGTAAATAGTGAGCAATGCACAGCTAGTGGCCGTTAAGGCTTCCATTTCTACACCCGTCTGCCCGTTGGTTTTTACGGTGGTTTGACAGCGCACACGGTTGTTAGCCACATCGGCAGTTAGTTTGATGTCAACGTGGGTTAAGGCGAGAGGATGACACAACGGAATTAAGTCAGCGGTTTTTTTACTGGCCATAATGCCTGCGATACGCGCCACCGCTAAGACATCACCTTTTTTATGTTCGCCATTAATAATGAGTTGTAAGGTTTCAGGCTGCATTTCAATGATGCCTTCGGTAATGGCGGTGCGGTGCGTCATGGCTTTGTCACCGACATCAATCATGTGTGCTTCGCCAGCTTGGTTAAAATGCGTGGATTGGATCATAAGAGTCTCTTGTTTTGATTGAAGTGGGCGTATTATAACTGTTTCAATCAATATCTATTTGAGGAATAAGTGATGAATGAGAAATATAAAATTGACCTTGAGCAAGAGACTGACGGTCGTTGGATTGCTGAAATAGACGCATTATCTGGGGCAATGGTCTACGGCAAAACACCAGAATAAGCCATTAGAAAAGTAGAAGCCCTTGCATTACGGATACTTGCTGATCGTTTGGAAAGAGACGACGTAGTAGAAGAGCTAGAGCTGTTATTTTCCGCACAGGTAGCGTAAATGTGACAACATACCCAAGCGTAAAAGCAACACGAGTGTTAGCCGCTTTGTTAAGAATAGGTTGGCAAATCAAAAGACAAACAGGCTCACACAAAGTCATGCACCGAAAAGATTATGACGACTTTGTCTTTGCTGTTCATGATGGCGAAGAAATAGGCGGTCGAATGATGGCAAGAATCGCCAAAAAAACAGGATTGAAACCAGAAGACTTATAGTCGTTTTGGGA
This sequence comes from Methylococcales bacterium, assembly GCA_009692395.1. Taxonomy (GTDB): domain Bacteria; phylum Pseudomonadota; class Gammaproteobacteria; order Methylococcales; family Methylomonadaceae; genus UBA4132. The sequence continues at coordinate 6,202 of SHZG01000075.1, read as the reverse complement.
TGTTGAGAAACCCTTATCGTTTTATTAAAGGAATCAGTATGACCATTAAAGTTCGTTATTTTGCCAGTTTAAAAGACAGCCTAGGTAGATCAGACGATTGCGTAACTGATACAGGTTCATTATCTGTGCATGACGTGTGGCAAAGACTGAACGCAGCGCAAGCCTTGCCGACTAATGTTTTAGTTGCGGTGAATATGGATTATGTAACGCTGGATACTATCGTGAAAGACGGCGATGAAGTGGCATTTTTCCCTCCCGTAACAGGCGGTTAGCATGACTATCATTATTCGTAACGCGGCGTTTAATCCTTGGCAAGAAATCCAACACTATCAAGACGGTGTAACAGGGTACGGCGCGACCAATATTTTTATCGGCACCATGCGTGATTTTAATGATGGCGATACGGTTAAAGCCATGACGCTTGAGCATTATGAAGGTATGACGGAAAAGCAGCTGGCGAAAATTGTCGAACAAGCAAGCCAACAATGGGCGGTGCTGGATGCGTTAATCGTGCATCGTGTCGGCGATATTTTACCGAATGAGCCGATTGTGCTGGTGTCAGTGTGGACGACACACCGTGGTGATGCCTTTGACGCGTGCCGATTTATAATGGAAGCCTTAAAATCACACGCGCCCTTCTGGAAAAAAGAGTTGTTAATTACCGATGAAGAACGCTGGGTGACGCATAATACTGATGGTTATCAGTCAAAATAACGAGTAGTTAGTCCATTTTATTCTGACGTGCGTGATAAAGACCTGCGAGGTTTTAAAAACCTCGCAGGTCTAGCAACTTTACCCGTCATAACTAAACTGACAGTGTACTCGCCTAGCAACGCCGCTTGTAATCGTTGATACAGCCCAGCAAAACTGCCATTACTCATCATCACAAAATGCCCGCCTAACGGAGCTTCACGCTGTAATCGGGCAATAATGTCATCTATTGAACTATAGATTTCAATATTATCGGCTTGTTGGCTTAACTGGGTTAAATCCCACGCCAAATTAGACGGCTGATAAATAATCGCTAAATCGGCATTGTTAAATGATTGCGCCAAGGTGTCGGTGTGTGTGCCTAAGCGCATGGTATTAGAACGCGGCTCAACAATCGCAATAATGCGCTCTGCACCGACTTGTTTACGCAAGCCATCCAATGTAGTTTGAATAGCAGTGGGGTGATGGGCAAAATCATCATATAACGTGACCTTGTTTATCTTCGCGATAACTTCCATGCGTCGCTTCACATTTTTAAATTGCCCCAACGCGGTAATGGCATCGTTAGGCGATACGCCAACATGATGCGCGGCAGCAATAGCAGACAGCGCGTTATAGACATTATGTTCACCCGTGAGTGACCACTGAACGATACCTTGTTTGAGATTATCAAAATAAACACTGAAATGACTGCCATCCGCTTTATGCAGTTTCGCATTCCACGCCGCCTCTGCATTGATAGAGGTCTGCACAGTCGGAGTCCAGCAACCCATTGTTAATACGTTATTAATATTTTCATCACTCGCAGGGCTAATAATTAAACCTTCACTGGGAATGGTTCTGACTAAATGATGAAACTGTTTTTTGATTGCGGCTAAGTCAGGAAAAATATCCGCGTGGTCGAATTCTACATTATTGAGGATGGCAGTACGCGGACGATAATGCACAAATTTTGAGCGTTTATCAAAAAATGCGGAGTCGTATTCATCGGCTTCGAGTACAAAAAACGCGCCATCACCCAAGCGCGCCGAAATTCCAAAATTCAGCGGAATACCGCCAATTAAAAACCCCGCATTAATGCCTTGATGTTCTAGTATCCACGCCAACATACTGGTAGTCGTGGTTTTGCCGTGCGTACCCGCAACGCCTAACACCCACTGATCTTGTAAAACGTGTTCTGCTAACCACTGCGGCCCTGAGACATAATGCAGCCCTTGATTTAGCACCACTTCCACTTCTGGATTGCCACGCGATAATGCATTCCCGATAATGACTAAATCAGGTTTATTCACCAAATTTTCAGCACGATAACCCTCCATTAAGGTAATACCTTGCTGCTCTAATTGATCGCTCATCGGTGGGTAAACGTTTTGATCAGAACCACTGACCTCATGCCCCAGTTGTCTTGCCAATACCGCAAGTCCGCCCATGAATGTACCGCAAATACCTAAAATATGAATATGCACTGTTCTGTCCTAACTAATTTTATTAGCGGTAGTTTATCATGGTCAATCGTATCTATTCACCGTTGCCCCGTACAAGTTACCCACAACTAAGTGACTATGATAAAATTCTGCCACTTCAAAAGCCTACGCGCTGGATTATTCAGACCGTTAGCCTCGATAAACCTTAACTTTTAACTTTAGTGAGTCTGTTATGAATAAACCTAAAAAAGTCGCCCTTCTTACCGCTGGCGGATTAGCTCCTTGTCTTAGTTCTGCTGTGGGTGGTTTGATTGAGCGATATACTGAAATTGATCCCAGCATTGCAATCATCTGTTACCGTAGCGGTTATAAGGGCTTGCTGTTAGGTGATTCTTATGTAGTTACGCCAGACATTCGTGAAAAAGCAGGTTTGTTACACCGTTTTGGTGGTTCGCCGATTGGTAACAGCCGCGTTAAATTGACTAATGTCAAAGACTGCGTAAAACGTGGTTTAGTGAAAGAGGGCGAGAATCCACAAAAAGTGGCGGCTGACCAGTTAATTAAAGACGGCGTTGATGTTTTACACACCATTGGCGGTGATGATACCAATACCGCTGCGGCTGATTTAGCGGCGTTTTTGGCTGAAAATAACTATGGCTTAACCGTGATTGGTTTGCCGAAAACCGTTGATAACGATGTGATTCCAATTAAGCAATCATTAGGCGCGTGGACTGCGGCTGAACAAGGCGCACGTTATTTTCACAACGTGGTCGCGGAAAACAATGCAAACCCAAGAATGCTAATCGTTCATGAAGTGATGGGTCGTAGTTGTGGTTGGTTGACGGCGGCAACAGCCGTTGAATATCGTAAATTATTAGACCGTGCGGAATGGTTGCCAGAATTAGGCTTATCGCGTGAATCGTATGAAGTTCACGCTGTGTTTATTCCTGAAATGGGGTTTGATATTGCTGCGGAAGCGACTCGTTTACGCGCCATTATGGATACAGTGGATTGCGTTAATATCTTCGTTTCTGAAGGTGCGGGTGTTGAAACTATCGTTGCTGAAATGTTAGCAAAAGGGCAAGAAGTGCCACGCGATGCGTTTGGTCATGTGAAATTAGATGCTGTGAACCCTGGAAAGTGGTTTGGTGCACAATTTGCTGAAATGCTAGGTGCAGAAAAAACTTTGATACAAAAATCGGGTTATTTTGCGCGCGCATCGGCAGCAAATATTGAAGATATTCGTTTGATTAAATCCTGTACCGATTTGGCAGTGGAATGTGCGTTACGCGGTGAATCAGGTTTAATTGGGCATGATGAAGAACGAGGCAATGTATTACGCGCAATTGAATTCCCACGCATTAAAGGTGGCAAAGCGTTTGATATTAATACGCCTTGGTTTAATGATGTGTTAGCGGCAATTGGTCAAACTAAAGGCGAAAAAGTCGATACTAGTCATTAATTGTTAGGCTGGAGTACAAACCTAGGTTTGTACTCCTACTCCGTTTCTATTTTCTGATTTTTCATACCATGCGGCACATGAGCCGCCGTGACTTGCTGTTCCATCGCTGATTCACAATGCCCTTTTTGATCGTCAAAAAATATATCTGCCCCAAAGGCTTTTAAAAAAGCCCCTTTCGATAATCCTCCCAAAAATAACGCTTCATCAATACGAATACCCCATGCGCGTAAAGTTCTCACGACACGCTCATGCGCAGGCGCACTACGCGCTGTCACTAAAGCAGTTCGTATCGGTGAGTTTTCTGGTTCAAACTGATTTTGAATGTAATGCAGGGCAGCGAGAAAATCTTTAAACGGGCCGCCCAGTAGTGGATTTTTAGCCTCGTGACGTTCATTTTCAGCAAATACATCTAAACCACGTTGCTGATAAATGCGTTCTGAATCATCAGAAAATAACACCGCATCACCATCAAAAGAGATACGCAATTGGCTTGAAGTAGCGGTTAGTGATGAGCCAGATAGAATAGTGGCTGCGGCAAAACCAGCGTCTAAGGTTTTGGTGACATCATCAACATTGGTGGATCAAAACAACTGTGCGCCAAATGCGGAGATATAGCCGTAGGGTGATGCGCCACTGGTAAAGGCGGCGCGGGTAATATCTAAACCATAATGCGCAATGGAATTGAAAATGCGTAAGCCTGTATCCGCGCTGTTTTGTGAGACTAAAATAACTTCGACAAACGGATCATCGGGACAGCTTACATTCATCGCTAACAGCTTTTTCACTAATGCAAAACCGTAACCTGCGGCTAACACTTCGTCTTCGTGGTCGATTTGATAACGACAGAAGGCTGCTTTGCCTTGGGTTTCAAAGATGGCGTGCGACTCATCCAGATTAAATAAGGCTCTGGATGAGATGGCAACGACCAATTTTTGTTTACGCATTTGAGGGTTTACGGATTTATCCATACCGAGTTTAACTTCAGCGCAGCTTTCGCTTTAGTGCCATAAGCAGTCGCCTCGTCCTTACTCTTAAAGCCTTTTACTTGTAAACGGTAGCGGGTTTCATTTGTAACTTTATAGGGGCTAATAGTCACAGGAACACCTTGTTGTGTAAACCGAGCAGCGGTCTTTTTAGCATCTTCCATTTTATTAGATGAGGCTAGATTAACTGTCCAACCGCCAGTGCTAACCTGCGGGGCTGTGTTGGTGCTAGTAGTAGCGACAACAGGTGCATTAACAGTGGGTAGACGGGCATTATTGATTACATTGTTAATGTCATTAGCGGGAAGTGCCTGTACTGCTTTATCAGGAATGACACTCCCTTTATTGGCAGTTTTGCTATTAGTTTCTGGCTTAGTTGTCGGTGCTACAGCTTGCTTTGTGGTAATGGTCTTCACTGTTTTATTGGCAACTTTACTCTCTGGCTTGGTTGTTGGTACATCAACAACAGCGACGCTTTTTTCTGTGATGGGACTCTTAACGGTATTGACTACAGGTGTTGCTTTAACAATGGATTCAACCGCTGGTTTTATTTCTACAACAGCCACATCAGGCGGTGTATTCTCAACAAGTGGCTTAGTAGCTATTGGTTTGGTAACAGCAGTGTTCTCTTTATTCTGATGGGCAGTGACTTCATTCAATTGTGCTATCACATCGTCAACTTTCTGCTTTAACTGATCTAACGCGGGGTCTGTGCCTTCTAAATTATTGGAGGATGACGCTTTAACCGTGTTTCTTATTTCGTCTTTGATAGCCGTTGTTGTGCCTGTTAAATTAGATACTTCGGTGTTGGTTTTTGATAGCATAAAACCAAGCGTGGTTGCTGCCGCTAGCGCCACAATACCAAAAAATATAGCGGTATTAGTAATCGTGCTGGTCGATTTTATTTTTTCAGAAACTTCGTAGATCAAATCTTCTTGCTGTCTATTAATACGTTCTTGTTTAGATTTAAATTGGCTTAACACCGCTATTGCCATACCTGCACCATCAATAAAAGGTGGTTGCTCGTCTAATGGTTCTGAATAAAAGTCTTCAGCACTGGTTTGTTCGGTGGGTGTTACAGGATTTTCGGGTATCATGGCATCTTGACTCCTATCATCAACAGTAGGTTGATTGATTTGTGCGACTGACACTTGCTCTGTTGTTTTGTTCTTTTTACGCTGATTACGCTGATTACACTGATCAAAATAGTCTACATAAAAATTGGTTTTTATCTCTGAAGTAACGGGAGTAGACGGAATCAGCGGAGCTGCTGCACTGGCGATATCACTATTGGGTGCGGCGTTTTCCTGCTGAGCCTCAGTAAACAGAGAATCGGCTGACTCAGGCGTTGTGTTTATATCTGCTAACTCAAAATCAAAATTCTCGTCCTGAAGACCGCGTCTATTTTGTCTCGCTGTGGGTTTTTCATTTGTGGAATCTGTCATTAGGTTGAACTCAATCTATTAAGTTATAAATTTGGTAGTGGATTAAATCTGTAATTATGAATAAATATCGCGCCCGAATTCGACCTTGTTGATAAGCAAACCGATGACGGTGTCGTGCATCAACTCTAGTTTTGAGAAGCAAATGGTCTTGCGATTGAGTCGTTTGATCCATGTCCG
>SHZG01000074.1 GCA_009692395.1 Methylococcales bacterium | reverse complement strand
TTGCATTGCGTCCTGACTTGCCAATCTGGTTACTTTTACAGAATGGACAGGTGATTTCTTGGTAGCAGCTCATAAGGTCTTTTAGGTAAGTGTGATTTTATTCTGCCCGTGATTTTAATCTATCATCACAGATTTAACCCACTACCAAGGTCTGTTACAAAAAAGTTTTTCTATGTCCAGATAACGATAATGCCACATAGCGTTATTATCATCGCCGAATTTTAAAAATGTAAAAGCTAACCTTCTGATTGGCAATATAAAAAGAGAAGGTTAGCGTTACAAACTTTATTGCAATGAAATAGTTTCCACACGACCGTTAACTTCAATTAACAGCGTATCTTCTTTAGATAACCAGCCAATTGCACGTTGTATATCTTTTTGATTAATTCCTGTTTCCGTTGTGATTTTAGTCACGCTAGACGGACCATTTTTGTCCAGATATTGCCAAACTTTACCTGCTGCATCGCTGATTGTATTACTTGCCTTTATTGTGATTAATGAAAAATTTGATAAATTTTAGCGTGATTTATCAGGTAACACTATATTGACTTCAAGAGTTTCCTGATGATCATCTTGTTCAAAATTGACAGACATGGAATCATTTTCAACATTAACGTATTTTTGTATAACTTGTAGCAACTCTTTTTGTAATTGAGGCAGATAGGATGGCTGATTCTTAGATGAACGTTCATGAGCAACCAAAATTTGCAATCTCTCTTTTGCAACCGATGCGGAACTCACTTTAGTTATCTTAAAGTAATTTAATAAACTCATCACTTACTCCCGAAGAACTTCCCTAAAAGCCCCTTTTTCTCTTCTTCAATAAAACGATGTGGCTTATCTTCACCTAAATAACGGTCAACAATATCGACATAAGCCTGACCAGCATCACTTTTTTCATCGAGAATGATAGGTGTTCCTGAATTTGATGCGGTTAAAACAGATTTTGATTCTGGAATAACCCCTAATAAATGAAGTGACAAAATGTCCTGCACATCCGCCACACTCAACATTTCACCTATTCTCACCCGTTCTGGAGAATAACGTGTTAATAGTAGGTATTCTCTAATTGGCTCTAAATTTTGTTCTGCGCGGCGTGATTTACTGGCTAATATTCCTAGCATTCGATCAGAGTCTCTTACCGAAGCAACCTCTGGATTAGTCACTACAAACGCATCATCGGCAAAATACATCGCCAAATGCGCCCCTTTTTCAATCCCTGCGGGTGAATCACAGACGATGTATTCAAATTCTTTAGCGGCTAATTCTTCTAAAACTTGACCAATACTCTCTTGGCTTAAGGCATCTTTATCACGCGTTTGCGAGGCAGGCAGAATGTATAGATTGTCACAATGTTTATCTTTAATCAGTGCCTGATTAAGTGTCGCCTCACCATAAATAACATTAACAATGTCATAAACGACACGGCGCTCACAACCCATAATTAGGTCAAGATTACGCAAACCCACATCAAAATCAATAACGGCAGTTTTGTGACCTTTTTTTGCAAGCCCCATAGCGATAGCAGCACTGGTTGTTGTTTTACCAACCCCGCCCTTACCAGATGTTACAACGATGATTCTTGTCACTTATTTTCTCCACTGTGGCGACATTATTCAATATTTTCAATAATTAACGTATGTTCTTGCAAATACACTTGAACGAATTTTTTACTCACAATGTCTATCATGTCATCGCTGATTTTATAAGTTCCAGCAATTGAAATAAGCTCGGCTTGTAAATCAGAACAAAAAATGCGTGCATTCACATTGCCTTGTACACCCGCTAAAGCACGTCCTCTTAACGAACCATAAACATGGATATTACCGTCAGCCATAATTTCAGCCCCTGCACTCACTTGAGCTAACACCACTAAATCCCCAGCTGCATAAATACGTTGACCCGAACGAATAGGACGTGTAATCATTTTGGTAGTGATAACCGCATCAACTATTGGCTCAGGAACGGTGATTTTTTGTTTTTGCTTTTGAGAATCAGTCGGCGTGATGTGAATACTGTGCGCCGAATAAACAGGAATCAATAAGTCTACCGCTATTTGATTTTGTAGTACGTTACCACCGCGTATCCCTGTCGGCAATAAACCAGCTTGTCGAATAACGATAACTAGTGCTGAAATATCAATATCAAGATTTTGTTTATTCAGTTCCTGCACATCAAAAATTAACGGCGAACTTTTAAAAAACTCAGGAGCTAAGTCAACTTTTTCATGAAGTTGTTGCCCGATAACGGTTAAGTCATTCGTAAATAGAAGCAAAATAGGGACAGCAAAACTACCGCTTTTAAATTCTAGTGGTGGTGAGTTATTAGGCATTTTTTGAGAATCTGTAGGCATGTGTTAAATCTACAACATCATTAACTGTACCAAGTTTAACATTGTTGATAAAAAAAATCATTTTCCAAATGCCAATAACTTTTCTCTGTCATAAAAAACAATGCACAATTGCTTGATGCTTTATTCTGCCCATAAAAAAGGGCTACTGTCGTTAAACAGTAGCCCTGTATTGGTTTTAAAAACGATTAACGTTTTGAGTACTGCGGACGTTTTCTCGCTTTGTGTAAGCCGACTTTTTTACGTTCTACGATACGAGAATCGCGGGTAACATACCCTGCTTTTCTTAGTGGTGGACGTAAAGCCTCGTCATACTGCATCAAAGCGCGGGTCAATCCATGACGAATAGCACCAGCTTGACCAGAGGGGCCACCGCCTTTAACAATGACGTTAACGTCGAACTTACCAACCATGTCAACACATTCTAGCGGTTGACAAGACACCATTTGATCGGTTTTACGACCGAAATAGTCTTCGATAGATTTTTTGTTAATGGTGATTTTTCCAGTGCCTGATGTTGCGTAAACGCGTGCTACTGCACATTTACGACGACCTGTTCCATAATACTGAGCTGCTGCCATGGTCTACTCGCTTAAATGTCTAAAACTTTTGGCTGTTGAGCCTGATGATCGTGCGCGGGACCTGCATATACTTTCAATTTCTTGAACATTGCACGACCCAATGGATTGTTAGGTAACATACCTTTAACGGCGGCAGTAAGAATACGATCAGGGAACGTTTGTCTTAATTTACCTAGGCTAACGGTTTTCAAATTACCGATATATCCAGTGTGATGTTGATATAACTTGTTTTTTTCTTTATTGCCAGTCACGCCAATTTTTTCAGCATTAACGACAATAATATAATCACCCGTATCAACGTGTGGTGTGTATTCTGGTTTGTTTTTGCCGCGAAGACGCAGTGCAATTTCAGAAGCTAAACGACCTAAGGTCTTTCCTTCTGCATCGACTACATACCAATCGCGCTTAACTTCTTCTGGTTTTGCACTAAATGTTTTCATTTATGTCTTGCGGTTAAAGTCTTAATAAAAGACTGAAGATTATACTAAACATTGGGGCGTTTTTCAATGTTTATTTGTAAAAATTTAAAGTGACTGCCGAATTACAACTTGATATTTAAAGAATGTAATTTACGATAGAGGTGTGTACGCTCCATACCAACAGCCGCAGATAATCTGGCAACACTGCCCCCCGTGCGTTCAAAATGGTATTCTAAATAGGCTTTTTCAAAGTGATCGCGGGCTTCTTTTAAAGGCAAATTAAAAAAATCAGGTACTGACGACGAACTAGCAATATCACCTGCCACTGAGCCAAGTGCCGACTTAACTTCGTCTAATTCTATTTCTTCGCCTACACCTAAGATCATCAACCGTTGTACTAAATTTTTTAATTCGCGCACATTGCCACGCCAACCATAATTGCGTAAAAAATTCTGCGCGGCCATTGAAAATTTGCGAAATGGTAATTTATCTTGACTGACAAAGTAATCGACATAAAAACTGAGTAATGCGGGTACGTCTTCGCTGTGATTTCTAAGTGGTGGAATATCAACAGTAATTTCATTCAGTAAGTAATACAAATCCTGCCGAAACCGTCCAGATTTTACTTCTTCATCCAGCGCGAGACGTGTTGAGGCAACGATACGGACATCGACACTCACTGCTTCACTGCCACCGACCCTGAGAAAAGAACTAGATTCTACCGCACTGAGCAAGCGCAACTGGGTTTCTTGATCCATACCGCCAATTTCGCTCAAAAACAGTGTGCCTTTGTGCGCTCGCTCCAGTAAACCCGAATAAACTTTACCCGCGCTTTCTTTGCCAAAAAATTCAACCGCTGAGTTTTCGGGCGAGATACTACCGACCGCGACATCAACAAAAGGGCCATCACGGTGCGCACTATTATTATGTAAATAACGGGCATATAACCCTTTACCGACACCCGCCTCACCAACAAATAACACTCGCGCATCATGTTGTGCGAGTCGTTTTAATTGATCTTTAGTTCTGGCAACGGTGGCACTTTTACCGATAGGTTCAATATCAGCAACTAACTGCTGTTTAAGCCCTGCATTTTCTAGCTGGAGATTACCTGCTTCTAAAGCTCTTGCCACGATTAATAATAATTTTGCTAACGATAAGGGTTTTTCTAAAAAGTCGAACGCGCCTAACCGTGTGGCTTCCACCGCCGCCTCAACCGAACCATGCCCTGACATCATCACCACAGGACAGAGTAATGCGTCTTCGGCGACCCATTCTTTGAGTAGCGTAATGCCATCGGTGTCGGGCATCCATATATCCAGCAGAATGAGATTAGGTTTAGTCGATTCTTTTAGTAGCCGCGCCGCACTGGCATCTTCTGCCATCGCCACTGAATAGCCTTCATCTTCGAGAATTTCGCTGACTAAACGGCGAATATCGGGTTCGTCATCAACGACTAATATTCTGGGTAATTGTGTCTTCATAATGTGTTATGTTTCAAGGTTGTATGCTGGTAACTGAAGAATAAATCCCGCACCCACTTTACGACTGGTATCAACCCAAATCGCGCCGCCATGCTCTTCTATTATTTTTTTTACGATCGCTAATCCCAAACCCGTTCCTTTAGCTTTGGTGGTCACATAAGGCTCAAAAATGGTTTGTATTTGCTCATCTTTGATACCTGCGCCATCATCATAAAGCGCGATTTCGATAAAATTACTGTCATTTTTTTGTACACGGTGCAGATTAATTTCAATCAATCCCTGTGCTTCTATGGCTTCTAGCGCATTTTTGATAAGGTTATGTAATACCTGTCGAATGCTCACGGGATCACCCATAATCAGCAGCGAAGCCGCTTCATAATCGGCTTTAAACGTAATACCAGACTTTAACACATAAAGTGCCATGACTTCCTGCACTAACACGCGTAAATCAATGATGACCGTTTGTTTTTTCGAGGGTTTGGCGTATTCGGAAAAATCATCGACCATTTCTTTCATAGCAAGCACTTGTTGAACAATCGTGCGTGTAGATCGCTCTAGCATATCGGCATCAGTAGGCGCTAATTTGTCTGCTAATTTATGTTGTAATCTTTCAGCGGATAACTGAATCGGAGTCAGTGGATTTTTAATTTCATGCGCCAAGCGGCGGGCGACTTCGCCCCACGCGGCATTTTTCTGGGCTTGAATTAAATCAGTAACATCATCAAACACCACCACCGCACCCACACGCTGCCCTACTTGCGAAAACAGCGGCGTACCGCGACACAATAATTCCTGTCGTCCATTCGCACCTAAAAAAGCAATGCGCTGTTGCCAAATATCATCGCTTTGTTCTAACAAACGCTGGATTGATTTTAAAGGCTCAGCGAGTTCCGAATAACTTACTGCCAATTCCAATAAAGTTTGTTCAACAAAATGCTGCACTTGAATGCGAAAAATGCGGTAGGCGGCTTGATTAACAGTGCGAATTTTATAATCCGCATCAAAACTAATCACTCCCGCAGTCAAATTAGCCAATATCGTTTCTAAATACGCGCGTTGATTTTCAACCTCAACACCTGCCAGTCGGGTTTCATCACGCGCCTTGGCTATACGCTGCGTCATATCATTAAAGGACTCCACCAAAAAGCCTAAATCATCCTGCGCCATCACGGGCAATTGTTGATCATAATGCCCTAATGCCACGGCTCGTGTGCCTTTCACCAGCTCTTTAACAGGCGAAACAATATTACGAATACTGATAAACGCTACCCAAATCGCCGCCAATAAGCTCATTAATAACACCAACGACAACGCCAGCGAAAAACTCCAACGCAGTGAATTGCGTAAAAAATTCATTTCCTGATAGCGCAAAAAGGCAAACTCCACAGAATCCGCTAAATCGGCGATACGAATCGGCATAGGATATAACGCTTGTAAATATTGCGGCTCTTGGGTTTTCAGGGTGACAATCACCCGAATCATCAACACATTATCATGCACGGGTGCTAACGCCACAAATTGCGTATTTTGTCGTAATCGTAACCAGATATTTTCATCAGGTAAATTGGGCAAAATATCACTGGGATTCACACTACTGGAGGCAATAATTCGACCTTGACGAGAAAAAACCGTCATTTCCGCTGCTTCTGCTTGTTGGCGTAAATTTTCTAACTCTAAGGTCGCTACATTTTTGCTGGAACTTTCCAGCTTCTCAGTTAATTGTTGCGTTTGTTTCGTGTGCCAGCGCATCCGTTGATCTAATGACGCTTGACTCAATTCCAGCGCATCTTCCATTGCCCTGTCAATTTCAACATTAAACCAACTATCAATGCCTTGATGCAAAAACTGCATGGAAAAATAAAACACAATCGCCGCTGGCGCTAATGCCAATAATACAAACAGCGACACCATGCGCGTGGTCAGTTTTGACCCTGCCTCGCGTTTTTTTAATTGCCTGATGAGGGAAAAAATATTCGCGCCCACTAAACCCAGCAACACCACAGAACCTAACGCATTGGCTAATAACAACCACGAATACATCGCACTGAGTTGTGAGGATTCCTGCGTTGCTGAACTCATTAACTGCAATGACAACAGTATCAAGCCAAACAGGATTGATACTGACAAACTGACAGGGAGTTTTATTTTTTTAAGAGCCATATTTTCTTAATGGTGGGCGTAGTTAGGCGGACAACGCATTGAGCATTAACAACAGCTCAGCCGCGCTGATAAAGTCCAGTTCTGAATCATCGGCTAGGCTATTCAGCATCATGACTAAAAAGGGAATTGAAAATCATAGGTTGCCTTGTGTGTTAGGAACTAGGAGTAAATCCCATGTCGTCCAATTGCTGGATAAATACCATTGTGGGTTCGTGTAGGCAATGGGGCGTAGTGGCAAAGGCAAGGCATCGCGTTCAAAGTTGGCTTTGATTTGGATGAAATAGTGTTGTTCTGGCGCAATGTCAGCTTGTTTGATAATCGGCACATTGTGCAAAGTTGCCATTAAGTCCAACGCCGCAGACAGGGTAGAAAAATTATAACTATCACCGTTTTGTTCACGGTGCGTGTAAATATCAGCGGCAGGGTCAATAATGACCACGCGATACATATTCAGCAACGCGTGGTATTGCAGGCGATAACGTATCACGGTTTCCACGACGGTTTTATCCCAGATAATATCGCGTTGCTGCATGACTTTAATATGCAACGACCAAAATAAAGGTACACCGTGTTGCAATGCCTCTTTTGCGGTGTCGCTCAGTTGATAATCAATGTCGGCTGATAATACATAACTATCACCGCGTAAGCTGGTTTGTGCTTGAGTGATTTCCGTGGCAAACACAGACGCGGAGAACAGCCAAACACACAAGCCAATGAGCAAAAACGCTTTATTGTTTGCCAAGACGCGCATAATAAAACCCATCCATTGCCGCTGTTCCTGTCAAAATTTGCCGTCCATGCGTAGCGGCTATACCCCAATCGGCGTTAATAAGTAGCTCCGTTGCATCGGAATGGTCGGCTAAAAAGTCGTGAATCTGTTGTTCATTTTCTTGTTTTAACACGGAACACGTCGCATACACTAACACGCCGCCTGAGGCTAACATCGACCACGCGGCGTTGAGTATGTTGCGTTGTAAATCCTGCAATACGACAACGTCTTCAGGACGGCGCAACAGTTTTATATCAGGATGACGGCGAATCACACCTAACGCAGAGCAGGGCGCGTCTACTAAAATGCGTTCAAACAGTTGCCCATCCCACCATGATGCAGGGTGTGCGGCATCACCAACGATAAGCGTCGGCGATAGTTGTAAACGCAGACAATTTTCATTGACGCGCTGCATGCGATTGGCTTCTATATCCACCGCAACGACTTCTTTTAACTGCGGTTGTGATTCTAAAATATGCGCGGTTTTCCCACCAGGGGCGGCGCATAAATCTAATACGCGTTGACCTGCTTGTACGTCTAATAAACTCGCGGCTAATTGTGCGGCGGTGTCTTGTACGGATACCCAACCTGCGGCAAATTCAGGTAATAATTCAACACCGACAGGTTTATCCAACACAATCGCGGTCGGGCAAAAATCGACGGCAACACCTGTGATGTTTTGTTCGGCTAAGCGTTGTAAATACGCTTCACGGCTGGTTCGTGCCAAATTAACGCGCAATACCAGCGGCGGCTGTTGATTATTTTCATGAAAAATCTGCGCCGCGTGTTCAGCCCAATCGTGTTCAACGCGTTGAATGAGCCAATCTGGATGACTGACAGCGGCGAGATGGTGTTGGTTTGCCTGTGCTTCGAGGGTTTCTTGTTCACGCAAATAACGCCGTAGCAAGGCATTCAGTAAGCCTTTCGCCCATTGTTTTTTCTTAGGTATCGCCGAGACGGTTTCCGAGACGGCTGCGTGAGATTTTACTCGCATAAAACTGAGTTGATATAAACCGACTAATGCCAAGGCTTTGATTTCCGCGTCTTTTAACGGCTTATCCAGTAATTGGCTGAGGATAAAATCTAAACGGTGATATTGCCGACAAACCCCGTAACTGATGGCCTGCACAAAGGCTTTATCTTTGGAGGAATCAAAGGTGAATGAAGGGCAATCTAAGGCCGTTGTTAGCGATTGTCCGTCTTGTAAAACCCGCGATAACACGCGGGCGGCTATTAATCGTGTATTCAACCGAGTGTAACTCCATTCGCTGCATGGGCATTTAAAAACGCCTGTGCAGGCATGCGTTTACCATTAGGTAGCTGAACTTCTAGTAAACGTAATACGCCCTGCCCTGTGGCGACATCGAACTGTTTATCCATACACTTAACTACACCTGCGGAATACGACTGCCAGTCCTTTAAAGGACTGGCAGTCGTTTCGGGGACGACTTCAGCTTGCCAAATGCGCAATACTTGCCCTTGATAAGTGGTTTCTGCCACGGGCCAAGGATTTAAACCGCGTATTTTTCGGGATATAACGTCAGCTGATTCCGTCCAATCAATGACGGCTTCGGCTTTCGATAGCTTTTCTGCATAAGTGACGAGGGTTTCATCTTGGGGTTCAGCGTGCAGCGTGCTGTTTTCTAGTTGCGTCAATACCTTAGCCAAACCGACTGCCCCTAAGTCGGCTAATTTAATGTATAAATCATGAGAGGTGTCAGTGTCACTAATATCCAGCTCTTCTTTATGGAGCATATCGCCCGCGTCTAATTTGCGGACGATTTTCATAATGGTTACGCCCGTTTTTTCATCACCCGCCATTAAGGCGCGTTGAATAGGTGCTGCGCCACGCCAACGCGGCAATACTGAACCATGCACGTTGATACACCCTAACTGCGGCACATCTAGCACGGCTTGCGTTAATATCATGCCGTAAGCCACCACCACCATCAAATCAGCATTCAATGCTATCAATTGCTGCAAATCTTCATCGGTTTTCAGCGTCAGTGGTTGAAACACAGGAAGTCCTGCGGCTAAGGCAACCGCTTTCACAGGAGTAGGATGCAGTTGTCGTCCTCTACCCGAAGGACGATCAGGTTGCGTATAAACGGCACATATCTCATGCCCTGAGGCAATGAGCATCTGCAAACTAGGCACAGCAAATTCTGGTGTGCCAGCAAAAATAATTTTCATGCGTTACGATTCCATTTTATGAAGTTTTTCCAACTTCTTTTTAATGCGCTGGCGTTTTAATGACGAAATATAATCGACAAACAATTTGCCGTTTAAATGATCTATTTCATGCTGCACACACACCGACAGTAAATCCGTGGCTTCAAATTCAAAGGGCTGACCTCTTCTATCAAGTGCTTTAACGCGCACTCGTTCGCTGCGTTTTACTTTTTCAAAAAAAGTAGGCACAGAAAGACAGCCTTCT
Organism: Methylococcales bacterium; assembly: GCA_009692395.1. GTDB lineage: Bacteria > Pseudomonadota > Gammaproteobacteria > Methylococcales > Methylomonadaceae > UBA4132. Next base: position 543 of record SHZG01000074.1, on the reverse strand, counting down.
TCGTTTTCTTTCACACCATAGGTTTCGATAATCTCAGGATTAATCAGGCACAACGGCTGGTCTTTATTTTCACTGACATCAATGACAATCACGCGTAACTGGACATTGACTTGCGTTGCCGCTAAGCCAACACCATGCTCGTGGTACATCGTTTCCAGCATATCATCGACCAATTTTTGAAGTTTATCATCGAACTTTTTCACAACCACAGCTGTTTTACGCAGCCTTTCGTCAGGAAACTCGAGAATAGTTAACATACTCAACAAACTCTCCACACTATAAATAATTGAACAGGGCAAGGATTCTATCTGAATTTGGGGTAACTTTGAATGTAAACAGACTAAATATTTAGCAATAGCTTTGTCGTACCTAACAGGATAAACTGATAAGTAGGATGGGTAGTGGGTTAAATCTGTGATGATAGATTAAAATCACGGGCAGAATAAAATCACACTTACCTAAAAGACCTTATGAGCTGCTACCAAGAAATCACCTGTCCATTCTGTAAAAGTAACCAGATTGGCAAGTCAGGACGCAATGCAA
>SHZG01000073.1 GCA_009692395.1 Methylococcales bacterium | reverse complement strand
GAATTCTTGCCGCCTTATTCACCTGACTTAAATCCTATTGAACACAAATGGGCGCAAGCTAAAGCACTTAGAAGAAAGAAAAACTGCTCCACTGATACACTGTTCTCTCAGCTCTTTTAAATCATTTTATTTTGCTTTGGCTATATTAACCATTACAACGGAAATACTAATGCCTCTAGCTCAAGTTTTGCCGCACAAGGTAAAGTAGGTATCCGCGCTGAACTAATGGATCATCTGTCGATTTTTGCGGAATATCGTTACCTTCATGTGTCTGCAACTAATTACACATTTGGCTCTACCGTGTATCCCACAGCACACGCAGAAACTTCAAATTGGGATAGCCACTTAGGTTCTATGAATTTTAATACGGGGATATTTGGTATCGAATACGGCTTTTAAACGTTCACTCGTTTATAGAACTAACACACAATAAAATGATAACGTTCGTGGTGAGTTTGTCGAACCACATTCACACTTCGACAGGCTCAGTGCGAACGGTTTTGTAATCATTTTATCCACGGTTAGCTATATATGGCGTATCACTGTCATTAAATTGGGCAAGCGTTTTTTACTTGCCCAATCTACCAACTAATTTTTATCTTCGCTATGCAGCACATCACTTAACAATTCTGCCACCCGCATTCCTGTATCAAACGAGGTATCGTAGTGAAAACGGAGCGTGGAAATATGCCGTAAGCGCATACGTTTAGCGAGTTCGTGGCGAATCAGTGGGGCTAGTTCGTTGAGCAATTTAACATTGTCTTTTTTACCTTGTTCATCGACATTGAGTACCGTGACATAAATTTTTGCCACGGCTAGGTCTTTGCTGACCACGACTTCATTGATGGTGACAAAGCCTAAACGGACATCCTTAACATCACGTTGCAAAACAAGCGATAGCTCTTTTTGCATTTGTGAAGAGACGCGGGCATTACGCCCGAATTCTTTTGCCATGATTACAGTTCCCGTTTGATTTCGGTGCGTTCAAACACTTCGATTTGATCACCTGCGCGAACATCGTTGTAATTTTTCACACCGATACCACATTCCATGCCCATTTTAACTTCAGCGGCATCGTCTTTGAAACGGCGTAGTGATTCCAATTGACCTTCATAAATAACTATGTTGTCACGCAATACACGGATAGGTAAATTACGTTTAACAAAACCATCAACCACCATACAACCTGCAACTGCACCGAATTTTGGTGATTTGAAGACATCACGCACTTCAGCCAAACCGACAATGGTTTCTTTAATTTCAGGAGCCAACATACCGCTAATTGATTTTTTGACTTCATCAATCGCTTCATAAATGATGCTGTAGTAATGTAAGTCAATGCCTTTTTCTTCAATCATTTTTCTAGCAGTGGCATCAGCACGGACGTTAAAGCCCATTAAAATTGCGCCAGCGGCTAAGGCTAAGTTAGCATCACCTTCGGTAATACCACCGACACCACCATAAATAACTTTAACTTCTACTTCATCATTAGATAAGGAAACTAATGAACTGCGTAAGGCTTCTAAGCTACCATGTACGTCAGTTTTTAAGACTAAGTTGACACAGGCTAATTCGCCTGAAGTCATACGAGCAAACACTTCATCCAATTTAGCGGCTTGTTGTGCGGCGTGACGAGTGAATTTTTTACGGTCTTCACGATGTTTTGCTAAGTCTTTAGCAACACGCTCGTTGTGTACCACTAAGAATTCATCACCTGCACTGGGCGTACCTGATAAACCTAAAATTTCGACAGGTTCACAAGGGCCAGCGGTTTTAATAGTTTTACCGTTTTCGTTGAACATGGCGCGAACGCGACCGTATTCATGCCCACATAACACCATTTGCCCACTTTCTAGTGTACCTTTTTGAATCAATACGGTAGCCACTGCACCGCGTCCTTTATCAAGACGGGATTCAATGACAACACCTGAGGCAGCACCTTCAATGGGAGCTTTTAGTTCTAAAATTTCGGTTTGAACAATGAGTGATTCAATTAATTCATCAATACCCAAGCCAGTTTTGGCAGAAATTTGTAAAAATTGGACATCACCGCCCCATTCTTCAGGCTGTACACCAATAGTAGAGAGTTCCTGCATGACTTTTTCTGGATTAACACCTGGTTTATCCATTTTATTCATGGCAACAATAATGGGTACATTCGCAGCTTTGGCGTGTTCAACCGCTTCTCTAGTTTGTGGCATCACGCCATCATCGGCCGCTACCACAATAATAACGACATCAGTGACATCCGCACCTCGCGCTCGCATAGAAGTAAACGCGGCGTGGCCTGGTGTATCGAGGAAAGTGACTGAGCCGTGGTCAGTTTTAACTTGATACGCACCGATGTGTTGGGTAATACCGCCTGCTTCACCTGCGACAACGCGGGTTTTACGAATGTAATCGAGTAATGACGTTTTACCGTGATCGACGTGACCCATGATAGTAACAATTGGCGCACGCGGTTGTTCTATGCGATTGTCTTCTTCTAAGGCTTCAGAGAGCATTTCTTGCTCAAGATCGTCATCACTTTGCATAATGGCTTTATGTCCCATTTCTTCTACCAAAATCATCGCCGTGTCTTGGTCGATGGTTTGGTTGATGGTTGCCATAATGCCTAGCTTCATCAAATGCTTAATGACCATCGCTGCTTTGATATTCATTTTCTGCGCGAGGTCAGAGATGATAATCATTTCAGGAATAGTTACGTCATAAACGATAGGCGCACTGGGCATTTCAAACTGATGTTTGCCTTCAGGTTGATTAACGTTGCGTTGCGGCGTTTGTTTTTTGCCTTTCGCTTTTTTGCCTCTTTTAGCATCTTTGCTATAAGGACGCGCACCGCCTGCTTCGTCAGTATTTTTTCTGTTCGCTGTAGTGGCAGGTTTTGCTGCTTGTTGCTGTCTTACTTTGTCAGCATTTTTCTTGATAGACTCTTCTAATCGACGCTCTTTCTCTTGTTGTTTGTTACGGGCTTCTTCAGCTTCGTTAGTTGTAGCTAATTTTTCTTTATTTTTCTTTTCTTCTTTGAGCTTTAAGGCTTCAAATTTAGCTTCTGACTCGTTGTCTACACTAGGCTCAGCGTCAATTTCAACATCCACTTCCGCTTTAACATCCGTTTTAGTCTGAGGTTTGCTGTCGATAATTGGCTTAACGACTTCGGCAACCACCGCTATCACTTTTGGCTCTTGTGTCACAGGTTTTGCTGGCTCGACCACAGCGGCGATGATTTCGACAGGTGGGGCAGTTTCAACAGCGACAACATCTATTGGTTTTTTTAGCTCGTCTAACGGTGCTGCGGTAGGCACAACGTCTAGTTTTACTTCATCACGTTTTATATAGGTTTTCTTTTTACGCACTTCAACGCTGATAGTTTTTGTCGGGCTACCCGAGACACTTGCCTGTTTCATTTCAGTCACTTTTCTGCGTTCTAAGGTGACACGTCTAGGTGAGTTATCACCTTCGCCGTCGGCTTTATTGTGACTTTTACGCAAATGCGTTAATAAGCGCATTTGTTCATCGTCATTGATAATATCATCCGCTTTTCTGGCAGACAATCCCGCTTCTTGCAGTTGTTTTAACAACTGTTCAACGGGGGTTTTTACCATATTGGCTAATTGCAGTACTGTTTTATCGCTCATAATTTACCCCTTACCTACTCGCTCTGTGCAAACCAAGGCTCACGAGCCTTCATAATCAATGTTTTCGCACGTTCTTCACTCAACCCTGCAATATTCAGCAAATCATCAACTGCTTGATCGGCTAAATCTTCCATGGTCACAATACCCTGACTTGCTAAACTGTAGGCTAAATCATGATCCATTCCGTCCATCTCCAGCAAACTTTGTGCAGGCTGGGCGGTTTCGATTTTTTCTTCAGCAGCAATCGCATTAATGAGCAGCGCGTCTTTGGCGCGACTTCTTAGCTCATGAACAAGCTCTTCATCAAAGCCTTCAATTTCTAACATTTCACTGACAGGCACATAAGCAATTGCTTCGACACTGTTGAAGCCAACTTCTGCCAAAATTAAGGCAATGTCATCATCAACACCCAATTGGTCGAGAAATAATTGTTTAACTTTGCCGACTTCGGCTTCTGCGTTTTGTTCCGCTTTAGAGGCATCAATGACATTGAGTTCCCAGCCTGTCAATTGACTCGCTAAGCGAACATTTTGACCGCCGCGACCAATCGCTTGTGATAAATTCTCAGAACTAACGGCTAAATCCATGCTGTGCATGTCTTCATCGACGACGATAGATTGAATTTCCGCAGGGGACATCGCATTAATGACAAATTGTGCCTCACTAGGATTCCACAAAATAATATCAACGCGCTCGCCCGCTAATTCATTAGTGACTGACTGCACCCGCGAACCGCGCATACCGACACACGCACCGACAGGGTCTAAACGGGGATCATTACTTCTAACCGCTAATTTAGCTCTTGAACCAGGATCACGCGCCGCACCTATCACAGAAATCATGCCTTCGCCGACTTCGGGTACTTCTAAACGAAATAACGCAATCAATAACTCAGGTGCAGTTCGGCTAACAAACAACTGCGGCCCGCGTGCTTCTAAACGTACTTCTTTCAGATAACCACGAATACGATCGCCAATACGCACAGGTTCGCGCGGAATCATATCTTCTTTAGCAATATAGGCTTCAACATGACCGCCTAAGTCCATATAAATACTGCCTTTTTCAATGCGCTTGACCACACCTGTAACTAACTCACCGACACGACTTTGATAGGCATCAACAATTTTTTTACGTTCAGCCTCGCGTACTTTATGAATAATGACTTGTTTAGCAGTTTGGGCAGAAATACGACCAAAATCGACAGAATCAATTTCTTCTTCGATAACATCACCGACTTGAACGTTAGCATCCTCAAATCTAGCGACTTCAAGTAACACCTGCATCGTTGGCAACTCAACATCACCATCAATTTCTGGATTCGCGTCCACTACATCCCATTGACGAAAGGTTTTATAATCACCTGTTTTTCTATCTATTGCGACCCGTGTTTTAATTTGATTAACGTGACGTTTGATAGTAGCACTTTCTAATGCGGATTCTATTGCCTGAAAGACAATTTCTTTTTCTATTTCTTTTTCATTAGAAAAAACTTCCACTACCAATAAAATTTCTTTATTTGCCATTACGTCCTCCTTTTTCTATAAAATACTCAGGCACTAAACGCGCCTTACTCATGGCGTTAAAAGGCACTTCAAAAAATTGCCCTTCTTCTGAAAGCGTAATAATATCGTTTTCAACTTTTTCAATACGTCCTACCATTCTTCTACGACCAGTGATGGCTTTAAATAGATGAACCGTTACTGTACTGCCAATAAATCGTTCAAACTGACTGACTTTAAAAAAAGGTCTATCCGCCCCTGGCGAAGACACTTCTAATTGATAAAAGCCTTGGATAGGTTCTTCCACATCGAGAACACCGCTGAGTTGATGACTGACTTTAGTGCAGTCTTCAACCAAAATTCCTTTGTCACTATCAATATAAATGCGTAACAAACCATGTTTTGGATGCGGATTATAGTCAATGCCAACGCATTCATAACCTAAGCCTTCTACAATCGGTTCGATTAAGTTGACCAAATGCTCAGGAGCTTGTTTCATTTTTCCTCACTTACTTTCGCACAAAAAAAAAGAGCCAAAGGCTCTTCCATTAACAATCTGACTTGTAGGCTTCTTAAAACTAAAGCCTAGAAAATAAAAAACCCCAAAAAGGGGTTCAAAAATCTGGTAGCGGGGGCAGGATTTGAACCTACGACCTTCGGGTTATGAGCCCGACGAGCTACCAAGCTGCTCCACCCCGCGATTGATTATGCAGATTATAAACACTTTATAATATAAAGCAAGCTGTTTCTGTCTAAAGTCTTGGAGTTGCCTGTGTAAGCGCAACGCTTACATTCAATATTGGGGTATTTGTCTCTCCATGGCTATGAGCAATATAAGACAGCAAACAAGGTGTTGCTGGTAAACGACTCATGCAATAAAGCCGATCATGCTACGCTCGAATGGCTTTAACACGGCAAGTTGCGTTACAACGCAAACAATTTCCGCATTTTTTTCCCAGATTGTTCAACGCGCATAAACGCTTCACCGACTAAAAAGCCGTAGATATTATTTTCTAACATCAGTTGTACGTCGTCTGTGGTGTGGATGCCGCTTTCGGTGATGATTAAGCGGTCATCGGGGATGCTGTCTTTCAATGTCAGGGTGGTTTGTAAATCGGTAGCGAAGGTGCGCAGATTGCGGTTGTTGATGCCGATTAGTTTAGTGTCCAGCGTTAAGGCGCGTTGTAATTCATCGGCATCATGTACTTCAACTAACACATCCATGCCCAATTTCGCGGACACATCGGCTAGTTCGTGCATAACTTTATCTTCCAATGCGGCGACGATTAATAAAATACAATCCGCGCCTAATGCCCGCGCTTCATGGATTTGATAGCCATCTATCATAAAATCTTTGCGTAATACGGGCAGTGGTACGCGTTTTCTAACTGCATCTAAATAGGCTTCTGAGCCTTGGAAAAATTCTTTATCGGTTAATACGGATAAACAGGTCGCGCCGTTCATGGCGTAATCTTGGGCGATAGTGACGGGGTGGAAATTTTCTCTAATCACGCCTTGGCTAGGGGAGGCTTTTTTAATTTCCGCGATAATGGCAGGTTTTTTTGCCAGAATTTTACTGTGTATTGCATTAGCAAAGCCGCGTGGACGTTCTACGCCACTGGCTATGTCTTCCAGTATTTCTATGGGCGTGCTTACTTTGCGTCTGCTTACTTCTTCTTGTTTTTTGGCGAGGATGGTTTTTAAAATATCGGGGGTATTGGTCATGATTTTTTGTCTGTTTAGATAAAATGGGTAGGCGCGAATTTATTCGCGCCATGAATATTAAAAGTGCGCTGCATTCGCGCCTACTTCCATGTATTTGAGTAATTTATCAGTGCTTCAAATTTAGCATTTGCCGCGCCACTGGCAATGACTTGTCCTGCGGTTGCGATACCTGCGGCGAATGATTCAGTGATATTTGCCGCATAAATTGCTGCACCTGCATTGAGTTGGACGATGTCTCGCGCTGCACTTGCTTGGTTGTTCAGCACCGCTTGAATCATCACCAAGCTATCAGCAGCATTTTCAACGGCTAATTCACTTAGACTGGCACGGTTAAAGCCGAATTGTTCAGGGGTGATGGTGTAAGTTTTTACGATACCGTTTTTTAATTCAGCAACATGAGTTGGGGCAGCAATGCTGATTTCATCTAAGCCATCGTCGGCATTGACTACTAACACATGATGACTACCCAGTTTTTTTAATACTTGTGCTAAGGGTTCTACCCAATGCTCCGCAAATACGCCGATGAGTTGATTGGGTGCGCCTGCGGGATTGGCTAATGGCCCCAACAAATTAAATAACGTTCTTACGCCCATTTCTTTGCGCACATTAATCGTGTGTTGCATTGCGCCGTGATAATTCGGCGCGAATAAAAAACCTATTCCTAAGGTAGCCACACAGTCTGCCACTTGTGCAGCTGTGAGATTGAGATTAATCCCCGCCGCTTCTAATAAATCCGCACTACCGCAACGGCTGGATACTGAGCGATTGCCGTGTTTAGCGACTTGTCCACCTGCCGCCGCCACCACAAATGCGCAGCAAGTAGATATATTAAAGGTATTCGCACCATCACCGCCTGTGCCGCAAGTGTCAATAATATGCGCACCTGTCACGGTGACTTTAGTCGCTAACTCCCGCATGATTTCAGCGGCAGCGGCAATTTCATCAACGGTTTCACCTTTGCAACGCAAGGCAATCAGAAAACCAGCCAGTTGAGCATCGGTAACACCCCCTGTCATCATCAGGCGCATCACTGCCCGCATTTGTTCAGCACTGAGGTTTTGTTGGTTTAATAGGATTTGTAGAGCTAGGTGTATTTGCATAGTGAACTTACTGTTATAAAAATTTTGTCGTGCTTACTTCATACTCAATAGCTGCATCTTCTGAAGTGCGTAAGTTTCCAAGGCTTGAACAGTTGACTGATTGACAGTCGCGTCAGTTTTCAATTCATTCAATCGCGCAAAATAAGCATCGAAAGTCATGCCTGCGCTGGCTTGTTGACCTGTTAAGCGGTTTTTACAAAAGCATTGCCAACGTTGCTTTTCTTCTGCATGTAGTGTGTCGGGATAATTACGCGCTCGGTAGCGAAACAACATTTCCGCTAAACGGTTGTCAGTAAATTTAAACGAATGGGCGGCGAGTTGCTCAGGCGACGACGTGCGGATTTTTGCCATCGTGGCTTTATCAGCATCGGCAAAAAAACCGCCGCTGTAGATGGCTAAATCGGGGTCTATCTCTTGTCTGTCACTGTGACCGCTAAAAACGGCGGTTAATTTTTCGGTTAAACCTAGCGTGGTGTTTATGGCTTCAATATGTGCTAAACAGGCGGCTAAGTCGATGTTAAGACGCTCGGCATCGGCGGGTTTTAAGACTGAAATCGGGGCTAATACAGGGCATTTATTGATATGCACGGTTTTTAGCGGGATACGCGCCACACCTTCGGGTAAATCAGCGGTCGCGGTGAATAATCGTTGTTGAATGTCAGCGGCTGACAGGCTTAACAAGGCTTCTGGATTAATCGATAAATCATAAACAATCACGCCATTTGCATTAGTTGGGTGTTTGCACAGTGGCAATACCACAGCTAAACAATTTTTTTCTGCCCGATATTTGCCTGAAATATGCAGCACAGGTTTAAAACACCCCAGTTGCAACAAGTCCTGCACTTTGTTTTTAACACGATTTTCCAGCAAAAATTGAAATAGTTTAGGTTGAGCTTGTTTGACTAGCTTGGCTAACTCAATAGTAGCGTAAACATCTGCCAGCGCATCATGTGCGCCTTCGTGGGCAATGCCATTAGCAATCGTCAGTTGGTCTAGGCGAAAACTGGGCTTACCTTCTGCGCTATTTACCCATTGAATGCCTTCTGGACGTAAAGCACGGGCAGCGCGAACCACATCAATTAAATCCCAACGTGAATTGCCGTGTTGCCATTCGCGTGCGTAGGGGTCGTAGAAGTTACGATATAAAAGGTTGCGGGTGACTTCATCATCAAAACGCAGGTTGTTATAACCTAGCGTGCAGGTATTAGGCTGGGCAAGTTGCTCATGAATACGGCGTATAAATTCGGCTTCATAGTCGCCTTTTTGCTCAGCTATCTGAGGGGTGATACCTGTAATTACACAGGAATCAGGATGGGGTAGCGTGTCAGCCGCTGATTGGCAATACAGCACCAGCGGCTCATCAATGACGTTAAAATCCACATCAGTACGCACACCTGCAAATTGTGCAGCGCGGTCACGTTGCGGGTCAAGACCAAACGTTTCGTAGTCATGCCAATAAAAAGTCTGTGTTGTCATGACTTACCAAGGTTATTTAAGTGTGAGTAACGCTTTTAAAACATCAGTACGACTGATAATACCGACAAATTTTCCATCATCAAACACAGGGAAACTTCTGACTGAAGATTGATCGAATTTTTCTGCTAATTCAACAATACTCGCATCCGCATCAACGCTAATAACACCCGCAGTCATATAGTCGCCTACTTTGCCGCCCATATCTTGGTTATAAACACTTTCTAGAAACACTTTAATACAGTCTTTCTCAGAAAACACCCCTAATAAATGTCCTTGTGCATCTATGACAGGAGCGCAGGTAATTTTATGATCCAGTAATTGTGTAATGGCATCAATAACAAGGCTGTCTTTAGACAGAGTGACGACTCTTTTGGTCATGTAATCGGCAACGGTAATTTTTGCTAGCATAGTATTATCCTCACTATTGTGATTATTATTGTTTATCCACGAAAAGCACGAAAATAAATAGGCTATAAACCTTTTTCATGCCTTTCGTAGATGATTTTTAACGCTTTACCCTCGGCTTAACTGCGCTTCGGCAGCTTCAGCGTCCCGCTTCTTGCTTTTATCACATTTTGCGGTACAAACACACGCGGCTTTATCCATGCCTCCACCACAAGAACCTTTGATAGCACGTCTACCAAAGATAACGCCCACTGCCATGATAGCAATGACCGCTAACATTACTACAAAAGTCACTATAAAATACAACATAATCTGTTCCTCACAATTAATAAAAATGGATAACGACTCTCAGTCAGAATTTTTGTCCATTGTAAATACAAAATAGAGGATACGCTAACGAATAAGCCGCGTGGAAGCGATAGAATGGTTGTTCGTGTTCCATGTCTTGCACATTGGGAGGCATATCATCCCATACACTTATCTCGTTCCCAAGCTCTGGAGACTGTGAAAGTATTCAAAATTCGGGCTGAATTTTGATTTTAGCAACGAAGAATCAATAAGTTACAGCAGATTTTTTGCTGTTTTGTGTCGATTTTGATCGTTTTTGATAATACTTTCACAGTCTCCAGACCTTGGGAACGAGAAAAATTTGATAGCCTCTTTGGTGAAGGTTGAGGTGGCAAAATAATAGCCGTGAGCCATTTTTTCGCTTGCCATGACTCCAAAAAATTCGCGGACTTCTTTAACTGTGATGCTACTAATCCATGCTTTGCATTGTCCAATGGCAATCACTTTGCCGTACTGATTCTTTATTTGGTAGTGGATTAAATCTGTGATGATAGATTAAAATCACGGGCAGAATAAAATCACACTTACCTAAAAGACCTTATGAGCTGCTATAGCCAAAGCAGTATAATTTGATTATTTTAAATTAGATGACATATTCAGCCGATTTCCGCCAAAAAGTATTGAC
>SHZG01000072.1 GCA_009692395.1 Methylococcales bacterium | reverse complement strand
CCGTTGCATTGCGTCCTAACTTGCCAATCTGGTTACTTTTACAGAATGGACAGGTGATTTCTTGGTAGCAGCTCATAAGGTCTTTTAGGTAAGTGTGATTTTATTCTGCCCGTGATTTTAATCTATCATCACAGATTTAACCCACTACCAAAAATTAATCATGTAAATATTGGGCGAGTATTTAAAACGTCCACAATGAAGCCAATAGTAGGCGCAGGTTTTAATCGCACAACAAGAGATTGATAGTTAGAAAGCTAAGTTGTGACGTAAAAAAAACTGATAATACCCTGATTTTATAAACTATTTGTAGTTTGTACTGTGGTCGCACTGATGTGGTGCTTTGTTCATTCAGTATTGGGCATTGACATCAGTCCCCTTTCTACTTTACAGTTATCTCCGCAAAACAAGTTTGTAACCAAAATCACTACTAAATTATAACCCTTCGGAGCATATATCATGGCAAGACCGTTAATACAAATGGCATTAGATTCATTAGATTTCGATGCAACAGTAAACCTTGCTACTTTAGTAGCACCACACGTTGATATTTTTGAAATCGGCACTCCTTGCATCAAACACAACGGCGTTAACTTAGTTAAAGAATTAAGAACAAGATTTCCTAATCACTTGTTATTAGTGGACTTAAAAACTATGGATGCTGGCGAATACGAAGCAACTCCTTTCTACGCAGCGGGTGCTGATATTTGTACAGTTTTAGGCGTATCTGGCCTTGCAACTTGTGCAGGTGTTATTAAAGCGGCTAACGCACACGGTGCAGAAGCTCAAATCGACTTAATTAACGTTGAAGACAAAGCAGCTTGCGCTCGTGCAACTGTTGAAGCTGGCGCACAAATCATAGGTATCCACACAGGCTTAGATGCACAAGCAGCAGGTCACACGCCTTTCGCTGACTTAGAAGCAATTGCTGCATTAGGCTTACCTGTTAGAATTTCAGTTGCTGGCGGTATCAAAGCATCTACAGTTCAAGACGTAGTAAGAGCTGGCGCACACATCATCGTTGTTGGTGCAGCAATTTATGGCGCACCTTGCCCTGCAACAGCAGCACAAGAAATTCGTGAATTGGTTGACGCTGTATAATTTTAGAGGCATAGCACTATGTTTCAGCAACAAAATCAGCAGCTTGTTATAGGAAAAATTTCTGAAATTTTGGATGCAACAGATAGCACTTATGCTGACAAACTGACACAGATCCTGGACGGTGCAAAGCGTATTTTTATCGCTGGTGCGGGACGCTCAAAATTAGTGGGTAACTTTTTTGCTATGCGCTTAGTGCATAGTGGTTATGATGTCAGCGTAGTTGGCGAAATCGTAACACCTAGCATTAAAGCAGGTGACTTGTTGGTTATTATTTCTGGTTCGGGTGAAACAGAGCAGCTAATAGCATTCACTAAAAGTGCCAAAAAAGTCGGAGCTAACATCGTATTAATTTCTTCCAGAGCAAGTTCGACCATCGGCGATATGGCTGATGGTGTATTCCAAGTCGGAAAACAAGAACTGTATGGAAAAGTTGTGGGAATGCCAATGGGGACAGTATTTGAATTGTCAACATTATGCTTTTTAGAAGCTATTGTTTCTCACATGATCTGGGAAAAAGGAATTCCTGAAGAAATTATGCGTGAAAGACACGCTAATTTAGAGTGATATAGTAGAGACGAGTGGTGTAAGCCACTCGTTCTCTAACTTTATCAAGTCAAACATATAAAGAGAACGCAGTGACCATATCACAAGATTGATAAGAGTCACCCACTAGAATTTATTAACAGGTAGGAGAAAAATATGACTTTACGCCGAGAATTAGCGAACGCGATACGCGCTTTAAGCATGGACGCAGTACAAAAGGCAAATTCTGGTCATCCAGGCGCGCCTATGGGCATGGCAGATATCGCCGAAGTCCTATGGAACGACTACATGCAGCACAATCCGACCAATCCAAAATGGTCAAATCGCGACCGTTTTGTACTCTCTAATGGTCATGGTTCAATGTTGATTTATTCATTGTTGCACCTTACTGGCTATGATCTGTCTATTGAAGATTTAAAACAATTCCGCCAATTGCATTCCAGAACCGCAGGTCATCCTGAATACGGTTACGCGCCTGGTGTAGAAACGACTACAGGTCCTTTAGGACAAGGTATGACTAATGCAGTTGGTATGGCAATCGCTGAAAAAGCATTAGCCGCACAATTCAACAGAGACGGACACAAAATTGTTGACCATCACACTTACACGTTCTTAGGTGATGGCTGTCTAATGGAAGGTATTTCCCATGAAGCCTGTTCACTAGCGGGTACGTTAGGATTAGGTAATCTAATAGCATTCTGGGATGATAATGGTATTTCTATTGACGGTCACGTTGATGGCTGGTTTACTGACAATACCCCAATGCGTTTTGAATCTTACGGCTGGCACGTTATTGCTGACGTTGATGGTCATGATTCTGTTGCAATCTCTAAAGCCATTAAACTTGCTAAAGCAGTGACTGATCAACCGACTATGATTTGCTGCAAAACTACGATTGGTTTTGGTTCACCAAACAAAGCAGGCTCTCACGCTTGTCATGGTGCAGCATTGGGTCAAGATGAAATTAACTTAACAAAAGCTGCATTAGGCTGGGATCACGAAGCGTTTATCGTGCCAGAAAATGTCTATGCTGGTTGGGATGCTAAAGCCAAAGGTGCTAAAGCAGAAGCAGCATGGAATGAAAAATTTGCAGCTTACCAAGCGACACATCCTGAATTAGCCGCCGAATACGAACGTCGTATGGCAGGTGATTTACCTGCAACGTGGGCAGCCGATGCCGATGCGTTTGTAGCGTCAGTCAATGCAGAAGCAAAAACAACAGCAACTCGCTTGTCTTCATTAGCCGCAATTGAAGGTTTTGCAAAACTATTACCAGAAATTTTTGGTGGTTCTGCTGACTTAGGTTGTTCTAATATGACTGAGTGGACAGGTTATAAGCCAATGCGTGCAAATAAACCTGATGCGAACTACATCAACTATGGTGTGCGTGAATTTGGTATGTCTGCCATTATGAACGGTTTAGCTCTACATGGTGGTGTAATTCCATTTGGTGCAACTTTCCTCATGTTTTCAGAATACGCGCGTAATGCCTTACGCATGGCTTCATTGATGAAAATCCGTTCTATTTTCGTTTATACCCACGATTCTATTGGTCTAGGTGAAGATGGTCCAACTCATCAACCTGTTGAACAAACAGCTACTTTGCGTTTGATTCCAGGTATGCAAGTGTGGAGACCCTGTGATGCGGTAGAAACTACTGTATCTTGGAGAGCAGCTCTCGAACGTCAAGATGGTCCTTCTACGTTGGTTTTTTCACGTCAAAACTTACCACATGTTCCGCGTACTGACGCACAAATTGCGGCAATTTCGCGTGGTGGATATGTATTGAAAGATACTGATGGAACAGCCGATGCAATTATTATTGCAACAGGATCTGAAGTTGAATTAGCACTGAAAGCAGCTGATGAACTGGCAGCAAAAGGTAAGAAAATCCGCGTGGTTTCTATGCCTTCTACTAACATTTTTGATGCACAAGATGCAGCTTACCGTGAATCTGTACTGCCTGCCGCTGTCACTAAACGTGTCGCAGTGGAAGCGGGCGTAACTGATTTATGGTGGAAATATGTTGGCACTAACGGCAAGATCGTAGGTCTTGACCGTTTTGGCGAATCAGCACCAGCACCAGCACTGTTTAAAGAGTTTGGTTTCACCGTTGAAAATGTCGTCAAAAACGTAGAAGCGGTACTTTAATTCTAAAATAATATTATACTTAGGACGAGACCCTCTAACCTTTAGATGCGGCTACCGCTAGCCGACATCCTGTCGGAGGTCTCGCTCCACTTCTTCCGACTCATAGGTGAACGTGTGAACAAGAATAATTTGACTAAAGGTCTATTTACAACGTTGTTGTTAGTCAGCAGCGTCGTAAGTGCAGACGAAAAATATCCAGCAGCAGACTTCCAACCTTCGGTTGTTTATCAAAGCGATGCCATTAAAAATGGCTCATCAACTCAAACAGCTATTAAACAAGCCGCTCCTGTCGTTGCTCAAGCAACACATGAAGTGGATTCAAAATATCCAGCAGCTGATTTTCAGCCTACCGTTGTTTATAGTGATGATAAATATCAACACAATAAAACCGTACCTGCAAGCGCGTCCAAACATGTAAGTAGTGCTTCTGCGACCGAAAAGTCCAGTGTCGCTCCATTAGATTCAAAATCAGAAGCACCTAAAGAAGATTCTAGCCTCACTTACTTACTTGGTTTAATCGGCTTAGCGGGTGCTGGTATTTTCTTATTTAAAAAACAAACGCCAGCAGCAGCATCCACAACTAAAAAAGCCAGTACTGCCGCTGCAAGTAGCAAAACTGCTGCAACAACAGGTGTTGGTAAATATATCAATAAAGTATCTGGCACTGGTGTTTCTCGCTATGTAGAACAACAAGTCAAAACTGCAAAATCCGCAACAGGTGTCGCTAAATATGTTGCGCAGCAAACATTAGCTGAAAAGGCAAGAGCGGCCGAAGAAGCAGAAAAGAAAGCAACAGGTGTTGAAAAATACATGCGCAATCGGGGATAAACCATGAGCCAGAATTCCTTGAACAGTTCATTTTTATCTACTGTTGCAGCGTTTTTTTCGTTTGGTACTGAAGAAAAATCTCAAACAGAGAGCAACTATCGTGTTTGTGCGGGAGACCCTGACGGACTTAGTGGCGTAGAAAAGTATCTGCAAAGCCAAGAAGCGTTGTTAGCAAGACAAAAGGCTGAGCAATTGGAAAAACTGTCAGCTCAAGCCGCAGCTATTGCAGCTCAAGCATCAGCTAGTGGTGTTGCGAAGTATCTTGCAGAGCAACCAACACTGACCAGCGTGGAGCGTTACGCACTTAGACATGCGATTGCTGACAAACAAGCACAAAAAGATAACCCAGCAACTAGCGGGGCAACAGGTGTTGATAAGTATTTGAAAGGGTTGAAACCAGCCGCTGTGTTAAGCGGTGTGGCAAAATACTTAAAACATCAAGAAAGTTTGCCACAACCTAGCAAAGTTGCTAAATATATGGCAAAGCAAGCTCTGATGGCTAAGCATAGCAAAGCAGAATCCGACACTGTTCGAATAGAAGCGACAGGTGTTGCTAGATATTTACAGCATCAAGCCAGTTTGCCGCAACCCACTAAAGTTGCCAGATACATGGCGAAACAAGCTGCCTTAGCGGCATTGCACGCCAAACCGATAGTTGCTAAAGTGAAGCCCACAGGTGTTGCCAAGTATTTACAACATCAAGACAGTCTACCGCAACCTAGTCGCGTTGCTAAATATTTAGCAAGACAGGCATTAACAGCACAACAAAAAGTAAACGCTGAAACCAGTGTTGAAAAATATGTGCGTCATCAAGGCTGATAACGCAGTTACTTTTTAGAGGTTTGTAAATTGCTTCATGGTGATTGTAATTACAATCCTATCGATTTTTTAAAATAAACATAAAGGTACTACTAATGGCAAAAAACTTACTTGAACAACTGAAAGCGATGACAGTTGTGGTTGCTGACACAGGTGATATTGAAGCAATTGAAAAATTCACACCGCGTGATGCAACTACTAACCCGTCGTTGATTACAGCGGCTTCTCAAATGCCACAATACCAAGCGATTGTTGACGATACTTTGAAAGCGGCAAGAGCAACTTTAGGCGCGGCAGCATCAGCATCTGACGTGGTTTCTTTAGCGTTTGATCGTTTAGCAGTTTCTTTTGGTTTGAAAATTTTAGATGTTATTTCAGGTCGTGTATCAACTGAAGTCGATGCCAGACTGTCATTTGACACTGACGCGACAATTGCTAAAGGTCGTGATTTAATCGCTCAATACGAAGCCGCTGGTGTTGCGCGTGAACGTGTATTAATTAAAATTGCAGCAACTTGGGAAGGCATTCAAGCTGCGGCAGTTTTAGAAAAAGAAAGCATTCACTGTAACCTGACTTTGTTATTTGGCTTACACCAAGCGATTGCCTGTGCTGAAAATGGCATTACGCTGATTTCACCTTTCGTAGGTCGTATTCTCGATTGGTACAAAAAAGATTCAGGTCGTGATTCTTACGCACCTGCTGAAGATCCAGGTGTGGTATCAGTCACTGAAATTTATAACTACTACAAAAAATTTGGTTATAACACTGAAGTCATGGGTGCTAGTTTCCGTAACGTTGGCGAAATCACTGAATTAGCGGGTAGCGATTTATTAACAATTGCACCTTCTTTATTAGCTGAATTACAAGCCACAGAAGGCGAGTTACCACGCAAACTAGATCCAGCCAATGCAGCTACGCTAGATATTGAAAAATTATCAATTGATAAAGCAACGTTCGACAGTATGCACGCAGCAAATCCTATGGCGACTGATAAATTAGCAGAGGGTATTGATGGTTTCGCTAAAGCACTTGAAGCACTTGAAAAATTGCTTGCCGAGCGTTTGGCTAGCTTAGAAGGTTAAGAATCTCATCGCCTTCAGACTACAGATGTTTCGACATCTATAGTCTGGGGGCTTTTTCTTTTGCCTTTCCCTTTCAATGTAATTAGCAACAGGATTCCTCTCAATGTCACAAAAAATCTTAGATGTAGTTAAAGCCGGTGTTGTTACTGGTGATGATGTACAAAAAATCTTTGCAATTTGCAAAGCAAACCAATTTGCTCTACCTGCTGTCAACGTCATTAACACAGATTCAATTAATGCCGTATTAGAAGCCGCAGCCAAAGTTAGATCTCCTGTCGTTATTCAGTTGTCTAACGGCGGTGCAGCGTTTTTCTCAGGTAAAGGCTTGAAATTAGAAGGTCAACAAAATGCTATTTTTGGGGCTATTTCTGGCGCACAACACGTTCATTTAATGGCAGAGCATTATGGCGTACCTGTTATTCTGCACACTGACCACGCGGCAAAAAAATTATTGCCTTGGATTGATGGCTTGTTAGATGCTGGTGAAAAACATTTCGCAGCAACTGGCAAACCGTTGTTCAGCTCACATATGCTAGATTTATCTGAAGAAAGTCTGCAAGAAAACATCGAAATTTGCGGGCAATATTTAGCGCGTATGTCTAAAATGGGCATGACGCTAGAAATTGAATTAGGTTGCACAGGTGGTGAAGAAGACGGTGTCGATAATAGCGACATGGATCATTCATTACTGTATACACAACCAGAAGATGTTGCCTACGCTTACGAAGAATTAAGCAAAATTAGCAGCCGTTTCACGATTGCAGCGTCTTTCGGTAACGTACACGGTGTTTACAAACCAGGTAATGTGAAATTAACGCCAAGTATTTTAGACAACTCACAAAAATATGTGTCTGAAAAGTTCGGTGTAGCGGACAACACCTTAGATTTCGTTTTCCACGGTGGTTCAGGTTCTTCTGCGGAAGAAATCAAACAATCAATTAGCTACGGTGTAGTGAAAATGAACATTGATACTGATACCCAATGGGCAACTTGGGAAGGCATCATGAATTTTTACAAGAAAAATGAAGCCTATTTACAAGGTCAAATCGGTAATCCAAGTGGCGAAGACAGCCCCAACAAAAAATACTACGATCCACGCGTTTGGCAACGTGAAGGCGAAGTGGGTATGGTAAACCGTTTGGAACAAGCTTTCCAAGAATTAAACGCTGCTGATTCTTTATAAGTTGTTGTTTTAATTGCCAATAAAAAGCCGATGTGTGAACATCGGCTTTTTTTGTTTGTAAGAAAGACTAATTTATTTTAGTCTAAAATTTAGTCAATCACCAATAACAAGGAATAACTATGGAACGTCGTGATTTTATTCGCTTAAGTGTAATAGGTGCAGGTGCAAGCTTCATCTCCCCTACCCTAACTCTCGCTGCCAGTGAAAAGCCCGTCACCCAAACCAGCGATATTTACTATACAAAAGACTCAGCGGGTCGTTGGGAAGGCAAAGTAGCCACGCATTTACCGACGATTGAAATAACAAAAGCGGGGGATGACACCATCGTAAAAGTGGTGACTGCCCACGAAATAAAAGGCTATGAACACTACATTGTTAAGCATATATTGTTAGATAAAAATCATAAATTCATGGACGAACATTTGTTTGACCCCACTAAAGACACGGCTGCACTATCGACATTTACGCTTAAAAATTACAGCGGCACCGTGTACGCGCTCAGTCTGTGCAATAAACATGATCTTTGGTTAAATAGTACCGAAGTCTAACCGCTTTTAAATCGCGATAACACCCATGTTATCGCGACGTTAGCCTGTATTAAACAGCCGACAAATTCAGCTCATGCAGCTGCATATTAATAATTTTCAGCGCGGCTAACACGGCGGCAAATACCTGATTAGCATGAACCCCGCGTGTTTTGCGTAACTCCCCATCACAATCCCAAGTAATCACGCATTCAGTCAGTGCGTCCGTATGTCCGCCTTTAGGAATTCTGACTTCATAATCAGCGAGTTTAGGCAACGAATAATTGTGCAACTGCATAACATTGTTAATCGCATCAATAAAAGCATCAAAACCACCATTACCCGAACCCGTCGCGAGGTGTTTTTCACCATAAACATTGACACGAATACTCACAGTGGAGTCTAAATCCAAGCCGCTGGTAATAGAACAATTCAGCAATTTAATATGCTCATAATCTTTACTTTCCAACACATCGGCAATAATAAACGGCAAATCATCGGTAGTAATGGTTTGTTTAGAATCGCCTAAACTGACGATACGCGCTAACACTTTTTTCTGATTTTCTTCCGATAACTCTAATTCAAGTTGTTCCAGATTTTTCTTCAATGACGCTTTGCCACTCATCTTGCCTAACGCATAATGACGAGTACGCGAGAAGCGTTCTGGGCTAAGTTTGGTTTTATACAAACCGCCTTTTGAATCGCCATCAGCATGAATACCTGCGGTTTGTGTGAACACATCTGCGCCAATAATCGGCGCATTCGCCGATACCCGTTTGCCTGAAAAGGTTTCCACCATATTGCTAATTCGAAAAATATGATGCTCATCAATCGCTAATTCCATGCCCATTTTATCGCGCAACACCACGGTAACTTCTGCCAGTGACGCATTACCCGCACGTTCACCTAAACAGTTAATCGTGCAGTGAATAGAAGTCACCCCTGCACGCACTGCTGCCATCACATTAGCCGTTGCCAGACCATAATCATTATGTGGGTGAAAATCAAACTGCGCTTCGGGATAGCGTGAACACATATCGCTAAAGCTATTGAACACCTCTTCGGGTGACAGCACACCCAGCGTATCGGGCAACATAAAATGCTCAATACCAACGTGGCGCAAATTATTCATTAAGCCGTAGACGTAATCAGGGCTATTGGCATAACCATTTGACCAGTCTTCCAAGTAAACATTAACGCGCAAGCTTTGTTCCTGTGCATAAGCTACCGTTTGTAAAATATCGGCGGTATGTTGTTCCAGCGTTTTTCCCAGTTGTTCACGGCAATGTTTTTCACTGCCCTTAGTCAGTAAATTGATAACCTTGCCACCTGTGGCAACTATCCAATCGACGCTTTTGGTATGGTCAACAAAACCTAACACCTCAACACGACCCACAAAGCCCGCTTGATTTGCCCAGTTATTAATATGAGTGACTGCCTCTTTTTCGCCCTCGGACACTCGTGCCGAAGCGACTTCAATACGATCAACGCGCAACGATTGCAACAGTGCTTTCGCAATATTGACTTTTTCAGCGGGGGTGAAAGAAACGCCTTGCGTTTGTTCACCATCACGCAAAGTGGTGTCCATCAATTGGATGGTTCTTAAAGCGGTGGACATATTTAGTGCCTGTAATTATTTATAGTTAATTTTTAATATTGTAGGGTACGAACCCCAACATTTACACAGTGTTGCTTGATTTTGTTAGATTCGTAACCCACCCTAACCTACAGACTATTTTTATTCAATAGGTTATGATTAGCCTGCTCCCCATACCAATGGGGCTAAATCGTTATTGAGGTTATTATGTCCACAAAAATCAAAACAATACTATTGGTTATCGGCTGTGTGTTTCTATGGCTAGTACTGCAATCTTTTACGGGTGTACCCATGAAGATGTGAATAATTTATATCACACAGGCAGTGCGATATGCCGATGACAGACACCACAAACCCTGTTTTTGTAGCGGTCGGTTGGGTTGCATCTTTTCGCAACCCACCGCATTACGGGGCAAATGTTGGGTTGGAAAAGCACCAACCCAACCTACGCCGCTGCGAACGGCTGAAAGCCAATGGCAAAAACGGTAAAGCCATCGTTTGTGCCGCCATGCGTAAACTCATCCATCTTGCTTTTGCCATCTTAAAATCAGGGCACCCTTTTGACCCAAACTATGCCGCTTAATGATTACTTGCGTTTTTGTCAGCAAGAGGGTATCTACGAGCTGTTTTCGTTTTCGCTCAAACAGGCTGATTCCGACCTACAGGGCTGAGCTTGGAAATGAGACATCAGGGCTTTTCAGCAACCGCATAAACAACATTTGCCTGCACTTCTTTTATCAGAGCATTTGTGATGAATGAAAAATTTGCTTAGCGGATATATTCAACCATTTCTGGTTCCATTAGCTCTATATAGCCAAAGCAAAATAAAATGATTTAAAAGAGCTGAGAGAACAGTGTATCAGTGGAGCAGTTTTTCTTTCTGCTAAGTGCTTTCGCTTGCGCCCATTTGTGTTCAATAGGATTTAAGTCAGGTGAATAAGGCGGCAAGAATTCCAAGCTATGCCCCGCCTGTTGGATGAGTAGCCTTGCATCGTCGCGCTTGTGAAAAGAGGCGTTATCCATAACGATGACAGAGTTTGTAGG
>SHZG01000071.1 GCA_009692395.1 Methylococcales bacterium | reverse complement strand
AAAGGTTTTTGTCATGCACAACGGGTTTCGACAACGGTAACGTGGCTCTCCCGTTGCATTGCGTCCTGACTTGCCAATCTGGTTACTTTTACAGAATGGACAGGTGATTTCTTAGTAGCAGCTCATAAGGTCTTTTAGGTAAGTGTGATGTTATTCTGCCCGTGATTTTAATCTATCATCACAGATTTAACCCACTACCCTTTTTTCATTACGAGATATTATTCAAAATTTTATATATACTGTCACCTTGCATTAAGCTACATATTTATGAAAGGTATTTATTATCATGGTGTTAAAATTTTACGATAGCCATTTTCATGTGACCCATGATGAAGAAAAAGCCAACAAAATAGTGATGAAAATGGATTTATCCATCATGTTAAGCGGTTTAATTGCGGATAAAAAATGGACTCAAGTGGAAGCGGCTGAAAAATTAGGCGATTAAACAATCGCGGATTTCAGATTTAATGAACTCAAAAATTGAGAAATTCACCATTGATGCGATGTTCGATATGTTGGATAAGCTGGGGTTTAAGATTAGCTGGTCAATGTCATCACAACAAAAAGCTACAGTGGTGATAAAAAGGGCTGAAACTAAGGCGATTCAGTCGGCTTAATTTTCTTCAATTCTGCTAACAGCTCTTGATGTGTCAACACTTTTCAGGACACATTATTAAGCAGCTTTATACTGCATTTCAAATTCTACAGGTGACAGGTAGCCATTGTTAGAATGGAGGCGTTGTCGGTTGTAGAAGACTTCGATGTAGTCGAAGATGGATTTTCTGGGGGCTTCACGGGTAGCATAGTTTTCATGGTTCACGCATTCGGTTTTTAGGGTGTGAAAGAAACTCTCGGAAACGGCGTTGTCCCAACAGTTGCCTTTGCGACTCATGCTTTGCTGAATGCCGTGTTGTCTAAGCAGTTTTCGATGGCTATCGGAGGCGTATTGACTGCCTCGGTCAGTATGCCAGAGCAAGCCTTTAGCAGGTTTTCGCTTCCAGATTGCCATGATCAGCGCGTTATTCACTAGCGTTGCTCTCATGTGTTCAGCCATAGACCAGCCCACGACTTGCCGTGAGTAGAGGTCTATCACGACAGCCAAGTACTGGTGTGGCTACACTATAAACGATAGAATGGAATTTAAAGAGTTTGTGGTGAATCTGGTAAGCGGTAACGAAGGATAGTAGAAGAACTTGGAGTCAATCCAAAATCCGCAAAATGTGCTGTGGACGAATGTTAATGACGATATTAGAGAACGGAAAAACCGTCGCGTATTAATATTTGGGTAGTAAATACGCAACAATTAATCTACATTTTTTCAAACAAAAGCCGTATTAATCATATATTATGAGCAGCTTTTTAATTAGTAAGAGATTTTTATCATGCAAATAGCTGACAACATAGCAGTATCAATTCATTACACCTTGACCAATGATGACGGCGAAGTGCTGGACAGTTCAATTGATGACGACGCGTTAGTGTATCTACATGGCGAAGGCAATATTATTTCTGGGCTAGAACAAGCCTTGAATGGCAAAGTCGTTGGTGACAAATTTAAAGTGCGTCTTGATGCTGAAGATGCCTATGGCGAACTCGTTGAAGATCGCGTACAAGTGATTCCACGTAGTATGTTTGAAGGTATTGATGAGCTAGAAGTCGGTATGCAGTTTCAAGCCGATGTCAGTGAAGGGCCGGGCGCAGTGACCATCATTAAAATTGACGGTGATAATGTAACGATTGATGGTAATCATCCATTAGCAGGTCAGGCATTAACATTTGATGTTGAAGTGGTTGATGTCAGAGCTGCTACAGAAGAAGAATTAGATCACGGTCATGTTCATGGTGAAGGTTGCCACCACTAAGTATACGTTTTAAAAACAAATGGCATAGTCCACGAAAGGCACGAAACATTGAGTTCATTTTTCGTGCCTTTCGTGTTTTTCGTGGATATTGCTTGAGTTAGCTTATAATGCACGAATCCTTAGTTTTTCCATTCAAAGATTCATGCCCTCTACTCCAGATTCCTCCCCGCTATTATTTACTAGCTTTGCACTTGCCGAACCACTGCTACTAGCCGTTAAAAAAATAGGCTTTGAGCATCCAACGCCAGTACAAGAACAAGCCATTCCACTCGCGTTAGTCTATAAAGACTTATTAGTCAGTGCCAAAACAGGTAGCGGAAAAACCGTCGCTTTCCTATTGCCATTGTTACAACGCTTGCTTAACTCGCGCTCAACCCTGTTTGGTACGCGTGCATTGATATTGTCACCGACTCGCGAATTAGCCAGACAAACATTCGAGCAATGTCAGCAACTCATTGAATTCACTGAATTAAAAGTCGGTTTAATCACGG
The DNA here is from genome assembly GCA_009692395.1 of Methylococcales bacterium. Lineage (GTDB taxonomy): Bacteria > Pseudomonadota > Gammaproteobacteria > Methylococcales > Methylomonadaceae > UBA4132. The sequence continues at coordinate 8,599 of SHZG01000071.1, read as the reverse complement.
GCGGTGAAGATTTCAAGCAACACCAAAGCCTATTACGCCGCAATTTTGAAATCATTGTTGCCACACCCGGCCGCTTGGTAGAGTTGATGAATCAAGAAAGTGGTGATTTCACCCATCTTGAAGTGCTGGTACTCGATGAAGCCGACCGTATGCTAGACATGGGTTTCAGCGAAGACGTATTAAACATCGTCAGGCACTGTAACGCCGCGCGGCAAACGTTGTTATTTTCTGCGACCCTGACGCATTTTGGTGTCATTAGAATCGCCGATAAAATTTTAACTAATCACAAAGTAGTCGCCTTAAACACCCTGCAAGACGGACACGCCAACATCACCCAGCAAATCATTCTCGCGGATGATAACGACCACAAACAAAAGTTATTAGCGTGGTTATTGCTTAATGATGATTACGACAAAGCCTTAATTTTTACCAACAGCCGCTTACAAGCCGATATGTTGCAAGGGCCATTACGCGGTAAAAAATTGCGCGTCGGCGTACTGCACGGTGAAATGGAACAAAGAGACCGTAATCGCACCATGCAGTTATTTCGTGAAGGTGTTATTAACATTATCGTTGCCACTGATTTGGCGGCGCGTGGTTTAGATGTCAGCGGTATTAATCTGGTGGTTAATTTTGATGTGCCGAGAAACGGCATTGATTATATTCACCGCATTGGTCGTACAGGTCGTGCTGATGAACTAGGCACAACCATTGCCCTAGTGAAGCACACCGAATGGAATTTAATGTCCAGCATCGAACGCTTTTTAAAACAAAACTTCATACGCCGCACCATTAAAGAGTTAGCCGCTAAATATCAAGGCCCGAAAAAACTCAAAGCCTCTGGTAAAGCCGTTGGCAGTAAAGGCAAACCAGAGCCTAAAAAAGCAGAAGTTATTAAAGTGAAAGTTCGCCTGCGCGATAAGAAAAATGTCGGTAAACGTCGAGTACCGACTACCGCGCCCATTGCAACACAGCCAGTAACGCCAATCGCTACCGACGCATAAAGTCTGGGAAATCCCTTGTGGTTGCCCTGATAACGTCTGTTATTAAGGGCTGGCACAAGGCACAGACCCGATAGGCATCAACTTAAGAAATTTAATAAATAAAACAACAAGATAATCGTTACAACGCTCTGCGTTGTAATGCCACCGAAGACGCTCTAGCGTCTTCATAATGTATTACAGGACGCTGGAGGGAGCGTCCACTCATGTATTCCAACGCAGAGCGATTGGCACGATGTGTTTTTTTAAGTTATTGCTTATTATAAATTTTTACTTTAGTTGATGCGTAGGCTGGCACAAGGCACAGCCCCTACTTGAGCAGCGTCACCACAAATGACGCGCTTCATTCCTCAGTACATCCCCTAGTTAATTTTTTAAAATCGCACTGGCATCGCTCATAACAGTCTTATCACTAGACCATTCAGGCGTAACGGAGCGTATGTGAATATCCCGTTGTGGAAATGGAATTTCAATATTATGTTCGCTGAAGGCTTTTGCGAGTCGAATATGTAAATCATGAGTGACTGGGATACGATTGGCTGTTTCACTGACAAATACACGCACTGTAAAAATTAAGGCACTGTCGCCAAATTCAATTAACATCACGCTAGGTTCAGGGTCTTGCAGTACCAGCGGCGCGGCACACACGGCTTCCTGCATTACTTTATGCGCCAACTCAATATCAGATCCATAGGCGATACCAATAGGTATAACCACACGGGTAATTGCATCATTGAGTGTCCAATTGACTAGCTGGGTGGTGATAAAGGCTTTATTCGGTACGATAAGTTCTTTTTGATCGAAGTCTACTAAGGTGGTGGCTCTCATGTGAATAGAGCGGACTTTGCCACTGACATTGCCAATCGTGACGATGTCACCGACCCGAATCGGGCGTTCAAATAATAGAATAATACCCGACACGAAATTGGCAAAAATTTCTTGTAAACCAAAACCTAAACCAACACTGAGCGCGGCAACTAACCATTGCACTTGCGCCCAATGGAACCCCAATATATTGGTGACAGCAAAAAAGCCGATAGTGGTTATGGTGTAGTTTGTTATCTTATTAACCGCATAGCGACTCCCTGTTTCTATCGTAATATGGCGGAATATTAATAATTCATTAAACCCTGAAAAATTCCGCACCGCCACCACAGTAATAAACGCATAAATCCCTGCTAATAATAAATGAGTGAGATTAATTGATTGATAAACCTCGTTTTGCCACAGTTCAATGTCATTCAAAAATGAAAAGGCAGGCAGTATATTTTTCCAAATGCCCCAGAAAACTGCGGCTAAAATAACGCAGAAAAAAACATTCAATAGGGTGATGGTTTGTGCGTTTGTTTTGGGAATATCAATGAGTTCTTCCTCAATGTAAATGGGTGTTTCTGATCCTGAGACAACCGCTGCTGGTTTTTTATGTTCAGCATTATTCTTATGCGGTTCCCGTAAGTTTTTCATTGTCAGTTGCCGATTGACTAAGGTCAACCAGCGCAGGGCTAGCTCATAAAAAATTACCAACGAAAAAACAAACCACAAGCTAACAACTGTTTTTTGCTGTAATTCCAAGGCACTCAGATAATAACCACTTACCGAAAAACCAATAATGATTAACGGCGCGTAAGCGGTCAAATAACACACATAACGTAATTTAGCAATCCAACCATCAGGATAAAGAATGATGAGGTCTTGTGTTAAACCGTGACGCGGATTTAGTAATTTAGCTAAAAATATCACTACGGCAAACACACTTATATTAAGTGCTAAACGCCCTAAACTATCACTGTAAGCAGGCATTCCAGAATTGAGCATCATCCTGATGATAAAATCCGAAGGTATGATAATAAAACGCAACCACGCAAGCTGTTTGTAAAATAGGGCAGCGGACTGTGCTTGCCATTGAAAATGTTGGCGCATAATGCCTGTCGGTGCAAACAGGCGCAGATAGAATTGAAAAAACAGCCACGGCAGAGCGATTCGATTTAAACCCATGCCGATAGCGAAGGTAAATACACCATTGACGACATGACTTAAAAACCAGCCAATATACGTAATCACCAGCGGCACAGGGGCGACCAATATCAACGTGTAGACTAACGCCTCTAGGGTGTAATAGAAATGGTCGCTATAAATTTTGCCAACCCTAGCATCAATCAGTATTAATCGCCGCTTTGTCCAACGACTGACGAGTAGCAACACAATAATATTGAGAAAAGCGAGCGGGGCTAAAAACGGATATTGCGTCGGTAGTTTGGTTACATTGTTAAGAAAACTGTGCCAGTTACGCGGCGATAACAGCCATCGAGTCGCACGTTGTAGTTCGATAATGTTCAGACTACCCAGCACTTCAGAGCTTCTGACCCACAATAAACGCTCATTTAAATAGAGGGTGAACTTTTCGACTTTGTCTTGTTTTTGTTGTCTGGCAAAATCAAAATCACCCAGCGTCCGCAAATAAGTATTGTAAGCCACTAATAATTGATTGAGTGATTCAAACTGATTATTCAATACCACGCGCAATTCAGCCTGAGTCATCATGCGCTCTTGCTTAGGTAGCTGCTTATCAACGCTGGCATCCATTATTTGCTTTAGCTGCATGTCAACATCAACGAATTGCTTGAGTTTGTCTTCAACGACCAATTGCTCCAAATTCGTGCTGGCTGTTTCTGTTTGAATCGCCTCTGACTGACTGATAAATGTATCTTCGTTTAATAAAGTGCGTCGTTGTTCATGCAGTATTTTACCCAACGGTGGACTTAAACTGGCTAAATCAATTTTCTTTGCCGCACTACTGAAATTGGTATCAATTTCACTAATTTGTTTATCAGTGTTGAGCTTTTTTTCATTGTATTGGCTGATTTTGTTATTAATTACTTGCAACTGCTGGGTGAGTTTAATGTTTTCTCGGATGACACCTTGAATAGCAATGTGTTTATCCGATAAGTCTTTTTTAGCTTGATCGAGGGTGTCTTGTCTGTCTTTATCCGCTTCTTGCTGTAGCTCAGTCAATACATTGGTGATGGTATCAACTACAGGGGCAAGCGCATTTTTTTGTAGTCCCAGCAATTGCACTCGCACTTTCAGTAAGCCCAACCGTGCGGTATAACTGACTATTTCAGTATCTAACATCGTTAATTTAGCGGTGTTAGCATCAAGCTGGGTTTTTAAATATTCCTGTTGCGCATCGATTAACAATTGTGAATCCGAAGCCGCAAAGCTCCTGTCTTGCATCGTTTTATTGACTGCCTCAAGTGCTTGCTTCGCATTAAGCATTTCTTGACGAATAAGATTGGGGCGGCTGTTTTGTTCGTTAGCTAACTCAGTTTCTAGTTTTTTAATCTGATCTTCTAAGTGTTTTACTTTGTATTGCTCAATGGTGAGTCGTTGTGTCAGATCTTCAAGGGGAATTTTTACAAACTCCTGCTTATCAGATGTAGATGGTTTTTCTGCCGATGCCTGCTCAATGTCTCTTTGTAATTTTTTAGTTAAATCAGGGGCTTTTTGAATAGCCTCTTTAAAGGCAATGGTTCGCTCATTAAAGGCGGCAATATTAGACAGTTCGTCTTGCGTGGAATGATAAATAGCCAGCACGTTTGATTTTAGTGCGTCATCTAAATCCTTTCGATTGGTCAACGCGTCAATTTTAGCCTGCACACTGGCTTGGGTGATGTCCAGTGTCGTGCTAGGTGTGACAACCGTTGCCATTGAATCAGTGACCTCTTCGGCAAACACAGTGACCGAATAACATTTAGTTATTAACAGGAATAACAGCAGGGTAGGGTGTGCAGCTTTTGCCCATCCGAATAAAGTAGACACAATAATTTTCATGAAGGTAGATATAACTAAAATGGGACGTTAAGTATAACGTTATTCGCTTAAATTCAGTTTAAGTGTATGAAGAAATGAGATAACTTATGAATATCACAGCATTTTATAAGGGTGTGCTTTAAAATGTAACGTTTTAACTATTCCATGTCGTTTCACTTTTAACAAAACACAATGCAAAAATTACTAAACAAGAGCTTTATTACCAATTTTATTTCCGTCCTAATTATTGCTATTGGCTATGTTTGCCCTTGGCAATCTGCACTGATTAAATCCATCGGTTTTTTCGCCCTGTCTGGCGCAATTACTAACTGGTTAGCGATTTATATGCTATTTGAAAAAGTGCCTTTTTTGTACGGCTCAGGGGTCATACCTAATCGTTTTGAAGAATTTAAATTGTCCATAAAGCAATTGATGATGAATCAATTTTTCACCACGCAAAACATTGAACAATTCATCGAAACTGAAGAGCACCAAGGCAGCAAGCTGTTAAATTTACAGCCTTTGTTGGATGCTGTTGACTATGACAAAATTTATGAAGGCTTGGTGTCTTCCATTATGGAGTCTTCATTTGGTGGAATGTTAATGATGATGGGCGGCACAGAAGCTTTAGTGCCATTAAAAGAACCGTTCACCGAAAAAATGCGCGTCACCTTGCTGGAGATGGTCGAATCGGATAACTTTAAAACCGCTTTGCAGCACGGTTTAAATGCCCACAAAATCGGCGAAGACATTGTCGGCAAAATTGAAACCGTGATTGATAAACGCCTGAGTGAATTAACCCCGCAATTGGTAAAAGAAATGGTGCAACTGATTATCAGCGAACATCTGGGCTGGTTGGTGGTATGGGGTGGTATTTTTGGTGGTGTAATGGGCGCGTTATTCGTGTTTGCTTAATCGCTTATAGTCAAGATCTGCACCGTTTTTAAAACCTAGCAGGTCTCAATTGAAACACACTACGACTGCTAGTCCTTCAAGGACTGGCAGTCGTTAAATTAAGAGACTGAGTCGTTACGATGGAATTAGTTTTTGAAGAATTTGGCAATCCACAACACCCGCCGCTGATTATCCTGCATGGTTTTTTTGCTTCCGCGCGTAATTGGCGCACCGTAGCCGAAAAATTAGCCACACAGTTTCACGTTTATGTCCTCGACCAACGCAATCACGGCGCGTCTTTTCATCATCCCACTATGGATTACCCAACAATGGCGGCGGATTTATTAGCTTTTATTGAGCAACAAGAATTAACAAAAGTTAGTCTGCTAGGGCATAGCATGGGCGGTAAAGTGGCGATGTGGTTCGCACTGAATCACCCCAGTTTTGTTGATAAACTCATTATTGCTGACATTGCCCCTGTGAGTTATACGCATTGTTTTGATGCCACCATTGGCGCGTTAAACTCTCTGCCATTAGCGCAAATTAGCAACCGTAAACAAGCGGATGAACACTTAGCAACGGCGATAGCTGAACTGAGTTATCGGCAGTTTTTATTGCAAAATTTAGTGTTAGTCGATGGCGCGTATCAATGGCGGGTTAATTTGGACATTTTTCAACGCGCTGCCCCCGCTATTATTGCTTTTCCTGATACCGATGGGCTTGCACCGTTTATGGGCAACGCGTTATTGATTGCGGGTGAACAATCCAACTATGTACAGGTCGAAGACCTGAAACCGTTATTTCCACACGCCACTTTAAGCATTGTGAAAAATGCAGGGCATTGGCTACACGTTCAACAGCCTGCGGTTTTTATTACCCGCGTTGCCGATTTTTTAATGCAGGATTAATAGAACTATGAAAATAACTGAATTGGCAAAAACACACATCACTGCAAGCCAAATAGGTACTTATGTGGTGATATTATTCTTGGTCAGCATTTATTTTTCCACCGCCTTAGCCATTGTGTTATCAGCGGTAATCGCATTGTTATGGGCTGTGTCTGGGCAATATAAACAGATAGCCGATACGTTAAAAAACTGCCCTGTCGCGTTATGGTCATTGTTATTATTTGCGTGTTTTTTGGTGGGTTCATATCATGGCGACGCACCACGCAGTGATGCGGTTGCCATGTTAAAAAAATACCGTGAATTATTATTTATTCCGTTGTTATTACCGTTTTTAGCAGAAGAACGCACCAATCGTTGGGCGTGGAACGCGTTTATTATTGCGTCGGTGGTCACGTTAATCGGCTCACAGATGATGAGCATCAAATTATTTTGCCTGGAATCGCAATGTTTACCGTATTTTAAAAGCTATATCACCCACGGCATTTTAATTGCCTTTTTTGCCTTTTTTATCACCCATAAAGCAGTTGATAGCAAAGGAACTACCCGAATTCTTTACTTTGCAACTTTATTACTGTGTTTATACAACTTGTTTTTTATCGCCGATGGTCGATTGGGTAAATTGATTTTTATTGCCTTAATGCTGTTATTTGCGACTCAGCGGTTCAGTAAAAAAGGCGTATTGCTGGCAGTGGTGGTGATGACGGTTTTATTGGCTGGTTTTATCAATTTTTCTGATAAAGCGGCACGCATTAAAGGCGGTGTTGCCAGTGTATCTGCCTATTTACACGCGCATCCTGAGCAATCTGAACAGTCAATGGGGGATCGCCTTACTTTCTGGAAATATTCATTAAAACTCATCGCGGAAAAGCCGCTATTCGGTCAAGGCACGGGGAATTTTAGCAAATCTTATCAGCGAGTATCGGGTCAAGAAGCCAACAATCCACACAATGAATTTTTCTTAATTGGTACGCAGTTAGGCGCGGTCGGCTTGTTGTTTTATTTAGGATTTTTAGGCAGTCAAGCGGTCTATGCCAAAACGCTACCTGCACATGATAAATGGTTAGCGCAAGGTGTATTAGTCACATTAATTGTGACCAGTTCACTGAATTCGCCCTTGCTAGATCATACGGAAGGGCATTGGTTTACGATGATGATAGCCTTGTGTTTTGCGGCGCGTATTCAGGCTGAGCGCGTTGATTCGCTATTGGCTACCCAATGTGCAAATCATTAGCCTCGATGAATTACGCCATAGTTTATTACAAGGCTTACGCGAGTATTTAGGCAGTAATGAAACACGGCAATCTTAAACAGTGTATTCTCTTAGCCAGTCTTTTAGCGCGTCGTTCATGCGGCCTTGCCAGTCGTTACCCGTAGCACGAAAATAGTCGATTATTTCGGTATCAAAGCTAATGGCAATGCGTTGTTTTTGGGATTGCTAACCCACACATAATAATGGTTTAACACGCTCCCATTCGGCATCCGTTAAAGGTACGGCATCGGAATCAGAATAGGCAGCAGTGGTGATTTGGGCGTTTTCCTCATCACTGGGAAATAGAGTATTGGATTTAAGTGCTGGCATAACGGTTAATCTCTCGGTGATTGGCTTTTCTTCGGCTGATAATACGGCGATTATCGGCGCGGTCAACGAAGACGACACAATACAAGCGATTGCCGATATAACCCAGTCCAATCATGCGCGGTTCTTGGTAGTCGTAGCGGTCATCTTGCCAAGTCACTGCGGTGTCCCATTCAAACAGGGCAGATTCTGTTAAAGACACGCCGTGTTTCTGCTGATTAATCAGGTCTTTTGTCGCATCGAATTAGATTTTCATAGTGCCATAGATACCGTCTTGATTAAATAAAAGCAAGCCATATTTATCCTGCATATTTGGGGTCAAAAGGCTTGCCTGATTTAAGAACGCCAAAAGCAAGATGAATGAGCTTATGCATGGCAGCGCAAACAATGGCTTTACCGTTCTTGCCATT
>SHZG01000070.1 GCA_009692395.1 Methylococcales bacterium | reverse complement strand
CGGCTTCTTAGGTAGAAAAAGTGATGGCTTCCCAGGTGCTAAAACCTTATGGGAAGGCATGGAAAAAGTCAGGCATTACGCTTTCGGTATCGAAATCGCTAGGGCGGTTTATGCTAACTCTGATTGAGTTGTGGGTAATCGTGTGGTTTTAGCTGTGCTTGCACAAGTACGAAAAGTGCCATAAGGTCAACTAATAACCATATCTAACGCAAAATTAGATAATAATCCACGGCGAAATTTAGATAAAATTTTATTTTCCCACTTGCTTGATGCTAAAAATAAATTTTCAGGAACAATAAAAAGAGCAATGCCATTTTTATTAAGTAACGAAAGTCCTTTTTCCATCAATTCTATATCTAATATTTTACAATTTGGACGACCTTCACTAAATAGCTCTCTAAACTCTTGACAGTCATAAAAATTTTGATCGAATGGTAAATTACCTACAACTAAATCATATTTTATATTACCAAAGTCATATTTATAGAGTATCAGCTACTATAAAATCAATATTGGAATTTATATGTTTTGCTGACTTAATAACTTTAGCGTTTATTTCAATTCCTTTTACATTTTTAAAATTTTTAAAATAACTTAGAATATTTCCATAGCCACAACAAATATCAATAACACTATTCGGTTTATAAATAGCTGCGATGATTGCAATTAGTTCACCAATTTTTTTTGGTGTAGAAAAATTTATATAATCTTTATTCTTTAATATTAATTTGACAGCCTCTGAATCTTCTATATCACAAAAGTCGAAAAAGTCAAAGTCGAAATCGAAGTTGTCGAAGTTATCATCATGCAAGACGTTGTTAAGAGTTGATTTTGCAGCCACTGGATCGCCCATCTCAAGATAAGCCTTCGCTAAGTCAAGCTTAGTTTCTAAAATATCCATTCCACTTAGAGTTGGAAATTCCATAAAATTTTCCTGTTCTTTTAAATTTGCCATTTTCTATTCTCCATCACACGCGACCACATATCGCAGACATGTATTCTCATTAACTCAAAACAATGGTGCGAATTACACCACATCTACCCGAATAGGAATTTTTAAAGTTGTGCTGATTGCGTCTAAAAAAGTCTTTTGATACTGAGTGTTGCTAGGAAAATTCACAAACCAATCCCCGCATTTCAGATAACGATTAGGCTCTGGATTAAACTTGGTTTTACTCACCAAAGGATAACCTGAAACTTGTTTGTGTAAAGCCGCCACCTGCTCAAACTCGAATCGCCGCAACGTTTCTACCAACGTTGCACCTGCTGTTCTGCCTTGAATTTGTTGATTGTTTGCAACGTCAGTCACTAGCAAGCGTGTTTTCCGATTTTTTCTACGAACACCCACACCATTAAAACTTGTGATTTGTGGCATTTTTTCAGGAACGGGTGCGTTAAAAACCCCTTGATTCCAGCGCGTTGCTAGTTCGGTCAGTTCTTGAACGAAGTTTTTTATTGCCATAGCGGAGGCTCTTGATGCGTCCACTTTCTCATAGTCATCGTCCATGACTGCATCGGCACAGGATTGTTTTATGTCATAGGCAATGTGATTTAAGCCGCTAATCACCGCGTTAAACGATTCGGCAACCCGTTGGTTATCTTGTTCTGTGATGATTTGCATGGTGATTGCCTCGTTGTTTGTTGTTGTTCGCTTTGAACTTGGGCATAGCTTAGCCCTTTGTATTCGATAGCTAAATGGAGAGCTGTGGGAGAGTTTTTGAGGATTTGCCGTGTGGTTTTTGGTTTTATGAACTGGGGTTAATGGACTTTGTGTGTGTTTAAGGCGTTAGAAAACAGTGGCTTGTTTGATAGAGGGTTGTGGTAGGGATGATGGGCGGTGGGTTAAATCTGGAATCAAAACTCATGAGTTTTGATTCCAAAATCGAATACTGTCACAGTCTCTAACGCTATTGGACTCCAAGCACATTGTAAAAACCTGCCCTTTTTCATGCACGATTTTGGTGTCACATCCTATTTTGGTGCAATATTCTCGGCGCTTTCTTGTTCATTCGCTATAAATTCAGTACCTTAGCTTTTATGGCATATAATGTGCTGTATATTAGTGCATACGTTATTCATAGCATTATTGAGGTTAGTCATGAGCATCAAACAAACACTGGTCGTCATTGGTAATGGCATGGTCGGACAGCATTTTTTAGCGAGTCTAGTCGCCAGTCCTGCACAGGATCAGTATGACATTGTGACTTTCTGCGAAGAGCCACGCCCTGCTTATGATCGGGTACATTTATCGGCATTTTTTTCAGGCACAACCGCAAAAGAATTATCATTAGTCGAAGATGGATTCTTTGAGCAAAACGGTATTACCATTCATTTAGGTGATAAAGCTGCCACTATTGACCGTGCGGCTAAAATCGTTACCTCAGCCAAAGGGGTTACGATTCGTTATGATAAGTTGGTGTTAGCCACAGGTTCTTATCCGTTTGTGCCGCCTGTGGAGGGGCATGATAGAGCGCAATGTTTGGTGTATCGTACGATTGAAGACTTAGAGGCAATGACAGCAGCTGCAAAAACAGGCAGAGTAGGTACTGTCGTTGGCGGCGGTTTGTTGGGACTGGAAGCCGCGAAAGCTCTCAAAGATTTAGGCTTAGAAACCCATATCGTCGAATTTGCCCCGCGCTTAATGGCGGTGCAGCTTGATGAAGCAGGCGGCGCGATGTTACGGCGCAAGATTGAAGATTTAGGGGTCATTGTTCATACGGGTAAAAATACCAGTCTGATTACCGATGGCGAGACGTGCGTTAATAAAATGTGTTTTGCCGATGGTGAAGAACTTGAAACCGACATGGTCTTGTTTTCTGCGGGTATTCGTCCGCGTGATGATATTGCCCGTGCCTGTGGTTTAGAAGTCGGTCAACGCGGCGGTATTGTGATTGATAATGACTGTAAAACCTCAGACCCTGATATTTATGCGATTGGTGAATGTGCGTTGTGGAATGGCATGATTTACGGTTTAGTTGCACCCGGTTATGCAATGGCACGAACAGCGGTGGCTAATTTAACAGGTCAAGAAGGCAGTTTTACAGGCGCGGATATGAGTACCAAACTCAAACTCATGGGCGTGGATGTTGCTAGTATCGGTGATGCTCATGCGCGTAGCCAAGGCGCGATGGTCTATAGTTACCAAAATGGTGCGGATGAAATTTACAAACGCCTTGTCGTCAGTGCCGATGGTAAAAAACTATTGGGTGCGGTGTTAGTCGGTGAAGCATCGGGGTACAGTACCTTATTGCAATATTGCTTAAACGGCATTGAGTTACCTGAAAATCCTGACGCACTGATTTTACCGCACCGCTCCGATGAATCAGTCGGTTTAGGCCCTGATGCGCTACCCGCTTCGGCAGTCATTTGTTCTTGTTATAACGTCTCTAAAGGCAATATTTGCAGCGCGATAGAAACAGGTTGCACGACGGTGGACGGTCTGAAAAAAGAAACCCAAGCCTCAACAGGTTGTGGTGGTTGTTCAGCACTGTTGAAATCGGTATTAAATTCCGAACTGGCTAAACAAGGTTATGAAGTTAATACTGATTTATGTGAGCATTTTGCTTATACGCGCCAAGAGTTACACGCGCTAGTTCGCGTCGGGCAAATAAAAACCTTTGATGATTTACTTGCCAAACACGGCAAAGGCTTAGGCTGTGAAATTTGCAAACCTGTTGCAGGTAATATTTTCGCTTCACAATGGAATGAACATATTCTGGAAAAATCCCATACAGGCTTGCAAGATACCAACGATACCTTTCTTGCTAATATGCAAAAAGACGGCACTTATTCCGTCGTACCGCGTATTACAGGCGGTGAAATCAGCCCTGATATGCTGATTGCCTTAGGGCAAGTCGGCAAAAAATATAAGCTATACACCAAAATCACAGGTGGTCAGCGGGTCGATTTATTTGGTGCAACGCTGGAACAATTACCGCTAATCTGGAAAGAGCTGATTGATGCTGGCTTTGAATCGGGTCACGCTTACGGCAAATCGTTACGCACCGTTAAATCCTGTGTCGGCAGTAGTTGGTGTCGTTACGGGGTTGATGATAGCGTTGGTTTAGCGATTGAATTAGAAAATCGTTACAAAGGTTTACGCTCACCGCATAAAATAAAATTCGCCGTTTCAGGCTGTACGCGTGAATGTGCGGAAGCGCAAAGTAAAGACATCGGTATTATCGCCACGGAAAACGGCTGGAATTTATATGTCTGCGGTAACGGCGGCATGAAACCACGCCATGCCGATTTATTCGCGACAGGGTTAGATAAAGCCACCCTGATTAAGTACATCGACCGCGTATTAAGTTTTTATGTGCGCACGGCTGACCGTTTACAACGCACCTCCGTGTGGATGGAAAACATGGAAGGCGGTTTAGATTACCTAAAATCAGTCATTATTGATGACAAATTAGGTTTGGGTGAACAACTAGAACAGCAAATGCAGCACGTCATAGATACTTATCACTGTGAATGGAAAACCACCATTGAGGATGCAAGCAAACTGAAACGCTTTCATCATTTCATCAATAGCGATGCGACCGATGATAACGTGGTATTCGTTGAAGAACGTGGACAAATTCGTCCAGCGCGTGACGATGAACGCAAACAGTTTAACTTAGTAGAGGTGGCGTAATGCAGTGGACAGACGTGTGTAGCGTGTCGGATTTACAAGAAAATTCAGGCGTGTGTGCCTTGGTAAATGGCGTGCAAGTGGCAATTTTTTATCTGCCTACTGATGAGCAAGGCGTTTACGCGATTAATAATTACGACCCCATCGGTAAAGCCAATGTATTATCACGCGGTATTATTGGTGATATTAAGGGTCACAAAGTGGTTGCCTCACCCTTATATAAAGAACATTTCGATTTACAAACAGGGGCTTGTTTAGAAGATGATACCGTCACTGTACCTGTTTATGCCTGCCAGATTGAGAACGGTAGAGTACAAGTCGATACCCACTTAGTCGCGCTGATTGAAAACAGCACTAATGCACAGCAACAGGGAGTCAGCGCATGAAAGACTACAACTATTATATTGCCGATGTGTTTACTAAAACCATATTCAGTGGTGCGCAAATCGCGGTTTTCCCTAATGCAGAGGGTTTAAACAAAACGCAAATGCAGCTAATCGCCAAAGAGTTGAATTTGTCGCAAACGGTGTTTGTGTTCCATCCGCATAAAAAAAGCACTACGCGCGTACTGCACATATTTTCGCCACACGCAGAAGTAAAATCGGCTGGGCATCCTGTGATTGCCGCCGCGTTTGTGTTGGCGAGTTGTGACGAGTTGATGTTAAACCAAGCCATTACTCCGATTTTCTTTGAACATAATGACAGTGCGGTCGCGGTCAATATCACCGCTGATGAAAAGGGCAAGCCAATTTTTGTTCAGTTTAGCAGTAAAGTAACCGCTGTTATGGATAGATTTACACCTAGAGATGAAGACATCGCTAGTTTTCTCTCCTTAAAAGTTTCAGAACTTGACCACAATAAATACGCACCACGCCTTGTTTCCTGTGGACTGCCGTATTTAGTTATTCCCGTCTGGCAATATGACAGCGTTAGAAACGCCAGATTTAATGATGCCGCGTGGAATCAATCCATCGCACCACAAACCGCCGCACAAGAAATTCTGTTATTTTCACCGAAAAACCCATTTGCTGATGCTGATTTTAACGTGCGCTTGCTGGGTTCACGGATTGGCTTGCAGGAAGATCCACCTGTCGGTAATGCAATGGGCGCGTTTGCCGCTTATTTGTGTTCATTTGATTTTATGCAAAAAGGTACTTACACCTTTGCCGTGGACAGAGGCGATGAACGCAGTCGTCGCAGTGTATTGAGCTTGGAAATGGATAATAAACAGGAAGAATCGCTCACGATTCGTGTCGGTGGTGAGGCGGTGATGGTCGCAGAAGGTGTGATGTCTGTGCCTGAACTATAAAAAATGTAGGTTGGGTTAGCTGTGAGCTTGTCGAATAGCGTAACCCAACAATTGCACAGTCATCCGTACTTTGTTGGGTTACGATTTATTTCCGCTATCGCTACAATAAATCTAATCCAACCTACGAATGTAACAGTTTGAATTAAAACTAAAAACTAATGACTAAAACCATTTTAACCACCTGCCCTTATTGCGGTGTCGGCTGTGGCATTAGCGCGACAGTCGATGCAAACCAGCGTCAAGTCACTATTAACGGCGATGATAGTCATTCTGCTAATTTTGGACGATTGTGTTCTAAAGGCTCAGCCTTAGGTGAGACCATTGAATTAAAAGGCAGATTATTACAGCCGCAAGTGAATGGGCAAGAAGCCAGTTGGGAAAAAGCCTTGGATTTAGTTGCTGAATCATTTAAGGCGGTCATCGAAAAACACGGTGCGAATGCGGTGGCGTTTTATGGTTCAGGTCAATTATTAACCGAAGATTATTACGTTGCCAACAAGCTGATGAAAGGCTTTATCGGTAGCGGCAATATGGATACCAATAGCCGCTTGTGTATGTCGTCCTCAGTGGTAGGACACAAACGCGCATTCGGTTCAGATACCGTGCCGAATTGTTATGAAGATTACGAACACGCGGAACTGATTATTCTGATTGGCTCCAATGCTGCGTGGTGTCATCCTGTCAGTTTTCAACGCATACGCGCTGCAAAAGAAGCTAATCCTGCCTTAAAAGTTGTCGTTATTGATCCGCGCCGTACCGCCAGTTGTGATATTGCTGATTTGCATTTGCCGCTAGCCAGTGGCAGTGATGCGTGGTTGTTTAATGGCTTGCTGGCTTATCTTTATGACCATAACGCGCTGGATTTAGCTTATATAGCAGACCATACCGAAGGCTTTAGCAAAGCATTAGGGAATATAAAACAGTCGTTGTATTCCATTGAGCAAATCGCCGAACACTGCCAACTTAGTGTGCAGGATGTGCAGTGTTTTTATGAGTGGTTTACCTGTACCAACAAAGTGTTAAGCCTCTACAGTCAAGGCATTAACCAATCTTCATCGGGTTCTGACAAAGTTAACGCCATACTCAACTGCCATTTAGCCACAGGTAGAATAGGCAAAGTCGGCAGTGGTCCCTTTTCATTAACAGGACAACCTAACGCAATGGGTGGGCGTGAAGTGGGTGGTTTATCGCATCAACTCGCCGCGCATATTGAATTTTCTGACGTGGATAAAGTCGCCCGTTTTTGGAACGCGCCACAGACGACGAAACAAGCAGGACTCCCAGCGGTTGAATTATTCGATGCCATTCACGAGGGAAAAATTAAAGCCGTGTGGATTATGGGAACTAATCCCGTGGTCAGTTTACCCAATGCGGATAAAGTCAAACACGCCTTACAAGGTTGTGAATTTGTTGTCGTTTCTGATTGTATCGCTAACACCGACACCACCGCTTTAGCCCACGTTTTATTACCCGCTCAAGGTTGGAGTGAAAAAGACGGCACAGTCACTAATTCAGAACGACGTATTTCACGGCAACGGGCGTTATTTAAACCTGCGGGTGTCGCAAAACCTGATTGGTGGATAATCACGCAAGTCGCACAACGTATGGGTTTTGAAGCTGAATTTAACTATCAAAGCCCTGTCGATATTTTCCGTGAACACGCCGCGTTATCAGGCTTTGAAAATAACGGGCAGCGTGATTTTGATATATCAGCTTATGCGGAAATTAGCGCGACTGAGTACGACCAGTTTCAACCCACACAATGGCCTGTTAATGCCGCTTACCCACAAGGCAGAGCGCGATTTTTTGCCGATGGTGGGTTTTTTACCCCGTCGGGTAAAGCCCAATTTATTGCCGTCACACCGCGTCCACCTGTCAACACACCTACGGCTGACTACCCGCTGATTTTAAATACAGGACGCTTGCGCGATCAATGGCACACCATGACGCGCACTGCGTTAGCGGCAAAATTAAATCAGCACAGACCTGAACCCTTTGTTGAAATTCACCCCACCGATGCCGCGCAGTACGGTGTGCAGGCGAACGGTTTGGCACACATTGAAAGCCAATGGGGTTCGATGATTGCCCGCGTGCAGCTGACTGAAAATAACGTAGGCAATATATTTGTGCCTATGCACTGGACAGCGCAATACGCGAGTCATGGGCGTATGGGCGCGTTAGTCAATCCTGTTTATGATCCTATTTCTAAACAACCTGAAAGCAAACACACGCCTGTGCGTATTCGACCTTATGTTCCTGTGGGACAGGGGTTTGTGTTATCACGGCGCGAGTTAGACATCACCGACATGGATTATTGGGTGAAAATTAAAGGCGATGGCTTTTACCGTTATGAGTTAGCAGGGGAAACTTTATCCGAAGATTGGCAACAGGGTGTAAAGAAAAATTTGGGTCATGGCACTGCTGACGTTCTGCAATGGCAAGACTATCAAGATGCCGCTAAAGGCACATACCGCGCCGCACGGCTGATAGATAATAAACTGGAGGCTGTTATTTTTATCGCCACTGACCATCATTTACCTGAACGCAGCTGGTTGACCAGTCTATTTGCTAAAGCCGAACTCACCAAAGCAGAACGCATGGCGTTATTGTCAGGTCGCCCGCCTTTAGGTGGTGGGGATGTCGGTGCGATTATCTGCGCGTGTTTTAATGTCGGTGAAAAAACTATTAAAGCAGCGATTAAAGAAAACGGCTTAACAACCCATCAACAAGTGGGGCAGTGTTTGAAAGCAGGAACAAATTGCGGTTCTTGTATTCCTGAAATTAAAGCCTTGTTGTAATGACGTACAAACCTGCGAGGTTTTGTAAACCTCGCAGGTTTATAACATCGTTCCAACGCTCTGGCGTTGGAATGCCGCTGTTGACGCTCCAGCGTCTTCTTGTATTTTAGGTACACAACGCTGGAGCGTTGCTGGATGAATTCCCACGCTGGAGCATGGGAACTATAATTTATAGGTAGAACTATGCAGGCATCCAAACAAAAATTAGTCGTCATTGGTAATGGTATGGCAGGTATGCGTACCATTGAAGAACTGCTCAGTGCCGCGCCTGATAAATACGATATTACCGTCTTCGGTGCTGAACCTTACGGCAACTACAACCGCATCATGTTATCAGCAGTGTTAGCAGGTGATAAAACCATTGAAGACATCGTGATTAATAACCGTCAATGGTACATCGACAACAACATCACCCTTCATGCAGGTGAAGCCAAAGCGGTGATAAGTATTGAACGCGGCATTCAAAAAGTCATTGCTAAAGATGGTACTACCGCTAATTACGATAGATTACTCATTGCCACAGGATCAAAAGCCATCGTACCCGATGTGGTTGGTAATGACCTAGACGGCGTGATTAGTTTTCGTGATATTTTCGATGTCAATAAAATGCTGGATTATAGCCGTAGCCATAAAAAAGCCGTGGTATTAGGCGGTGGTTTATTGGGTTTAGAAGCGGCGAACGGCTTAGTATTACGCGGCATGGATGTCACCGTGATTCATAATAATTCGGTGTTATTAAATCGGCAAATGGACAAACCTGCGGGTCTGCTGCTACAAACAGAGTTAGAGAACAAAGGCATCAAATTCAAAATGGCAGCTAAACTCAGCGGCTTACTCGGTGATAAACATAACCACATCACCCGAGTCCAGTTTGAAGACGGCAGTGAACTAGACTGTGATTTATTCATTATGGCGATTGGTGTCCGTCCTAACATCACCTTAGCGCAACAAGCAGGGCTGTATTGTGAACGTGGCATTGTCGTCGATGATACGCTGCAAAGTTACGACCCCAGTGTTTACGCAGTCGGTGAATGTATTCAACATCGCGGCGATACTTTCGGCTTAGTCGCGCCCTTATTTGAACAAGCCAAAGTCTGTGCCAATCATCTCAGCGCACACGGTGTGGCAGGTTACATCACCCTACCCACAGCCACTAAACTCAAAGTCACAGGCATTCATTTATTTTCTATCGGCGATTTTCAAGGTGATACCCGCACAGAAAGCCTGATTTTTTCCGACCCCGCGCTAGGTATTTATAAAAAACTGGTTCTTAAAAATAATAAGTTAATAGGCGCAGTATTATACGGCGACACCGCAGACGGTTCGTGGTATCAAGAATTACTGGAACAAGAAACCAATCTTGCTACCCTAAGAGATGGCTTAATTTTTGGCAAAACCTACGCGGAATCTGTTACGCAACAGTAGCTCTTTGATACATATCATGAAGACGCTAGAGTGTCTTCGATGGCATTACAACGCAGAGCGTTGTAACGATTATCTTGTTGAAATTTCTTAAGTTGATGCCTATGGGGCGCGAATTTATTCGCGCAACATCCCCTCAACTTAACCCTAAAGGCTTCACCATGTTTAAGCTTTATTGATGCTTGAATTGCTATTCAACAATCCGAAGCCATGCACAGTGGTGAACTACGTTTTGCCATTGAAAACGCGCTGAGTTTTGGTCAAGTGTGGCATAACGTATCATCATACCAACCCAACGTTGTTAGCGGCTTATTTTCTGACGCACCACTTCGTGATGCCTGTAAATTAGCAGGCTTACCAAAACCACTCACTTGTTTGTAGCTGACTTTTGAGTATAGCTCACAATGTTCGTTGATAATTAGGTGAACATCAATGGTTTGACATAGAATTGCCACTTTTTATTCATCATGGCACATCAAGAGTTTATATCCACGGAGCAAGCCCAAATCAACGATGATATTGCCAGTTTAGATTGAGAAAGTACAAAAAACGGTGACATATTTGCCATCGCGGGTGTTTTTTAAAATAAAACCTTTCACAAAAATAATATTACCGCCAAGACAATTCACTCCGTACTACGCGAGTTGAATGACTTTCTCAGTGCCGCACCTTATCTGCTGGGGCATAATCCACACGATTACCCACAACTCAATCAGAGTTAGCATAAACCGCCCTAGTGATTTCGATACCGAAAGCGTAATGCCTGACTTTTTCCATGCCTTCCCATAAGGTTTTAGCACCTGGGAAGCCATCACTTTTTCTACCTAAGAAGCCGCCAAAGCCTGAGATTATGCGTACCATGTCGCCCAGTTTAGGGGGTTGTGGTG
>SHZG01000069.1 GCA_009692395.1 Methylococcales bacterium | reverse complement strand
CTTTCGGACATGGATCAAACGACTCAATCGCAAGACCATTTGCTTCTCAAAACTAGAGTTGATGCACGACACCGTCATCGGTTTGCTTATCAACAAGGTCGAATTCGGGCGCGATATTTATTCATCATTACAGATTTAACCCACTACCCCATGAACACATTCACGCGCTACCCGTGTTGTTTCCGCTGGTGTTGGAATTGGCGAACGCGTACCACATTCCCCATATACGGCTGCCGCGAGCGGATTGGCTTAAGCCGTTGACAGGCGCGGAGCTGATTCGCAATACCTTGATGCAAGCCATGCAAACAGTCAATCCACAGCGCGTTAAAACGCCCGTGCCATTATTTTTAGGGCTAAGTCGGAGCGGTAAGTTGGATTATGCCGCCTTAACTCAGATTTTTTCAACGCTTAAAGCGGGGCATCGTTATGAGTTGATGTGTCATGTGGGGCATTTTGATGCGCGTGACATTACCGACCCTAAACTGCTGGCTTACCATGATTGGGAAGCCGAACTGGCGTTATTACAAAGCCCAGAACTTCAAGAGCTGTATCACCGATTCAATATTCGCTTGAGTCATTATTAGCGGTATTTAGAGCTAACGCACAATAAAATGATACCGTTCGTGGTGAGCTTGTCGAACCACATTCACACTTCGACAGGCTCAGCGCGAACGGTTTTTTAATCAATTTATACCGCCTCGGCTATAGCTGTTAAACAAACATCAATATTATCCTTTGGCTACCTAAAAATCTGAATGAAACTATTAAAACTCACCCCGTCATTAGTGCGATTATTCCAGCCTACAATGAAAGTCAAGGTATTGAGATTACTATCAAACAAGTTGCCGATATTTTAACGGGGTTGTGTGCGAGTGACTGGGAAATTATCGTGGTTGATGATGGCAGTGCTGACTCAACTTACCAGCAGGTCTGCGCACTCTCTCAATTGGATTCCAGAATCAAAGGTATCGCGCTCAGTCGTAATTTTGGCAAAGAGGGTGCGTTGTTGGCAGGATTGGCTCATGCCACAGGTGCAGCCAGCCTCACTTTGGATGCAGATCACCAACATCCGCCGATTTTTATTCCTGAGATGGTTGCCAAATGGCAAGCGGGGGCAGACATTGTTCATGCCGTTAAGCGCAGTCGGTCATAAGATTCAGTAGGACAGAAAGCCGCTGCTTACTGCATTAATCACCTTATTTCAGGGCTAGGCGGTATTGATGTAAAAAATTCGTCTGATTTCAAATTATTGGATAGAAAAACCGTCAATATCATTGTGTATCAATTGCCTGAAAAACAGCGATTCTTTCGTGGCTTAACCAGTTGGATAGGCTTTAAGGAAGACTATATTTATTTTGATGTCGCAGAGCGGGAAGGCGATGAAAGCAAATGGTCATTTTTGTCGCTCTTGGAATTAGCCATTACCGCCTTAATTTCGTTCACCTGTGCGCCGTTAAGAATCGTGACTTTTTTGGGTTTTCTGACATTGGTACTGGGTTTTGGTGTCGCCAGTGATGCGGTGTGGTCTTTAATTAATAATCAAACCGTTTCGGGTTATAACACCATCATTATCTGCGTGTTGTTACTGGGTAGTTTTATCATGATTAGCCTAGATATTATCGGTGAATACATTGCTAAAATTTACGATGAAGTGAAAGCTAGACCGCATTATTTAATTACAAACAGTGTTGGGATTGATGCTGACTAAACGAATTTCAGGAAAACGCCACCACGCAATTACGTCCATTGTGTTTAGCACTATACAACGCATCATCTGCACGTTTAACTGCTTCATCAATGCTATAGTCGTTGTTATCAAGCATTTTCACGCCTCAACTGATAGTACATGAAATACCCAACATTTTTTCTTTGGCTAGTTCATGTCTGAGTTTTTCAGCGACTTCTATCGCTTGTTCTATAGTTGTGCTGGGCAAAACCACTAAAAATTCCTCACCACCCCAACGCCCTAAGATGTCAGTTTTTCGTAACTGGGCTGTTAAAACTGCAGTGACACTGTGCAATATTTTATCACCTGTTTCATGCCCATAACTATCATTCACTGCCTTAAAATAGTCTATGTCCAACAGTATTAAAGAGCAATGATTATGATAACGTTGAAAGTGATGGAATTCCTTATCTAATAATTGTTGCGTGGCGCGGCGATTATAAACAGTTGTTAAAAAATCCCGTGAAGCCGTATCGCGTAAATCCTGATAAAGACGGTGACTAACCATCATAATAAAACTGACGTTACGCAAATAACCACTGATAAAGATTAACAGTAAAAAGCCATTATTAATCGGGTTGTTTTGCATCGACGCTTCAATATGATAGGCAATCACCGCATAGCAACGAATAGCAAGCACCAGAATCACAAAAATACGACTGAATAGCATCAAATAAAGGGAGCTAGTAAAATTGGCACGACGGCGTAGCCACAGCAAGTAACAAGCGATGCCCTAAAAGATAACGCCATAAACAGGAACGACTATGTTCACAATAACGTTGTCCATCTTTAAAAAGATAAAATAACAACTTACTGTAAGTCCTGAAATGACAAAATACCATAACCAACGCGCATTAAAAGTAAAGTCTAAAAAACGAGTAATCCCTAAACTATAAAAATAACACGCTAGCATTAAAAAGCCCGATGATATAAAGCGTAATGCTAACAGTTCAGGAAACTGCACATACAGTGCTGCTGATAAAAAACCGATTGCTGCACAAATAGCCCCCCACATATACAAACCAATCCCTTTATACTGATTAGCTTGCAGGGCAAAAAAAGCAATGGTGATAGCGTACAAAATAGACGTAATGACTATCATCAGTGCTAGGGTTTTAAAATCAAGCAACACTGTACTACTCCTTATCTTCAAATCTTACTGTTTCAATACTGCATCACAAGCGATAGGTAGAATGGGTTCGACAGGTTCGGTGATGGGTGAAGGTGGTGGGTTTTTCGCTTCTCGGGTAAACCACCAAGCTAACTTGGCATCACAGCCATCACCTTGTGGCAACGGCTCTTGATTTTCGCAGTCTTTACTATCAGTAGGGCATTTTAGCCGTACATGAAAATGGTCATCATGCTTATACCACGGGCGAATTTTGCGTAACCAATCACGTTTACCGCCTGCTTGATTACATAAATGCCGTTTGATGCTGGGATTAACAAAAATTCGATCAACTTCAGGCATATTGGCGGCAAGTTCTAAAATTTGTTCATTGGCTATCGACCAATGGCGTAAATCTATATCATCGGAATGCCCCAGTAAGACTGATGGCGCACTCCATTTTTCCCGTTCTGCATTTGTTAAAGGACGATTTGCCGCTTCTGGGGATAATAAAAACCACATATCAACATCTAAGCCTGAAGTATGGCTACGGTGTCCGCTGACGGTTGGCCCGCCGCGTGGTTGCCCTAAATCACCCACCAAAATCGTGCCTAGCTGTTGCGTGTAGCTACTCTGCCCTAGATTTTCGATAAAGTGGGTTAGTGTAGGATGCCCATAAAAGCGTTTACGCGATAAACGCATGACTTGATAGCCCGTGCCGTCGGTTGGTAGTATCGCCGCACCGCTTAAACACCCCGCAGTATAAGAGCCGATACTTTGCGCCACGCCTTGCGTCGGCTGGGTGATTTTTGCCCAGCGTTGTGCAACGACACCCGCCTGACAGTTGGCTATAAAACCGACTAATAAACAGCCGATAAAAAATTGTTTAATCACTGATAATACATCCGTATTTGAATTTGATGAGGCGGTTATTTTACCGCGTGTGGGCTTGCTGTTTCTAAGTTTCCGTCGATGGCACTAGCATACTACCCATAGCCTAAGTAAAATGCCTTGTACGATACGCTAACATCAATCAACTACTTGAGGAAATATACAATGATACAACGCACATTTTTTACGGTCATAATGCTCGCTGCTACGGTTTCTGTCTGCTCAGCGGGGACTATCACGAAGGGTGTTTGGTCACCCAGCGGCTGTGGCGCAGAACCAGTGTTGCCCGCCCTGAACCAAGCCACAGCTGATACTTACAACAAAAGTGTTAAAACCATTAATGACTGGCAACAAAAAGTGGGCGCTTACAGTCCTTGTGTGGTGAAAGAAGCGAATGAGGATAATGCGAGCATTGCTAAATCCGCCAATGAAAAACAAGGTAAATTACAAGCACTCACCGAAAAAGTTCATGCTGACACCGAAGCTGCTAAAGCGAAGTTAGACAGTAAATAATCCGCTTATTTTCCTGTTGGGGTGAGTAAACGAACTACCATAGGCATCAACTTAAGAAATTTAATAAATAAAACAACAAGATAATCGTTACAACGCTATGCGTTGTAATGCCACCAAGACGCTCTAGCGTCTTCATGATGTGTTACAGGATGCTGAAGCGTCCACTCACGCATTCCAACGCAGAGCGATTGGAACGATGTGTTTTTGTTAATTTATTGATTATTATGCCAGTTTCCTTAAGTTGATGCGTATGGGGGTGAGTAAGCGAACCCCAACAAACCACCTGCTAAATACCATTATTGAGGTTCGTGCCTCATATCTATTCACTTGAAATCATTAATGAAAAACAGCCCCCTACTTGAGCTATTTGCTAACCGCCGTTTACTGTTATGTATCCTAACAGGATTTTCTTCGGGACTGCCGTTATACATTCTGATAAATTTATTTGCTGCGTGGTTTCGAGATGCAGGGGTGGATTTAAAAACCATCAGCTTATTCACGCTGATTCAATTGCCTTATACATGGAAGTTTTTATGGTCGCCGCTGTGTGATAGATACGCGCTCAGTTTAGGACGGCGACGTACTTGGATGTTATTGACACAACTGGGTTTATTGGCATTATTGCCCACGTTTGGTTACTTTTCGCCTAAAGACGATTTAACTATTATCGTGGTGTTAGCAGTAGGGGTTGCATTTTTATCAGCCACGCAAGATGTGGCGATTGATGCTTTTAGACGCGAGATATTACACGAAACCGAACAAGGCTTAGGTAGTGTGATTCATGTTAATGCATATAAATTATCCAGCTTAATCCCTGGATCGTTATCATTAATTCTTGCTGATCATTTTTCGTGGTCAGTGGTTTATGCGTTCACTGCGTTATTCATGTTACCAGGGATTTTATTGACCTTATCAGTACAAGAACCCTCGTATTCAGCTAACGCCCCAAAAACCTTACGCTCCGCCATCGTCGAACCGTTTCATGATTTTTTTCACAGCAAAGGATTAAAAAATGCCTTAACTATTCTCGCGTTCATCTTTTTCTACAAATTAGGTGACACGATGGCGAGCGCGTTACTCACGCCGTTTTATTTAGACCTAGGTTTTAGTAAAACTGAAATTGGTATTATCGCTAAAAATGTAGGGCTATGGGCGAGTATTGCAGGCGGCGTATTGGGCGGCGTGTGGATGGTATACATCGGTATTAATCGCGCCTTGTGGGTGTTTGGCGTGTTGCAAGCGGTGGTTATTTTAGGTTTTGCGTGGCTGACTACTGTAGAGCATAGCTTAGGCAGTCTAGCGTTTGTCATTGCCACCGAAAGTTTTGGTATGGGACTCGGTACAGCGGCATTCGTAGCATTCGTAGCCACCACCACCAACCCCACATTCGCCGCAACGCAATTCGCTCTATTCACCAGTCTTGCCGCCACACCCCGTTCAGTTGCCAACGCACTGGCTGGGTATTTTGTTGAGGGTGGGGATCTTAGTCTGTTCAATGTGCCGTTATTACACATTCCCGCAATAGGTTGGGCAAATTTTTATTGGCTGTGTTTTGCTTTGACGTTACCTGGGATGTTGCTGTTGTTTAAAGTTGCGCCGTGGCGTGGTGATTAAAAATCGAATTAAGTTTATTCTAATGACTAAATAAACCTGCGAGGTTTTAAAAACCTCGCAGGTTTGAGCGACTTCTACCTGCCAATTGTTGCAAACAATTTATCAGGGCAGTAAATCTAAGTCTGAGCCTTCTTTCACAGGTATCATTAAATCAGCTGGGCTAATGCCCAAAATCAACGCCGCTGGACTGGCGATAAAAATGGACGAATAAGTACCGAATACCACGCCAAACAACATGGCGGTAGCAAAGTTATGAATCACTTCGCCACCTAGGAAGAATAATGACACTAACACTAATACCACTGTGAGCGATGTCATGATGGTGCGGCTGAGTGTTACATTCACAGAAATATTCATGATTTCTTCGGTGGATGTTTTTCTTAAATCCCGAAAGTTTTCGCGAATACGGTCATACACCACAATGGTATCGTTGAGCGAATAACCAATCAGCGCGAGAATTGCCGCTAATACGGTTAAATCAAACTCCAAACCAAATACCGAGAACACGCCTAAGGTGACAATCACGTCATGGAAAGTCGCGATAATTGCACCCACCGAAAATTTCCATTCAAAACGCCATGCGATATAAATCAAAATACCGATAGTGGAATACAGCAACGCTAAGAAGCCATCTTCCGCTAAATCGTCACCAACTTGTGGGCCGACAAATTCAATACGGCGCACGCTGGCGGGTTCTTTGGTGGTTTTATTAATTGCATCAAGGACTTTCGCGCTGATGTCCACATTCTTCATATCTTCATGCGGTTTTAAGCGGATCAATACATCTTTAGTGGTACCGAAATTCTGTACCGTGGCATCATCAAAGCCTGATTCATCGAGGGTTTTACGCAATACGGTTAAATCAGCGGCTTGTTGATAACCGACTTCGATTAACGTGCCGCCCGTAAAGTCAATCCCCATATCCAGACCGCGTGTTGCCAGCGAGGCTATCGAGATAATCATTAAGATACTGGAAAATATCAGGGCAATATTACGATTGCCGATAAAATTTATGTTGGTTGTTTTCATGTTTATATTCTTGTCGTTAATTTAGTAGATATAGGTTGTTAAATCGACAACTTATCAACTCGGTGATTACCATAAACCCAGTTAATAATCATCCGTGTCCCAGTAATAGCGGTGAACATAGATGACAAAATACCGATGATTAACGTCACTGCAAAGCCTTTTATCGAACCCGTACCGAAAGCGAATAACACCACGGCTACGACAAAGTTAGTGAAATGCGAGTCAAGAATAGTAGCAAAGGCTTTGTCATAACCCGCGAAGATAGCTGATTGCGCGGTGTTACCATTTGTGATTTCTTCTTTAATACGTTCAAAAATTAATACGTTAGCATCCACCGACATACCGACTGTTAGAATAATCCCCGCGATACCAGGTAAGGTCAGCGTTGCTTGTAGCATGGATAAAATAGCCACTACGATAACGACGTTAAATGCTAATGCAGCATTAGCAACGATGCCAAACAAACGGTAATACACTGCCATAAATAACACGACCAGCGCGAAACCAACCACGAACGACAACACGCCTTTATCAATATTATCTTGACCTAAACTGGGCCCGACGGTGCGTTCTTCGACCATATCAACAGGGGCAGCTAACGCGCCTGCTTTTAATAATAATGATAAATTACGAGCTTCTTGTGGGCTATCTAAGCCTGTCGTTTGAAAGCGTTTGCTGAATACGCCTTGAATGGTTGCCACGTTGATAACTTTTTCAACTTTTTCTTTGTGACGAACTTTTTCGCCATTGACCACGCGGGTTTCATTTTTATATTCAATGAATACCACAGCCATTGGCTTGCCGACGCTGACTTTCGTTAAATTACCCATTTTGGTTGCACCCACGCCATTAAGCGTAATGCTAACCGCTGGTCTGCCATTGTCATCGACATTAGACGCGGCATCGACAATTTGATCGCCTGTGACAATAATGCGTTTATCTAACAGAATTGGCGCACCATTTTTTTCATAATATAAGCGATTGCCCACAGGAACGTGACCTGCAACCGCTTGTTGTACGTCATGCTCAGTATCGACTAAACGATATTCTAATGTCGCGGTTGTGCCTAAAATTTCTTTAGCGCGTGTCGTATCTTGTACACCGGGTAATTGAATCACAATGCGGTTTTCGCCTTGTTGTTGAATGACAGGTTCAGCAACCCCTAATTCATTGACTCGATTACGCAGTGTGGTCATGTTTTGTGCGACGGCAGATTTTTTAATTTCTCTGACTTCCATTTCCGATAATTTTAACCAGATTTGTTCACTCGCAGGTGGCTCAGTAATATCCAAAACCCGAAAATCTTTTTTCAATACTTTGATAACGTCGGCTTTTTCATCAGCGGTTTTCATGCTGACTTTAATGTAACCGTTATCTTTAGCCACCGATTGATAATGGACTTTTTCTGCTCTTAATGCGGTGCGGACATCGTCAACATAGCGATCTTCGGCTTGTTTAACCGCTGTATCCATGTCAACTTCTAATAAGAAATGAACACCACCACGCAAATCTAAACCAAGATACATGGAATCAGCACCTAAAGCGCGTAACCAGCTGGGCGTAGTTGGGGCAAGATTTAACGCCACGGTGTAATTATCACCAAGGTTCTCTCTTAACGAATCGGCAACTTTCATTTGTTCGTCGGTATTAGTAAACCGTGCTAACACTTGACTGTCAGTAAATTCAAAGGCTTTAGTCACTACACCCGTAGCTTTAACAGCGGTTTCAATGGTATTGACTTGCTCTGGTGTTAATTTAGCGGCTGCAACCGCTGACGAGACTTGTACCGAAGGATCATCACCGTATAAATTCGGCAAGGCATAAATAACGGAGACCAGAAAAATAAGCAGGATGCCGATATTTTTCCAAAGTGGGAAATGATTTTGCATTATGTTCTTCCAAGAATTAAATCACGCCTTAGCCGACTGTGCAGCAACAAGGCGTGATCACATTAAACTTTAACGATTTTTTTAGTAATCGCTTTGTAAGTCCCTTTAGGCATCATGGTTTCGATGCTTTGACGTTGTACTTGAATAAAGGTGTTATCACAAATTTCAAGTTTGACGAAATTATCATCCATATCAATCACTTTGCCTAAAATACCGCCGACAGTAACGACTTCTACGCCTTTAGCTATCGCAGAAATCATTTCTTTTTTCTCTTTGGCGCGTTTAGATTGCGGACGCAAAAATAAAAAGTAAAAGAAAGCAAGTACGCCCAATGGAAACAACATACCTTCCATTCCAGGGGCAGCAGGGGTGGCAGCAGCAACAGCGTCAGAAATAAAGAAACTCATACTTATCCTCGGTATTTTTATAGTGTAATGAAAAAATTTTGCCATTATGCCACAGTCAACAGGGCTTTACCCATTGTTTAAATGAATCTAAGTTGGGATAAGAATTGTTTTTTAAGCATCGGTGAATTCAAAATAAAGAAAGCTAATTGAGGAAATCACCATTTGATGTAATCAATGGTTATTAGTATTTATCTTGTATAATGCGACGTGGAAACCTCCCCGTTTATTGGAGGAATAATCCACCGACTGGTATCCATCGGCAGGTTTCACCCTGAAATGAGGTCAGGGGTGGATTAAAACTGGATTGAAATATAACTAATAATATTTTGGAGAATGGTATGTTTAAACTTCGTTTACTGGCAACCGTATTAATTGTTGCACCTTATGTATTAATGACATCGGCTTCAGCATGGGATGTGTTGCCAACCACTGCGCCTGCGCCTGCTGATAATCCCACCACTGAAGAAAAAGTTGAGCTGGGTAAAATGCTTTATCACGATCCTCGCTTGTCTTCTACAGGTACAGTGTCTTGTTCGTCTTGCCATAACACCATGCTAGGCGGTGAAGATAATAGAGCTAACTCAATGGGCGTTAATGGTCAAACAGGTGGACGTAGTGCGCCCACTGTATGGAATTCAGCATTTAATGCCGTACAGTTTTGGGATGGACGTGCGCCTAGCTTAGAAGCACAAGCCGCAGGCCCTGTGACTAATCCAATTGAAATGGGCATGAAAGACTGGGATGCAGTCGTTGCTCGCTTAAAAACCATTAAAGGCTATAACCAAGCCTTCGCGACAGCGTTTGGTGATAATTCAGTGTCTAAAGAAAATGCAACTAAAGCGATTGCCGCTTATGAAAGAACCTTGATTACCCCTAACAGCCCTTACGATCAATATGTGTCAGGTGATAAAACTGCACTGACTGAACAACAAGTGCGTGGTATGAATAAAGTTGCTGAATTAGGCTGTACATCTTGTCACAGTGGCGCTGCCTTTAATGGTGCAGGTGCATTCCAAACATTCCCTATCCATGAAAACGCCTATTTCTCTGCACAATACCACTTCAAAAAAGATAAAGGTTTAGCAGAAGTGACGAAAAACGAAGCCGATGAAGGTTTATGGAAAGTACCAACGTTACGCAATATCGCCTTGACCGCACCTTATTTCCACAATGGTTCGGTTAAAACCTTAGAAGAAGCCATTAAAATCATGGGTAAATTGCAGTTGGACAAGGATTTATCAAAAGAAGAAGTTGCTGATATTGAGGCGTTCTTAGAAGGCTTAACAGGTCAATTCCCTAAACAAACAATGCCTACCTTGCCGCCTACTTTAGGCAACACTGTTAATTAATCTAATTTAACTAACAACTTAAACCTATCAGGTTTTTAAGACCTGATAGGTTTTTTTTAGCTGTCGAATATAGGCGTAACCATGCACCCTAAAGACTGGCTCAATTACTACTTAGCCCATCAAGACAGACAATCACTACGAGACAGAGGGCAACCTCTCTATCGTTATGGCATGAATGACGATGAATATAAAACGCTACAGACTGCATTAAAAGATGATGTTACTAATATCACCAAAAATTCAGGCTGGAATGCTGGCAACGTGAATATGATGGCAGCTCATGGAAATGGGATAAAATTTTTGCTTCCTTTGGTGCAAGTAATAAGGAACTAACGACTCTAGAGCGTAATCAGCTTGTCAAAAGTGGATTGCAATATTAGCATCGTAAAGTACGAATTATCAATGGCAGAACACGCTATAGCCAAAGCAGTATAATTTGATTATTTTAAATTAGATGACATATTCAGCCGATTTCCGCCAAAAAGTATTGACGATTAAAGAACAAGAAGGGCTAACACAAGCGGAAGCGGCAGTGCGTTTTGGTGTTGGAGTGGCAAGTATAA
>SHZG01000068.1 GCA_009692395.1 Methylococcales bacterium | reverse complement strand
TTTCGGACATGGATCAAACGACTCAATCGCAAGACCATTGGCTTCTCAAAACTAGAGTTGATGCACGACACCGTCATCGGTTTGCTTATCAACAAGGTCGAATTCGGGCGCGATATTTATTCATAATTACAGATTTAACCCACTACCCACTGTAATACAATTGGAGTTCACATGAAATCACTATTCTCACTATGCAGTATTTTTATATTGTGCTGGTTATCGACTTTTGCTGGGTACGCTTGTGCTGATCCAGCTCCTGACACGGCTACCATTAAAGCATTACCTGATTTAACTAAACCTGTAATGACTGCAACACCAGCAACGATTTCAACAGTCGCCGCTACACCCGCTGCTGTTGCACCGAGTGCTAACAAAGGCGATACCGCGTGGGTGATGATTTCCACGGTATTAGTCATTCTGATGGTACTTCCAGGTGTAGCTTTATTTTATGGCGGTATGGTACGCGTCAAAAATATGCTATCGGTATTAATGCAGGTGTTTGTTATTTTCTCAATGGTCGCGGTATTGTGGGCGATCTATGGTTATAGTCTTGCATTCACCGAAGGCAATGCTTTCTGTGGTGGTTTTAACAAACTATTTCTTAAAGGTATTACACCCGCTTCGCTTGTCGCTACTTTTAGTAAAGGGGTCTATGTTCCTGAATACTGCTATGTAGCGTTTCAATTAACCTTTGCTACTATTACCCCCACGTTAATTATCGGTGCATTTGCTGAACGGGTTAAATTTTCAGCGGTTTTATTATTCACTGTTCTGTGGTTTACTTTTTCTTATTTACCAATGGCGCACATGGTCTGGTATTGGGATGGCCCTGATGCTTATAGCAGTGCAGACGCGGCGACCACTGCTGCGTCTCACGCTGGATTTTTGTTTCAAAAAGGCGTGTTGGATTTTGCAGGGGGTGCAGTTGTTCATATCAATGCAGGGGTTGCAGGCTTAGTGGGCTGTTTATTAATTGGCAAACGTATAGGCTACGGCAAAGAATTTCTGACCCCGCACAGTGTCACCATGACCATGATTGGTGCATCATTATTATGGGGAGGTTGGTTTGGTTTTAACGTCGGTTCACATTTAGAAGCCGATGGTTTAGCCGCGTTAGTGTTCGTTAATACCTTATTAGCCGCCGCCGCTGCCACTTTATCGTGGACAGTCGCCGAATGGATTATACGCGGTAAACCCAGTATGTTAGGTGGTGCTTCAGGTGCAATTGCGGGTTTAGTTGCGATTACCCCTGCGTGTGGTTGGGCAGGGCCTATGGGGTCTATTGTATTAGGCTTGGTATCAGGTGGCGTATGTTTCTGGTCTGTCACGATACTGAAAGCTAAATTAAAATATGACGATTCTTTGGATGCGTTTGGTGTTCATGGTGTCGGCGGTATTTTAGGCGCGTTAGGCACAGCGGTCGTTGCCAGCCCTGCACTCGGTGGTACGGGTACGTGGGATTATGTGACTAATAGTGTTGGTGAATACAGCATGATGACACAAATGATTAGCCAACTGTGGAGTGTCGTTATTGCCATTGTCTGGTCAGGCGTGGTGTCATTTGCCGCGTTTAAACTCGTAGACGTACTCATCGGACTGCGTGTCACTGAAGAAGACGAACGTCTAGGTTTGGATACCACCGAACACGGTGAAACCGCTTACAATATTTAATCGTCCATCAAACTGCCATCTTGCTACTGAGCTAGCAAGATGGAGTCATCATTGATTTGTTTGCGTTTGAATGACTAAATTTTTAAAAAATCGCGAATAGTAATTAAAAAATTGATTTTTAATACCAACTTGCGTTATCATAGACAGCTTGGAGAGGTGGCAGAGCGGTCGAATGCGGCGGTCTTGAAAACCGTTGAGGGTTGATCCCCTCCCAGGGTTCGAATCCCTGCCTCTCCACCAAATTATGATTCAATAAGATTCAAAGAAGTTTAAAAACCCGCAAGTCGCAAGGCTTAGCGGGTTTTTTATTGTCTAACGAAGCGTAAAGAAAGCCTGCATTGATGTGTCAACACTTTTCAGGACACATTATTAAAGTAGCTTGATGTTTATTTTCAAATTCTAGAGGACAGGCTCATCGTATAAATATTCATCAATTCGCACCGCCTTATCAGGCTTAGGCGAGCGGCTATACTTATAAACCTAGTTGGGATGCTTTTGGAATTGCAGGAGTCAAAAACTTGTTTTTGACTCCATTAACCTTGTTTAAAACTATGTATCAATCGCCGATCTTTTTTATTCGGCTTGTGTTCAGGTGCTGTAAAACCTGATAACGCCCGTTGTTCGCGTTGCACCAAAATTTGTTGCTCACGCTTCGCTAGACTTGCCTCATTTTCTTGATAAAGCAATACCGCATCTTTCGCGGGACGGCGTTGTGCGCTGAGGGCATTAATCGTCACTTGCCAGCGCAAACCGTCTTTACTGATAGATAACACTGCGCCAACTTTGACTTCTTTGCTGGGCTTAACACGCTGTTCATTCACATGAACTTTACCACCACCGATGGCTTCGGCGGCGAGCGAGCGGGTTTTAAAAAACCGCGCTGCCCACAACCATTTGTCTAAGCGGATAGCTTCAAGTTCAGACTGCGCCATGCTGATCTGGGTGTTTTTTCAAACCTCTAGGTAGAGAGAAAACGACTTTTTCTTCGATACCTTGAATCTCAACGGTCGATGTACCACCCCATGTTTTTAACTGATTTATCACTGCCTGCACTAACACTTCTGGAGCAGATGCACCTGCAGTTACACCAACGACATTGATACCTTCAAACCATGCAAGCTGCATATCTTGTGCGGTATCAATCAGATAGGCAGTTCTACCGAGTTGCTCAGCAATTTCATGCAAACGATTTGAGTTTGAACTGTTAGGTGAGCCAACCACTAAAATAATTTCTGCTGATTTAGCCAATTCGTGGACAGCATCTTGACGATTTTGGGTTGCATAACAAATATCGTCTTTTTTCTGCTCTTGAATCGAGGTAAACCGCGCTCTTAGGGCATCAACCATGATTTTAGTATCAGTCATAGATAAAGTGGTTTGCGTTACATACGCCAGATTATCAGGATTATGGACTTCTAATTTTTCCACATCGGCAGGCGTTTCGACCAAATAAATACCGCCTTTTCCAGCGCATTTTTCGTACTGCCCCATCGTGCCTTCCACTTCAGGATGCCCCGCATGACCGATAAGTATCACTTCGCGGTCTGATTTTGCGTGTTTAGCGACTTGAATATGAACTTTAGTGACTAATGGGCAGGTTGCATCAAACACCGTCAACTGGCGTTCTTTGGCTTCGCGTTGGACTTGTTTAGACACGCCATGCGCACTAAAAATAAGATAAGAACCGACAGGCACATCGGTTAAATCTTCAATAAAAATCGCGCCTTTTGCTTTTAAACCATCGACTACGGTGCGGTTATGTACTACTTCATGACGCACATAAATGGGCGCACCAAAGGCTTCAATGGCTTGGTCAACAATATCGATAGCACGATCAACACCAGCACAAAATCCACGAGGGTTAGCGAGTAAAATTTTCATATCTTGACTTATTAAGTTGGTTATTTGTAAATGCGGTTATTTTAACTCAACAAGGCGACCACTGCCATTAAGTTACGAACACAAAGTTGTACATTATGATTATATAAACATATCTTGAGGGATGGGGCTACACTAAACAGGGTACTTTTCTATAAAATTTATGAAAAGACTTGAGAGTGGTATAACAAGGGGATAGCGTGAGTCGGTGACTATTGGGCGTACTTATGCAGGTGCGCAGTCAGTGTGGCAGTTTAGACCTTTAAACACACTCTGCCTGCACACCTAGCGGTATCGGCAGTTTGAGGTGAATCATGTTTATGTCGGTGACACAAGAAGGTTGGCTGTATTTAGCCGTTATTATAGGCATCTACTCACTGCAAATCGTCGGCTGTTCTATGGCAGAACGTATGAGGGGGTAAAGCGAATGAATGACACACTACTGATGGTAATCTGGCAACGAGGATTAACGTACTAGGTTTGATGATGACACTTTAAAGTATCTTTGGAGGCTGCGGCCGGAGTCGAACCGGCCTAGATGGCTTTGCAGGCCACTGCATAACCGATTTGCTACGCAGCCTTAAATATGAAATAAAAAAGCCGCGAATTATCGCGGCTTTTTTTAATCTTTGGAGCGGGAAACGAGATTCGAACTCGCGACCCCAACCTTGGCAAGGTTGTGCTCTACCACTGAGCTATTCCCGCAATTCAATTTATTCAGCTATTATACCTAAATTTTTTATATCGTCAAATTTTATTTTATCACTGCACATCAATTGCTAAAGCCCAGCCATCTTTTCCTTTGCACTCACCTTCTTCCATTTGTACTTTGACGAACGCATTTTTTGTTCCATAAGCATCTTGGAGTTCTAAAACTGATACCGATGTTCCTTGAGGGATGTGTTGACACGCTGCATTTCTATCGGCTTCTTCAGTATCATCATAAGCCGCTATTGCACCTGGCACGCCGACTAATCGAACAGCAGCAGCAGGATCATAACTGTTCGCACTTTTTAGTACATATTTCTGCCCTACCGCTAAGTTTTTAATCGTAGGTCCTGTAACGATTTTTTCATCATTACCACCGCTCATCATTAAAATCAGCAATAGCACAACTACACCACCAATTGCGCCAAAAAATACTTTTGGATTTTTTTCTTTTAAGTCTAATAGAAGGGAAATTACGTTGCCCGCTTGATCGCTTGGCGAATCTATAACTTGCTCAGTCTCTGCGGATTGTTCAGTATCTATAACTGGTTCAATGTTTTCTTCATTACTCATTGCTCTTCCTCACCCTAGTGTATTTTTATTATATAAATCAAAAATCTTTCTAACTTATTAGAAAGATTGCTAAGTTAACCCGAAAAAATTAAATCTGTCATCTTTTTTATTTTTCTACTTTGTATAACATCATGACACCTACTCAAAAGGTCGGCTTATCTACCATTGAGTTGCGCCTAGATGAAGTCATAACCTTTTTTATTGGCTGTTGATGCCTGCTTTTTCTTTTCTTTTATTCTAACGCATTCAAACTGCCAGTAACCTAAGCCAACATTTTTTCTATTTTTCAAGGTAACAGAAAAACTATCTTGATTCGTATTTATTCGCAGCGAATCATCATCTTTCAACATAAAAGTATCAGTAATAATATAGTCTTCATGTTTATCCGTGCTGTAGAACACGCCTTTTTTAAACACATCCTTCGCGACAGCAGTGCCATTCCTCGGAACTTCGTTCACTGCGAACCCTGCACTATCAAGCTGATTATAATCGACAGAAACAAATTCTGGTGCAAGCAACTTCATGCCAAAAATTATTTTTCCGCTTTGTTTGGCGACAATCACTTTATCAATTACACCTAATAAGCGCACAGATTCAGGCATATCGGTTTTTCTAAAGCTAACCAAACTCCCGACAGATAACACGTCTGTTTGTGTAAACACGCAAGACAACAACCTATCCGATTCTGATTGAACTAGAAATTCCAGCTCTTTTTTATAGCTAGTATTTAATACATCTTGTAAATCCAAGGTTGATGCCAACCCTATCGCGATATAACGATCTAAACGATCACTAAAAAGCGGTTCGACTTCAAAACTAACACCTGCCCAGCGTTGTTCGAGGTAATCCAGTAACTCTGCTGGCGGTTTTTTCCGTCTCTGCACAGCACTAAATCTTGCCTCTGTCGCATCAATTAACTTTTCTTTATTTTCGAAGACTTTTTGTAATTTACTAAAATCAATATAAAGCACTGAGGAATCTTTTCTGGTCGTTATATTCGATTGATAGAGAGGGGGCTTATCTTCGTCAGTAAAAACAAGACACTGCAACGAATTCTCAGACACGGGAGCGGTTTTCAAACTAACCCAAGAATCAATAGCCCCTATAAATTTATCAACCAGTAGAATTTCCTTTTGCATTAATCCAGTGGTATCAACAAGGCTAAGCAAAAGAATTTGTAAATAACAGTCTTCTGGGCTACTGGCTGTATTAGCCCGATTTGCATCATTGGCAACTTTGATGGTGTTTTTTTCGATTTTTACACTCAACTTGTAAAGTGAATGTAAATCTAGCCACACCCAATCAGGTATTGGTAGCCCCATAATAAAGTGACTAATGACAATACTACTTAGCCCTTTAATACAACGTTGGAGTGCTAATACGGTATTCTTACCTTGAAACCAGCCGACTGTTCTCCCTGTTAAATCCTTCAATACCATCCAATAACCGATGGAAAATTCTTTTTCAATTGAAACCAATACACCCAGAATTTTCTGGTCGCTTTCTTCTTTTGGAAATCCTGTTCTCATCAGTCTGGAGCGAAGATAATCTTCGATAATTAATACATTGGGTCTCAAAAGTTCCAACGCACTAAGCCGTAGTTGGCTGGGCATTGCAATAGTGTTAAATTCGATAATAAAATCGTGCATTAACCGCGTAGCTAAGCCCACGTTAGCGGTAGGTAGCTCAGCAATCCAGCTCGTCAACGCAGCTTCTTCAAATTCTCTTAGACGCAGAGGATTTTTTTGTTGCTTTGGAATAACTAAAAAATAAGAATTCTTCAAATTAGCACCGAATTTATTTTGATTCTTGTGTTATGTAAAAGCCTGCCACCCATATATTGATGACTATACAGCTTGAGTGTTAACATATATTGACTAACAAAAAATAATTTTTCATCATGAATTACTTGACTCCCCACCTTTCTTTTTCATCATCATGCCTTTTGATGGATTATAGCCAATAATGGCTATCGTCATACATACGATAAAAGAACCCAACGTATAAAGACAGGCATGGAGATTAAATTGTCCGTATAAAGCAAAGCGTGTCAATTCGACAGCTTGTGAAAATGGGTTATATTGTGCCAGATTATAAAGCAAAGCACTGGATTCTTTAATTTTCCATAACGGATACAGTGCGGTTGACATAAAAAACATCGGGAAAATAACAAAATTCATCACCCCTGCAAAGTTTTCTAATTGCTTGATAAACGAAGATAACAGCAATCCTAACGCGCCTAACATCAAGCCAGATAACAGCAACGCAGGTAAAACCATCCAATATCCCTTCAGTGGAACATGAATATCATAAAGGCTAGCAATGGCTAAAAATACATACACTTGCAACACAGACACCGCCGTACCCGCCAATAACTTACTCAGTAATAAAAACCAGCGCTGCAATGGACAGACTAATAATGTCCGCATACTGCCCATTTCTCTATCGTACACCATTGATAATGAACTTTGCATTCCATTAAACAATTGAATCATGCCACACAAACCAGGTGTGATATACACCTCATAAAGGATATAGGTTTCATAAGGCGGACTGATTGCCAAGCCTAATGCTGCCCTAAAACCTGCTGCAAACACGAACAGCCACACTAACGGTCTCACTAACGCAGAAATAAAACGTTCGCGCTGGGTGACAAACCGCCATAATTCACGTCCAACGATGCCTGACATAGCACGCCAATAATGTAAAAAACTCATGCCGCTTGTCCTTGTGTTAAACGAGAAAACGCTTCATTAATAGTGGTTACGCCCGTTTGTTTCAATACCTCATCAACCGTGCCATTGGCTTTAATTTTCCCTTTATGCAGTACAATCAAATGGTCATTAGCATGAATTTCATCCATTAAATGACTCGCCCATAGCACGGCTATTTTTTCCTCTGCGGCTAAGCGATGCACATAATCCACAATATTTTGCCGACTGGGTACATCTAAACCGACGGTGGGTTCATCCAATAATAATAAAGACGGTTTGTGCAGTAAGGCTCTGGCAATTTCCACGCGCCGTTTATGCCCACCATTCAATTGCCGCACTTTTTCAAAACGGCGGTCGAACATATTCAAGCGTTCCAGCTCTTGCTGAATACGTTCAGTGGCAAGTTTGCGGCTCATGCCATGCAGTGCGGTGTGATAACGTAAATTTTGATCGACGGTTAAATCCATATCCAAGGTAGTTTGTTGAAACACCACGCCTAATTTAGCTAATGCTAATCGGCTTTGCTGTTTAATATCAAAACCACACAATTGAATATGTCCTTGCCGCGTATCATATAAATGGGTAATCAGAGAAAACAGCGTACTTTTACCCGCGCCATTTGGCCCTAGTAAAAGAGTGCATTCGCCTGCCTGAATGTTGAAATTAATATCATCCAGTGCATTGTGATTACCGTAAGAAAAACTCAAGCCTTCGATGGCTAACGCGCTAGGTTCACTCATGGTTTTACCGCAACGCCCCACGGATAAGTGCCGACACCCACCGATTTAGTCACTGTTTGCGTGTCTAAATCAATGATAGATATGTCGTTACTCGTGCCATTGGTGGTGTATAAACGTTTTTGGTCGGGTGAAAATGCCAGATTCCATACCCGCTGCCCCACTAATAAGACTTTTTCAATTTCGTAGGTTTGCGCGTTAATCACCGCCACGCGATTAGCGGGGCCTAAAGCGATGTAGGCGTGTTTTCTTTCTTTATCTATCACCACGCCAACAGGTTGAATTTTATCAAACGTCACGCCCTCAACTTCCAGCTTAATGGTTTTAATCGGTTGTTTGGTTTTAGCATCCAACACCATTACCGTGCCTGCCATTTCTGACGTGACCCATAATTGTTGACTATCAGCGGTAAAATTAACCGCTCGCGGACGCGGATCAACCAGTGTATTTTCAACAATGACATTGGTTTTAGTGTCTATCCAATGCACCATATTCGTGGTTTCAGACGCACTAATCAGCCATTGATTGTCAGGGCTGATGGTAATGCCTTCGGGTTCAACACCGACTTTAATTTCATGTACGGCTTTTTTAGTTGTTAAATCAATGACGGTGACTAAGCTGTCATCCTCATTGGAGACATATAATTTTTCGCCGTTAGGACTGAGTGCGAAAGTTTCAGGGTCTTTGCCTGACGGTAACTTTGCCAATTCTTTCAAGGTTTCAGCATCTAACATTCTAATCGTGTTGTCATCGCTGGTAGCAACAAACAAAAACTTATTGTCGCTACTTAACGCAAGCCCGCGTGGACGTTGCCCTATTGGTACAGTTTTAATCAACTTACCTTCGATGGGATCAATACTCGCTAAGGCGTTATCTTTTTCTAAACTGACAAACACGGTTTCTGCTTGTACGGTGGTAGCCAATAAAGCCAAACTAACGACTATTGAGCGACAAATGTCTCGTTTGGGAAATAGATAAGTTAATAATTTATTTTTCATTATTTTTTCCAATATGACACGTTGTTTCAGGTTCATCGACACCCAGCGTGTCTAATTCAGTTTTAGGATGCAAAAAGCCGTCAATCGGCGCAACCGCAACTAATGAACGCGGTGCGGCAAGCAATACGGGTTGGCGCATTTGTCCATCCCAGCTTCTGAATGATAAAGGACTGCCTTTATAACCTTGCAACGCAAATGCAGGGCTGAGCATATAAGCTTTAATCGCTTTCAATTCATTGGATTTAGTGCGTGTTGCCGCTTCGCCTATCGCTCTGACCGCTAAATACGCGGCATAATCTTGTTCTTCCATCCACCGCTTCGCCTGTTCTTGAAAACGGTTTTGAATTTGTACCGCGCCCCATTGTTCGTGGGTTCTGTGCCACGCGGTAGCAATCAAGCCTTGTGTGCCAATGACAGGACGCGGGCTTTCAGTTCGATAATCTAAATATTCACCAAACTGCCCTTGTTCATCGGCAACCACTAACACATCATAATCATCTACGCGGCTAAACACTGCAACATCGGATTGTGCCGTGCGCCGTGCATCGTAAGTATGTTCCCAGACTTTTTCTGCCACAAGAGTGCTACCAAACCGTTTAGCTGCCCGTTTAATTGCATCAGCATACAACTTATCTTCAGGTGTAGTACCAACGACTAAAAACCACTTCGTCCAGTGTTTTTTCATCATGTATTGCGCTAGTGCATCCGCCCGCATGGCTCGACTGGGTAATAAGTGCAGTACATTAACGCGGCATTGTTCAGCGCGTAAACTGTCATCACTGTTTGCGGCATCAAACCATAACATCGACTTACCCTCCGCACTATCTGCCAGTTTATTTAACAACTCAGCAGGCAATAGACTCACAACTAGCTGAAATTTCCCCGCAATGTCTTTATTAAAAACGTCTTCAACATTGCCATCGACAGGTACAATAAATTTATTTAACTCAAAAGCCTGCCCCGTAAACTGCCCTGTGGTGCTGTTATCACTAATCGCTAATTCAGAACCTAACAGCCCTTTATTTGGCATAAACGGGTCGAAGTTGGACAGCGCGGGCGGTACAGCTTGCTCTTGACTTAGATAGGCAATATTGATGATTTGTTTTGCTGGAGCTTCTGGCTTAACAGCGGGTAGTTTTTCGGGCGCGGTAGCTTTGGGTTTCGGCTTAGCGTTGGCAATGGTAACGCCTTGCAACAGCACTAACGCAATAATGAATAAGTTAATTGGGCGCATTATGTCCTAACAATAAAAATACTTGATGACTCATTCTAACGGATTCAAACATTTTTTTTCTTAACTTTCGATAACATCATAAGACCTTTCAGGTTTTTAAAACCTGAAAGGTCTATAAACACTATCGTTTGTGTACCACCAACAACCTAGGCGCAGAAGGACTAGGAATCGCACTCAAAAACCGACTGACGCTAAATTGTACATCCAGTTGATCAGCCCATTGTTCAACGTGGTCAGCTTCTTCATCACCCCCAGCATGACCCGAATACGCCAAAATTGTGACAAGTCCTTGGGGTGCTAATAACGAACAGACGGCGATTAATGCCAACAAAGTCGAGTTGGTTTGCGTAATAATCGCTTTGTCACCTTTCGGTAAATAACCTAAATTAAACATACACGCCTTGATACTGCCATGATGGTGTACGGGAATATGTACCGCCATATCCGCATGACTGGCTTGAATCAGCGTCACGCCATCGATTAACTGGTTGTGCTGTAATTTTTCGCGGGTCGCGTTGATTGCCGCTGATTGAATATCAAAACCATACACCCTGCCCTTTGACGTAACGTGTTCCGCTAAAAATAAAGTGGTAGTGGGTTAAATCTGTAATTATGAATAAATATCGCGCCCGAATTCGACCTTGTTGATCAGCAAACCGATGACGGTGTCGTGCATCAACTCTAGTTTTTAGAAGCAAATGGTCTTGCAATTGAGTCGTTTGATCCATGTCCGAAAGTTCAGGTTTTTAC
>SHZG01000067.1 GCA_009692395.1 Methylococcales bacterium | reverse complement strand
CGTGGCTCTCCCGTTGCATTGCGTCCTGACTTGCCAATCTGGTTACTTTTACAGAATGGACAGGTGATTTCTTGGTAGCAGCTCATAAGGTCTTTTAGGTAAGTGTGATTTTATTCTGCCAGTGATTTTAATCTATCATCACAGATTTAACCCACTACCCAAAAACATATCGTTCAAAAACACATCGTTCCAACGCTCTGCGTTGGAATGCGTGAGTGGACGCTCCAGCGTCCTGTAACGACACTAGAGCGTCTTCGTCTTCGGTGGCATTACAACGCAGAGCGTTGTAACGATTATCTTGTTGTTTGATTTATTACATTTCTTAAGTTGATGCCTATGGGGCAAAAGAGCGTTGCCCACCTTACATAACTCAAATATTATCGTATAAAGCTAGGTATTGTGCCGCACTGTTACGCCAAGAGAAATCTTTGTTCATGGCGTTGGTTTGCATTTGCTGCCAAGTGGCGTGATTGCTATATAACAGCAGCGTGCGTTTGATGGCTTCTAGCAACGCGCCTGAGTTGGCTTCTTTGAACACAATGCCTGTGGCACTGT
This sequence comes from Methylococcales bacterium, assembly GCA_009692395.1. Taxonomy (GTDB): domain Bacteria; phylum Pseudomonadota; class Gammaproteobacteria; order Methylococcales; family Methylomonadaceae; genus UBA4132. The sequence goes on along the minus strand of SHZG01000067.1, from coordinate 10,812 downwards.
GATTGTCAATGCTGTCGGGTAAGGTATCAACCACAGTATCCGCTAAGCCGCCTGTTTTTCTGACGAGGGGAATCGTGCCGTAACGTTGGCTATACATTTGATTTAAACCGCACGGTTCAAAACGTGAGGGCATGAGAAACACATCCGACCCCGCCTCAATCAGATGCGCTAACGATTCGTTGTAATCAATAATAATAACGATTTTATCGGGGTACAAGCTGGCTATATTTTGTAACTGGCGTTCAAAATCTTTATCACCATTACCCAACAAAACAAGCTGCATCGGCAACTCAACCATCTCAGGCAAGCATTCAATAATCATGTCGATGCCTTTTTGTTCAACTAATCGACTAATGAGTCCGAATAAAGGGACTTGATCGTTGACGGGTAAATTGACTCTGCGTTGTAGTTCAGATTTGTTAGGCAGTTTGTCGGGCAGTGAATCAACGGTATAACGCTGACTGATATGGGGATCAATTTCAGAGTTCCATTCATTGGTATCAATGCCGTTAATGATACCCACTAGATGCTCACTGCGGTGTGCTAATAAGCCTTCAAGCCCATAACCAAATTCGGGGGTCTGAATTTCTAGCGCGTAAGTGGGGCTAACAGTGGTAATGCGATCCGCATAAACGATACCGCCTTTAATGAACGACAACATACCATAAAATTCTAACCCATTAGGATTCCATAACTGACCAGGTAAGTTTAATGAGCGAACAACCTCTACAGGAAATAATCCCTGATACGCCATATTGTGAATGGTAAAAATGGTCTTGGGACGATTTTTCTCCAATGATAACAACGCGGGAACTAAACCACTTTGCCAATCATTACAATGTACGATGTCGGGTTTCCAACCCCGATTGACTTTGTCCATAGCAACTTCAACTGCCACGCGACAAAACAAGGAAAAGCGTTCTGCATTATTAACCCAAGGAATGCCTTTTTCATCGACATAAGGATTACCCGGTAAATTAAATAAATCAGGGCAATCAACCAACCAAGCGATAATAGGGCTATCAGGGATTTGGGTTTCAAAAATATTAATCAGGTGATTATCAATGCGTAATGAACACAAGAACTGTACTTCACCGACGGTTTTTAACGAGGGATATTTAGGGATGATGACTCGAATATCTTGCCCTAATTCGACTAATGCTTTAGGTAAGCTACTGCAAACATCGGCAAGACCACCTGTTTTAATCAGCGGATAGACTTCACTGGAGACAAAAAGGATTTTTTTCATGTTAGTTACTGTGTAGGTTGGGTTAGACGGTAGCCGTAACCCAATATAATGCGATGATATTGTCGGGTTACACTGTTCGACCATTCGACACACTCATGGCTCACAGCTAACCCGATCTACGAAACGTAAGAGGTGAACTATTACAGTTTGAAAATTATCCCACCTAACGGCGGTAAGGTAATACTGATGGAATTAGCCTGCCCCATCCATTCTTTCGGCTCTGACTCAACAACATTATTACCTATATTGCTACCATCATAGTAACTAGAATCTGAATTAAACACTTCCGTATAGTGACCCGCTTTAGGTACACCAATGCGGTAGTTTTCTCTGACTACAGGGGTAAAATTGAGGATAACAATCAATTCTTCTTCACCAAATTTACGGCGATAACTAATGATAGATTGCTGCACATCACAGCAGTCTATCCATTCAAAACCTTGATGCTCAAAATCATGTTGATATAAGGCAGGTTCGTTTTTGTACAGTTGATTTAAGTCTTTTACCAGTGTTTGTACACCACGATGATGTGAATAATCCAAGACGTACCAATCTAGGGTAGCCTGAGAATTCCATTCTGTCCCTTGTCCGAACTCACAACCCATAAACAGCAGTTTTTTACCAGGATAGGTGTACATCAGTGTGTATAACAATCTTAAATTAGCAAAACGTTGCCACTCATCCCCTGGCATTTTACTGATTAATGAGCCTTTACCATGTACCACTTCATCATGAGAAAACGGCAGGGTGAAATTTTCAGTGAACGCATACAGCATTCCGAAGGTGAGTTGATTGTGATGATAAGGCCTATGTATAGGCTCTTGGCTCATATACGCTAGTATGTCGTGCATCCAGCCCATATTCCATTTCATCGAAAAGCCTAAACCGCCTGTCCACGTTGGGCGCGTCACTTGTGGCCATGAAGTCGATTCTTCTGCCATGACCACTGTTCCAGGGTGTTGGGCGTTAGTCACTTCATTCATTTCTCTGAAAAAATCAATGGCTTCTAAATTTTCGTTGCCGCCATACATATTAGGCACCCAGTCATCCGCTTCACGCGAGTAATCTAAGTACAGCATCGAGGCAACGGCATCAACGCGTAAACCATCAAGATGGAACTCTTCTAACCAAAAAACAGCACTCGCCAGTAAGAAGTTTCTCACCTCATTGCGACCATAGTTATAAATCAATGTCCCCCAATCACGGTGTTCACCTTTACGCGGGTCTTCATGCTCATACAACGCGCTGCCATCAAAGCGAGCCAGTGCGAATGAATCTTTAGGAAAATGCGCGGGCACCCAATCGAGAATAACGCCAATACCGTTTTGATGGCAAGCATCAATGAAAAAGCGGAAATCATCGGGCGACCCATGACGGCTAGTCGGCGCAAAATACCCTGTAGTCTGATAACCCCAAGAGGCATCTAGTGGATGCTCAGTGATGGGTAATAATTCAATATGGGTAAAACCCATTTGTTTAACGTAAGCAACCAAGTCCACTGCCAAGTCACGATAATTAATAAAATTACCTTTGCTATCACGTTTCCATGAACCAATATGCACTTCATAAATAGACATCGGTTCATGTTGCCAATTGTACTGCACACGATCCGTCATCCATTTTTGGTCTTGCCACACATAGCTGTTTGCATCCGTGACAATAGAGGAGGTATTAGGACGAAATTCAAATTGCTGTCCGTAAGGATCGGTTTTTACAAAAATTTGCTGACTATCACGGTTTAATATTTCAAATTTATAGAAACACCCTACTTGTAAATCGGGAATGAATAATTCCCAAAGTCCACCCCCGCCAAGGCTGCGCATAGGATGACAACGACCATCCCAACGATTGAAAGCACCGACAACACTGACACGTCCCGCATTAGGTGCCCACAATGCAAAAAATACCCCGTCAACACCATCAGCCGTGTGCAGGTGTCCGCCCAGTTTTTGATAGATATGCCAATGCTTACCTTCGCCAAATAGATGTTGATCAAATTCAGGTAATTGTGTGCCGAACGTATAGGGGTCGTAATTTTCGTGGGGATTGCCGTCTTTGTCTTGCCAAGATAGCTGGTAATGTTCAGGCATTACTTCATTGGCTTTAATGATATATTCAAAAAAGTCGCTATCGGGTACACGGTTTAAAACAACACCATTATGACTAAAACTGACAACTTCTGCATAGGGTAAATAAACCGTAATTTGGTCTTTATTATTCTTCCGATGGCAACCCAATATTGAAAATGGATCATAATGCTTAGCCTCGGTGATTTTTATAAAATCGGCACTAAGAATGTTTTTCAATTGCTCTTTCACTTTGCTAAGCCTCATGTAGTAGAATAATTAACAGGTAAATGTTACCAAACACAACCGAAGTTGTGAAACTATTCTACTTGGAGATGAAAAATGTCAGAATCAAATCATCCTAAAAATGATCAGATGATCAGTAATTTAATGCGTAATACCATTGCTTTAATTTTAGCGGGTGGGCGTGGTTCGCGATTAATGAATATGACGGATTGGCGTGCTAAACCCGCAGTACCCTTCGGTGGAAAGTTTCGTATCATTGATTTTCCGTTGTCGAATTGCGTCAATTCAGGCATTCGTAAAATTGGTATTTTGACGCAATACAAAGCAGATTCATTGATTCGACACGTTCAACAAGGCTGGGGTTTCATGCGCGGTGAATTTGGTGAGTATGTTGATTTAATGCCCGCTCAACAACGCATTGATGAAAATTCTTGGTACCAAGGCACAGCAGATGCTGTTTTTCAAAACATGGATATTCTTCGCAGACGCAAACCTCAACATATTTTAATATTGGCAGGCGATCACATTTATAAAATGGATTATGGCGCAATGCTTGCTGATCATATTGCTAAAAATGCGCAATTAACCATCGGGTGTATTGAGGTTTCATTGGAAGAAGCCACTGCGTTTGGTGTCATGGATGTTGATGATAATCGCCGTGTTAAGGCCTTTATAGAAAAACCTGAGCATCCCCCTGTGATGCCAGGCAGAACCGACACTGCCTTAGCCTCTATGGGGATTTATATTTTTGAGGCCAATTTTCTGTTTGATCAACTGATTGAAGATGCCAATAATCCAGATTCCACTAACGATTTTGGTAAAGATATTATTCCTGCCATCATTAATGACCATATTGTCAATGCCTATCCCTTCTTGGATATGCAAGGTGGTCAAGCTTATTGGCGTGATGTAGGTACGATTGATGCCTATTGGTCAGCTAATATGGAATTAGTGAATGTCGATCCCGATCTAAATTTGTATGATAAAACTTGGCCTATTTGGACGTATCAAGCGCAAACGCCACCCGCTAAATTTGTTTTTGATAGCGATGATAGACGTGGTATGGCAGTCGATTCCATGATTTCAGGGGGTTGTGTCATTTCAGGTGCCAGTATTAAACATTCTTTAGTGTTTTCGGATGTCAAAATTAACTCATACACCACAATAACGGATAGTCTCGTATTACCCGATGTTGAAATTGGTCGTCATTGTCGCATTACCAAAGCCATTATTGAACGCGCCTGCGTCGTTCCTGAAGGCTCGGTCATCGGTGAAGACAGAGCCGAAGATGAAAGACGGTTTCATGTTAGTGCTGGCGGTGTGGTGTTAGTCACATCGGAAATGCTAGGGCAGCAACCACATTATATTAAAAAATAAATACCTCGTAAAGACGTTGCAGCGCAAAGTCTCTACCTCAAAATTGTTACCATCAATCCTCTGACCCCTGAGAATTTAACAATGACTACTTTAAATAAACGCCGTGCGGGTATTTTATTACACATCACTTCATTACCTGGTGCGGGTCAACAAGGTGATTTGGGGCAGGATGCCTACAATTTCGTCAATTTTCTATGGTCAGCAGGTATCACCGTCTGGCAAACCTTGCCTTTAGGGGTGACTCATGCAGATGGCTCACCATATCAATCTTTATCGGCACACGCAGGTAATCCGCAGCTAATCAGTATTGATAGCTTAGTGGCATCAGGCTGGTTGCTTTTATCTGAACAGTACGAAGATTGCCAGCGTAAGTCAGTAAAATTCTACAAAAATTGTTTACTATCAAAAGCGTTTTATGGCTTTTTAGAGCGTGCAACCCCAGAAGACAAACCCGATTTCAAGAATTTTTGTCGAGATAAGGCATTCTGGCTAGATGATTTTTCTCTGTTTATGGCACTGAGAAATGAATACGATCAACAATGCTGGAATCAATGGCCAGATGAGCTAAAAAATCATGATGCCGCTGCCATTAAAATTGCGAAACACCGTTTAAAAGACTGTTGCGATATTATCAAATTTGAACAATATATTTTTTTCCGTCAATGGATGGCATTAAAAGCCTACGCCAATGAGCGGGGCATTCTGTTATTTGGTGATATTCCTATTTTTGTCTCTTATGACAGTGCCGATGTGTGGGCAAATCGTCAGGATTTTAAACTTGATGAAGCGGGTGAAATGTTAGTGGTTGCAGGCGTACCGCCTGATTATTTTTCTGAAACAGGGCAACGTTGGGGCAATCCACATTACGATTGGGATTATTTACGGCAAACAGGATTCCATTGGTGGATTGAACGAATGCAGACGCAATGTGAGCAATTTGATATTTTGCGTATCGACCATTTTCGTGGACTGGAAGCGGCGTGGGAAATACCCGCAAGTGAGCCAACGGCTCAAGTAGGGCAATGGGTGACAGCACCTGGTTCTGCTTTATTAAAAGCTATCATAGCAGCATTAGGTGACATTGCCTTGGTTGCGGAAGATTTGGGTATCATCACCGCTGAAGTTGACGCATTAAGAGATGAATTTAATTTACCAGGTATGAAAATTTTACAATTTGCGTTTGGTGGCGATGCAGATAACCCTTATTTACCCGATAATTATGAAAAAAACTGTGTCGCTTATACGGGTACTCATGACAATGACACCACCGTGGGCTGGGCAGAAAAACTCAGCGAACACGAAAGAAATTATATTTTTGACTACCTCGGTAATCCCTCTACATCATTACAGTGTGCGTTAATACAAACTGCCTTAGCATCGGTTGCTAATCTGGCTATTATTCCCATGCAGGATGTTTTAGAGTTAGGCACGGAACACCGAATGAATACCCCTGGCACAACCGCAGGTAATTGGAACTGGCGTTTTCAATGGTATCAACTCGCACCAGAACGTGCCGCTAGACTGGCACGGCTCGTCGAATTATTTAATCGAAAATAATAAGATACTCAATCCGCTAGATAACAGCCTCAAGGCGGTTATCTAGCCTCTCGTTTTAACTTAAATCATAATGGCGAAAATTTTAATCATTGGTTGCGGCGTAATCGGCACTGAACTGGCGCGAGTGTTGCACAGCCTAAGTCATACAGTGACAGGCGTAAAACGCAACCCACCGCCGAGTAACGACACTATTCATTACATTCGTGCAAATATAAACTCAGCAACTGACCTTGAAACACTGGACACTGATTTCGACCAGCTGTTTTTTATTGTTTCAGCAGATGGACGCACTGAACAAAGCTACCGTGATGTGTATGACATTGGCTTAACGAATGTACTGGCTAAATTTGCTCATCTGCCGTGGATTTTTATATCTTCAACCAGTGTTTATGGGCAGTCACAAGGCGAATGGGTCGATGAAAACTCTGTTGCACAACCTGATAACAGTAATAGCCAACTGATTAGGCAAGCCGAACAACGGGTTGTCGCGCTTAATCCACAAAATACCGTCGTGCGTTTCTCAGGTATTTATGGGCGCGGACGCAACTATTTATTGAGCCGAGCAAAACAAAGCCCTGTAATTCAACACACCCCACCGTATTTTACTAACCGTATTCATCAAGATGATTGTGTCGGCGTATTAGCCTTTTTGCTGGAAAAAAGAATAGCGGGCGTTGCCTTAGCCAATTATTACCTAGCCAGTGATAATGATCCCGCGCCACAATACGAAGTAATGATGTGGCTGGCACAACAGCTGCTCTGCCCTGCCCCCACAATTAAACCCATGACTAAGGACGACACCCTCAATAAACGCTGTAACAATCAGCGTCTATACGCCTTAGGTTATCAGTTTACTTATCCCAGTTATAAAGACGGTTATAGCCATGAGCTAGCACACCAACATGACTAAAAAACCCAAAACTGCCTTTGTCTGCGATCAATGTGGCGCGGATTACCCCCGCTGGAACGGGCAATGTACCAGTTGTGGCGAATGGAATACCATCAAAGAAATTCGCCTCGCTCCCGCAGGTAGCGAACGTCACCACCGTGCCGCAGGTTATGCTGGTTCTCACTCAGAAGTTAAGTTATTATCCGATGTCAACTTATCACAAGCGGAACGCATTTCTACAGGTATCACTGAGTTTGACCGTGTACTAGGCGGCGGTATTGTCAATGGGAGTGTTGTATTAATTGGCGGCGCACCAGGTGCAGGTAAAAGTACACTACTATTACAAGCCATTGCGGGCATTGCAGCACGCGACATCAGCGTACTCTATGTGTCAGGTGAAGAATCCTTACAGCAAATTGCCGAACGCGCCCACCGTTTAAAACTGCCCGCTGATAAAATCATGATGTTGGCAGAAACCTCAGTGCAGCGAATTTGTGACACTTTAGACAGCATTCATCCGCAAATTTTAGTCATCGATTCCATCCAAGTCATGCACACGCAAGACACCGAATCTGCCCCAGGATCAGTATCACAAGTACGCGATTCTGCCAGTTATCTCACCCAATATGCCAAAAAACATAACGTGTCTATTTTCATGGTGGGTCATGTCACTAAAGACCAATCACTCGCCGGCCCTATGACCTTAAGTCATATCGTCGATACCCAAGTCATGTTAGGTTCAACTGACGACGCACGCTTTCGCGTCTTAAGAGCCGATAAAAATCGCTTTGGTAGTGTTGGGGAATTAGGTTTTTTTGCAATGGACAGCACGGGCTTAAAAGAAGTTAAAAACCCGTCAGCTATGTTTTTAAACCGCGCAGAAAAACCGTCTTCGGGCAGTGTCGTCACCGTATTATGGGAAGGCACTCGCCCGTTATTAGTCGAAATTCAAGCCTTAGTCACCGATTGCCAATACGGTAATCCGCGCCGTTTAGCGGTGGGTTTCGATCAAAATCGCTTGGCAATGTTACTAGCCGTATTATCACGCCACGCTGGCATCATCACCGCCCAAGATGAAATTTATGCCAATGTCGTTGGTGGTATCAGAATTAATGAAACCAGCTCTGATTTAGCGATAATCGTCAGCGTGGTATCCAGCTTACGCAATAAAATCATTCCTCACGACGTGTTATTTTTTGGTGAAATTGGACTGAGTGGTGAAATTCGCCCTGTCGCCAACGGTCATGCTCGCTTAAATGATGCAGCAAAACACGGCTTTAAAAAAGCCATTATCCCCAAAGCCAACGCGCCAAAAACCCCAATTAAAGGCTTGCAAATATACCCAGTCACCACACTGTCTGAAGCCTTAGACATTGTTAGCGAATTGTAATCCTAGACCTTTCAGGTCTTAAAAACTCGAAAAATCTGCTTAAAATACAAGCAACCCAAACCTAGTCAGTCAACTATAAACTAACCTATAACAACTCTATGGAAATCCTACTACTCATTCAAACAATCCTTCTCGGCATCGTTGAAGGCTTAACCGAATTTTTACCCATTTCCAGCACAGGGCATTTAATTTTGGTGGGAGATTTTCTGTATTTTAATGATGAAAAAGCCAAAGTCTTTACAGTTGTCATTCAAGTGGGGGCTATTTTCGCGGTGTGTTGGGAATATCGGCAAAAAATTTCATCAGTACTGCGTGGCTTAGTAAAAGGTGAAAAAGCCGCGCAAAAATTCACGATTAACTTAATCATTGCCTTTATGCCGTTAGCCAGTCTGGGCTTGTTATTTGGTAAAAATATCAAAGCGGTTTTGTTTAGCCCCGTGCCTGTGGCGTTAGCGTTTATCATTGGCGCATTCGTCATTATCTGGGCAGAAAAACGCGAGCATAAAATTCGTATCTTCAACGTTGAAGATTTAACACCCTTTGATGCTTTAAAACTCGGTTTTGCACAAGCCTTCGCGTTAATTCCTGGCACATCACGTTCAGGCGCAACCATTATCGGCGGCTTGTTATTTGGCTTATCGCGAAAAGCGGCGACTGAATTTTCGTTTTTTCTGGCTATTCCAACCTTGTTTATCGCCAGTGTTTACGACCTATACAAACACCGTGAAATTTTAGACTGGGCAAGTGACGCACCCTATTTTTTAGCGGGTATGGCGGCAGCGTTTTTCAGTGCAATGTTAGCGATTAAAGTCTTGCTACGTTATATCAGCAATCATAATTTCATTATTTTTGCGTGGTATCGCATTGCCTTTGGCTTAATCGTTCTCGCCACGGCGGGTGCAGTTGATTGGACTGATTAAACACAAACCTGCTAGGTTTTAAAAACCTAGCAGGTTTATAGTTTAGTTAATGCTCATCTTCAACGCCGCCGCCGTGGGCCACGGTGCTAACACCAAACTCATCAACAACATCGCAATTAAAATATTAATCTGCGCATGAATCGGTAAACCACTCCTCGCCATATCCACCGCATTACTGGCAAAAATCAGCACAGGCACATACAACGGCAACACCAACAGCGACAAAATCATCCCTCCGCGCCGTAAACCCACCGTCAGCGCGACCCCAATCGCGCCGATTAAACTCAACACAGGCGTACCTAACAACAGCGTCAACAACAACACCCCTAAGGTATGCGTCGGCATTCCTAAAAACACTGCTAACAACGGCGCGACAATCAACAACGGCAACCCCGTCACCAACCAATGGGCAATAATTTTACCCAACACCAAAATAGACGCAGGGTGTGAACTCAATAAAATCTGCTCCAAACACCCATCATCAAAATCAGAGCGAAACAAACTATCCAGTGACAACATAGCGGCTAATAACGCCGACACCCAGATAATTCCAGGCGCAATCGCCTGTAATAAATGCGGCTGTGCGCCAATACCCAACGGAAACAGGGTAATCACCAACACAAAAAACAACAACGGATTAGCAATTTCAGCGCGGCGGCGTAAAGCCAACACTAAATCGCGGCGAATAATGGCAAGAAAGGCGTGAGATAAAGTCATGTTAAATTGAGTAATAGCATTTAATTTTATAGTTCCCACGCTCCAGCGTAGGAATTCATCTTGCAACGCTCCAGCGTTGCGTGACGCTGGAGCGTCTCTCTATGTAGATACCGTCTTGATTAAATAAAAGCAAGCCATATTTATCCTGCATATTTGGGGTCAAAAGGCTTGCCTGATTTAAGAACGCCAAAAGCAAGATGAATGAGCTTACGCATGACAGTGCAAACAATGGCTTTACCGTTCTTGCCATTGGCTTTGAGACGCTCACAGAAGACGCGAATCAAGGGATTATACTTCCAAGCAACCATTGCGGGCATATACAAAGCCTTCCGCAAAGCGGAATCGCCATTTTTGGCAATGTGGGTATTGCCGCGCCACTGCCCTGATTCGCGCAATGCAGG
>SHZG01000066.1 GCA_009692395.1 Methylococcales bacterium | reverse complement strand
ATATTGTTTGATATAGCTTAATAAATCCTCATCGCTCAACTTCCTTTTATATTCTGTTCTTACCTTGGGTGCTAAACTTCCAGTCTCTTCATATTGTCTAATCCAACGATTTAATGTGTCTTTTCCTATAGTCAATATCTGTATAATTAGAGTCTTGGGAAATCCTGCTTCGTGGCAGCTTATTACGCATTTTCTCAGGTCTTCGCTGTAGGCTTTTTTCATGGGATTTTACAGGGATACATGGAGTATGTTGAAACTAAAATACTATAACAAACGCGATAAGATGTGTTGATCATAGCCGCGTAGGTTGGGTTGCCGTCTTTTTGGCAACCCAACACAACCACGCACCATTATGCTTACAAAGGTTATTTGTTCATCGTGTTTGTTGGGTTGCAAAAAAACCGCCACCCAACCTACCAATCACTTCCGAATATCAACCCGTTACGTTTTACTATTACCGCCCTACTTTTAACTAAATCAGCTTAATTATTCTCGGAGTAACACCATGTTAGTAATAAAACCCAGCGATTTAATCAGCGTAGAAGACTATTTAACGGGCGAATTAAACAGTGACATAAAACACGAGTTGATAGACGGCACTGTTTATGCAATGGCTGGCGCAAGTGCTAACCATGAAAGAATATCAGGCAATATCTACCGAAAATTCGGCAATCACTTAGAAAACCAGCCCTGTGAACCCTTTGGCTCAGATATGAAATTAAGGATTAACGCCAATTTCTTTTATCCAGATGTCATGGTGGATTGTAGTTTTGATAATTCAGAGCCTTATTTTACCAAAACGCCGATTATCATTGTTGAAGTGTTATCTAAATCAACGCGTAAAAAAGATACCACCCTTAAGTTGTTATCTTATATAAACATTCCTAGCTTAAAAGAATATGTACTTATTGAACAAGACTTTGTCGATGTTCAGGTGTTCAGGTGTTCAGAAGAAGTGAGGGCTGGATACCAAGCCATTATTTTCTAGGTGATGAAATCACCTTTGAATCCATTGGTTTACCCTTATTCGTAGAAGACATTTATCATCGGGTACAAAATGATGATATGGTGGAGTTTCTGGCTAATAAAACCTAATAGTCGCGTAGGTTGGGCTGGTGATAGCCAACCCAACAAAACCCGCGAATATGTTGGGTTGCAAACAGCGGCAACCCAACCTACGATTACACCATCATGATACTGGTCAACGGCATACCCCAAACTCACATTGAAATCAGCGACCGTGGCTTGCAATACGGTGATGGTTTATTTGAAACCATTACCATTCAGAACGGCAAAGCGATTTTTCTACAACAACATATAGATAGATTAACGGCTGCCTGCCAACGCTTATATATTCCCACGCCAGACCCCGACACCTTACGCGCTGAAATCAAACAACTATGCCAACACACTGAACACGCGGTACTCAAAATCATCATCACCCGTGGCAGTGGTGGACGCGGCTACCGTCAACCCGATACTATTCAACCCACGCGCATATTAAGCCTACATCCTTTTCCGACTTATCCTGACAGCTATTATCAACAAGGCATAATCGTCCGATTCTGCGACACGCGCTTAGGTTTAAATCCAACGTTAGCGGGTATGAAACACCTCAATCGACTTGAACAAGTGTTAGCACGCGCTGAATGGAATGATGATAGCGTTCAAGAAGGCATCATGCTGGACATTAATGACCAAGTAATTGAAGGCACGATGAGCAATCTTTTTTACAGTAAAAATCACCAACTTTACACGGCTACTCTGACGCAATCAGGGATTGCTGGTATCATACGCGCCTTGATTATGCGCCATGAATCTGTCATCGAACACAGTTATAATCAAGCTGAATTACTGGAAGCGGATGAACTGTTCGTGTGTAATTCTGTAATAGGGCTATGGCCTATTCAACAACTTGCCAACCGTTCTTTTGCAGTCGGTAGCAAAACCAACTACTTACAAAATTGGCTAACTCAACAGGTGTTACACGATGGTTAAAAAGCTCTTCCTACTGTTTTTGATACTGTTAAGTTTTGCCAGTGGTTGGCTAGTAAGCGGTTATCAAAATGCGTTAAAAGCCCCTGTGGTGATTGGACAGCCTGTCATTATCGACATTGCTAAAGGCGATTCTGTTCGACAAATCATTCATAAACTCCGCGATCAGCATCTGTTTATGAAGCCGCTGTGGTTTAAGGTGCTAGCCGTGCGAACCCAAGCCTTTAAAAAAATAAAAACAGGTGAATATGAACTTGCCACAGGGTCAACTATCCCTGACATACTGGCGTTATTCGTATCAGGTAAAGCAAAACATTACTCAATTACTTTTCCTGAAGGGCGTACTTTTCAAGAAATGCGTTTAGCCATTGAGAAAAATCCTAATCTTGAACATACCCTGCAAGGCGTGAATAATGAAGCCTTATTGACACAATTAGGCGCGACTGAAAAACACCCCGAAGGGCTATTTTTCCCTGACACTTATTATTTTGAAAAACACACCACCGATGTCGCACTGCTAAAAAGAGCTTACGACAAAATGCAGCTCGTGTTACAACAAGAGTGGTTTAATAAAGCCGAACATCTGCCGTTTAATATACCCTACCAAGCCCTGATACTTGCGTCCATTGTGGAAAAAGAAACCGCCGCGAAAGCCGAGCGCACTCAAATTGCAGGCGTATTTAGTCGCCGTTTGACGCAAGGTATGATGCTACAAACCGACCCGACTGTGATTTATGGCATGGGCGATAGCTATCATGGCAATATACGCTCTGAAGACTTGCACAAAGAAACGCCTTATAATACCTATAAAATCAAAGGCTTACCACCAACGCCTATTGCGATGGCGGGTCGTGAAGCTATTTATGCGGCTCTGCATCCAGATCAAAGTAAAAACAGCGTTTATTTTGTGTCACGCGGTGACGGCACACACGTTTTTTCTGCAACCTTAGACGAACACAACCAAGCAGTGAATAAATTCCAAAGGAAAAAACCATGAAGCGTGGCAAATTTATTACCTTAGAAGGTGGTGAAGGTGTAGGCAAAACCACCAACTTAACGTTTATCAAAGACTATCTACAGCAACAGGGTATTACTGTTACCGTCACCCGTGAACCTGGTGGCACGGCATTGGCTGAAAAAATCCGCCACTTAGTATTAGATGTTGATGGTGAAAGCATTAGCGACACCACCGAATTATTACTTATGTTCGCCGCCCGCGCCCAACACATTCAACACGTCATTGAGCCTGCATTAGCGCAAGGAAACTGGGTTTTATGCGACCGTTTCACTGATGCCACCTATGCTTATCAAGGCGGTGGACGTAAACTATCCATTGCGACTATTGCGCTACTGGAACAGTTAGTACAAGGCGATTTACGCCCCGACTTAACGCTATTACTCGACGCACCTATTGAAATCGGCATGGAACGCGCTCAAAAACGCGGCACATTTGACCGTTTTGAAGCTGAAAAAATCAGCTTTTTCACTCGTGTTCGTGAAATGTACCTCACTAGAGCAACAGAACAGCCAGCGCGTATTAAAGTGATACCCGCTCATCAACCGCTAATAGAAGTACAAAGCGAAATTGTTGCTGTGTTGAAGCAATTTACTTTAGCTAATTAACCACACTACTTCGCTGACTCATAAACTAAAAATCATTCTCCCAGCTTGCAAAGTATGAGTCACCCGCCCTTTCATAGTTTGTCCCCAAAATGGTGTATTAACACCGCGACTTTGCCAAGTATCACTATTAATTTGCCACGTTAATTCAGGGTCAAAAATACACACATCGGCAGAAAGACCAACGGTCAACGCGCCACTGGGTAAGCGCAAAATTTGTGCGGGTTGGTGCGTTAGCGCGGCGATACCTTGTTCTAAGCTAATGGCGCGTTGTGCGACTAATTTGAGCATTAACGGTAACAGGGTTTCCAGTGATGACATCCCTGATTCGGTTTCGGGGAATGCGGCTAATTTAGCATCTAAATCGTGCGGTTGGTGGTCTGAACACAGGCTGTTAATCGTGCCGTTGGCAAGTCCTTGACGCAGGTATTTTTTGTCGGCTTCGGTGCGTAAGGGTGGGATGACGTGATAGGCACTGTCAAACGGGGTGATGTCATTTTCACTGAGGTGTAGTTGGTGCATGGCGACATCGGCACTGACATTCAAGCCGTATTTCTTAGCTTGGTGAATTTTAATCACTGAGCGTTTACAACTGAGTTGCCCAAAATGTACGCGGCAACCTGTCAGCCCGGCAAGTTCTAAACATTGCGCTAAGGCAATAGTTTCAGCGGCTTCAGGAATGCTAGGCAAACCGTAACGCGTGGCAACCGCGCCTTCATGAGCGCAGCCTTTATTGCTTAAACTAAAATCATTGGGGCGATAAATAAACAGCAAGTCATGACTAGCGGCGTATTCCATTGCCCGTCTTAATATCAGCAGATTTTTAATCGGAAAATTGGCATTACTGACGGCAATACAGCCTGCTTGTTTCAGCGATAACATCGAACTGAGTTCTATGCCTTCCAGTTTTTGCGTGAGCGCGGCAATGGGATAAATTTGTGGATAATCGGCTTTTTCCGCGAGGTCTTTAATGTATTCCGCAATAGAGGCGATATCCATTGCGGGACGGGTATCAGGTTGCAAGCACAGCGTGGTCACGCCTGCACTGGCAGCGGCGCGCGTTTCACTTTTAAATGTGCCTTTGCGACTATGCCCCATATCACGCAAACGGGTACTTAAATCAATAAAACCCGCACAGACGATTTTATCGGTAGCATCAATGACAGTATCCGCTTTAAAACCTGCTGGAGGATTAGAGATTGCAGCAATGTTGCCATCGACAATATAAATATCGCCTACACCGTCTATTTTGTTAGCGGGATCAATAATTCTGCCGTGTTTAATGTGGATATGCGTCATGCCATTGCTCCGTTGTGCTGCATTGCCATTGCCATAATCGCCATACGCACGGCGATACCATTACTGACTTGTTGCAAAATAACTGATTGCTTACCGTCAGCGACTTTAGAATCAATTTCTACGCCGCGATTAATAGGGCCGGGGTGCATAACGATAGCATCGGGTTTAGCAATTTTAAGTTTTTCTTCGGTGAGGCCGAAACATTTAAAATATTCGTTTTCATTGGGGAGTAGGGCAGAGATCATGCGCTCTTTTTGTAGGCGTAACATCATGACAACATCCATATCTTGTAGCCCTTCGGTCAGATTATGCGACACAGTTACGCCTAAGGTTTCAACTTTAGCAGGCAGTAACGTTTTCGGTGCGATAACCCGCACTTCAGCGACACCCAAGGTATTTAAGGCTTGAATTTCAGACCGTGCCACGCGTGAATGCAGAATGTCACCAATAATAGCAACGCGTAACTTAGAAAAATCCGCTTTGTGCTGACGGATGGTAAACATATCCAGCATAGCTTGTGTCGGGTGTGCGTGTTGTCCATCCCCTGCATTAATAACGCTGATATGCGGCGCAGTTTGCTGTGCAATAAAATGTGCCGCGCCGCTCATCGCATGACGCACCACAAACATATCAACAAACATGGCTTCGAGGTTGCGAATCGTATCAAGCAGGCTTTCACCTTTCGATGTTGCCGAGGTCGCAATATTCATATTTAACACATCCGCCGATAAACGTTTTGCCGCTAATTCAAAGGTGGTGCGTGTGCGGGTGCTGTTTTCAAAGAATAAATTAACGATGGTTTTGCCGCGTAATAATGGTACTTTTTTAATCTGCCCATCGACTGGATTAACAAAGGACGCGGCGGTATCGAGAATTTCAGTCAACAGGGCTTTATCAAAGCCTTCAATGGTTAAAAAATGTTTCAGTTTTCCTTCTGAGTTTAGCTGTATATTATGCGTCATGGCTTATCTCCCAGAGGTTTCTATCACGATGGAAAGGGGCGTAGGGCCTTGTATGTTAATGCGTTGCCCTGCATCCAGTGTGATGCGTGTGCCAACACAATCTGGAGCGATCGGAATTTGTTTGCCGTCTCGTTCAATCAGTGCGGCAAAAATCACTTGATGCGGTCTACCATAATCAAAAATTTCATTCAGTGCGGCGCGGATGGTTCTACCCGTATAAAACACATCATCAATGAGAATAATGTCGCGACCTTCCATATTGGTTGGTAACTGACTGGGTTTAACATTGGGGTGCATTCCAATTTGCGACAAATCATCCCGATAAAAAGAGATGTCTAATAAGCCTAAGGGTGCATTAATCGCTAACCGCTGGTGCATAACTTCGGCTATCCATACGCCGCCTGTGCGTATGCCAATCATCAATGGGTCAACTAGCTGTCTTTCCGCGATAGTGTGTTTTAGTTCTGTTTCCAGATTGTTCAGTAATTCGGGTATATCTAACACTCACGGTCTCCTGTCATGCGGTCATTTAACCAACTTTGTAAAATAAGTTGGGCAGCGAGTTGGTCTTGTACTTCCCAGAGTTTAGCCGCGCCTAGACTCACTTCATCAAATAATAATTGTTTGGCTTCAAACGTCGATAAAGTTTCATCTTGCTGATACACAGGCAGAGCATAACGCCCGTCTAATTGCCGACAAAATTTTAACATACGCGGTGTAACAGGGTTATCAGTGCCGTCTTGTTGTCTTGAGATGCCCACGACTAAACCGACAGGTTGCCATTCTTTAATCAATTGTCCGATAACATCCCAATTAGGCGTTTGATTAATGGAGCGTATAGTTTGTAAGGGGCTTGCGCTACTCGTGTCGGTTTGCCCAACGGCAACGCCAATTTTTTTCGTACCGAAGTCAAAACCTAAATAGGTCGTGCTGGTGAGTTTAGCTAATAAGGGATCTCGTTTAAGCATGACCAGCAGGAATAGTGAGTTGATTGATATTAATGCCAATGGCATCAGCGGCGGCAGTCCAGCGTAGGTTTACGGGGGTGTCAAACAAAATTTGTTTGCCGTAAGGGCTGTTGAGCCACGCATTCGCGAGCATTTCTTGTTCTAACTGCCCCTCACTCCAGCCTGCATAACCTAATGCGATTAAGTACGATTCAGGGCCTTCATCAAGCGCGATGGCTTCAATGACATCACGCGAGGTGGTTAAGGAAATTGAATCGGATATGACAAGCGTCATATCCCATTTGCTACTGGGTGTATGTAGTACAAAACCACGTTCTTGCTGCATAGGGCCACCTGCAAACACGAGGGCTTGCGTTGCTTTTTCAGAAGTCACAGGGATTTTCATTTGTTCAAAGACTTCGCCTAATGTCATATTAATAGGACGATTAATGACAATGCCCAACGCACCCTCGTCATTGTGTTGACACAGATAAGTCACCGTATGAAAAAAATTCGGGTCAGCCAAGTTGGGCATGGCGATAATAAATTGGTTATTTAGATAAGTAACTGCGGTCATGTGCCTTGATATTATTAAAGTTAGGGATGGCTTTATTGGGTGATTAAGCCTGATTCATCTGAGAATTTCCAGCTCCGTGTAATGACCAGTACATCCAGTTCACTACGCAATTTTTCGGGTAACGGTGGAAAAGGCGCACTCATGCGGACGATATTTTTTGCTTGTTCATCTAGCTCTGGATTGCCCGAAGAATGGGTAATACGCATATTATCAATGCTACCATCGGCGTTAATAAATACATCCATGGTTAAGCTGGCTGAAAAACCTGCTTTCGTTGCGGCGGCAGGGTAATTATTATTACCAACGCGTTCTACTTTAGTTTCCCAATCTTTCAAGTATTGTGCCGCGACATATTTATTAGCACTAACTTGATTAACATATGTGGTTTTAGTTGGCGGTACCGCGACGGGCTGTTGTCGTATACCTGTCCCCATTTCGGAAATTTGTTGTTGTAAACTAGCGGCGGTTATAACGTGATGAGGTGGTTCTGCTCGCGTGTTAATCGTTGAATGTTTTCTGGTCAATGTTTTTTCTTTCGGTGCATCTGGAATCATCATTGCATTCCATTCGGCTTTTTGCTGGGCAATAATTTTCTGCTCCGTTTTATCGGGCTGACTTTTTTCAATGGGCTTTTCTTTGAGTTCAGGCTTGATTTTTTCAGGTTCAACGTTTGGAACTGGTTTTTCCTGAGGCTTAGGCTTAACTTTTTCAGGCTCAACTTTTGGAATAGGTTTTTCCTGATCTAGGGGTGTCACTTTTTCAAGTGCCGTTTTTGGAAGCGGTTTTATGGGTGGCGCGGATTTAATTTTTTCAACAGGTGGCATTGTTGGAATGGGCTTTACTTCCTCAAGCACCGTTGGCTTATCTGGCTCAGGCGTAATAGTCTCTTGACTAGCGGCTAATTGATTTTCTTCTGCCAACATCTGCGCTTTGTCAGGGGCTTTTGTGATGGGGGCGTTGACTAAGGTAATGTTGATGCTTTTACTGGGTTGTACGAGTGCTATAGGCTTATCTGTCTGCATACCGACCATGATAACAAGATGCACAATGACTGCCACAACCACAGCAATCCATAATGGATTCATTGATGGCATAACGGGTGAATTATTAGGCAGGGTTTGAGCAGTCATATTAACGAATCGCTTGCTCAATATGATCCATTAATAGACCACAACTATTCAAGCCAAATTGCGTATCCAACTCCACTGCGCACGTTGGGCTAGTGACATTAATTTCCGTTAGCGTGTCGCCTATAACATCCAAACCAACAAAAATCAGCCCTTTTTCGCGTAATGTCGCGCCCACTTCATTGGCAATCCAACGGTCTCTCTCCGTTAAGGGACGACCTTCTGCGCGGCCACCTGCGGCTAAATTGCCACGCGTTTCACCTTGGGCGGGAATACGCGCTAAACAGTAAGGCACAGGTTCTCCATTGACCATTAAAATACGTTTATCGCCGTCTTTAATTTGCGGTAAATATTTTTGCGCCATGATGTAGCGGCTATTGTATTCCGTCATGGTTTCTAAAATAACGCTGATATTGGGATCATTCTGACGAATATGAAAAATAGACGTGCCGCCCATACCATCCAGCGGTTTTAAAATAATTTCGCCTTGTTCAAGTAAAAAATCCCTAATCCGTTTTGGTTCTCTAGTCACTAAGGTTTCTGCGCAACATTGTGGAAACCACGCAGTAAATAATTTTTCATTAGCATCACGCAACGATTGCGGCTTATTAACGACATAAGCTCCCATACTTTCCGCACGTTCCAATAAATAAGTCGCGTAAATAAATTCTTGATTAAACGGCGGATCTTTACGCATCAGAATGACTTGTAATTCATGCAATGGAATATCTTGTGCATCAATAAACTGATACCACTGCTGAGCATCACGCTGAACTTTTAGCGTGCGCGTGCGAGCATAAGCAATGCCATTTCTGAGAAATAAATCATTTAATTCCATGTAATGCAATTCCCAACCGCGTGCTTGGGCTTCCAGTAACATAGCAAAGCTGGTGTCTTTTTTTATATTGATATGGGCTATAGAGTCCATGACCATACCGAGTTTAATAGGCATTAGGGTTCCGATGGTGTTGGCAGTGTAGTATTAAAGTGCTTTGTGTTATCAGGCTGACCATTTTAATGGAATTGTTAAAATTTGACAGTTTCGTTTACAGAGGATGCGATTAAATAAATCGTCCTCTCTTTATTGATTGACGATGCCAGCAACTGAATATGCGTAGACTCAGACAGAAACATTTACTTTAACACGTTTTTTTGGTATAAAGTTTGGCTAAATTTTGAATCTATGCACACTATAAAGAGGTTAATCATGTCCAGAGTATGTGAAGTAACAGGCAAACGTCCTGTCACAGGTAACAACGTATCACACGCAAACAACAGAACTAAAAGACGTTTCCTTCCTAATTTGCAACACCACCGTTTTTGGGTGGAAAGCGAAAATCGTTGGGTACGTCTGCGCGTTTCAACTAAAGCAATGCGTATTATTGATAAAAACGGCATAGACGCAGTATTAGCGGATTTGCGTAAAAGCGGTCAAAAGGTCTAAGGGGATAACATCATGCGCGATAAAATTAAATTGATCTCTAGCGAAGGCACAGGTCATTTTTACACCACGACTAAAAACAAAAAAACCATGCCTACCAAAATGGAAATCAAAAAATTTGATCCCGTTGTTCGTAAGCACGTTATTTATAAAGAAGCTAAAATCAAGTAATCCTCTGGATAAACCTTTTTTCGGTTGCTTAAAAAAAGCCACAGTTTTTGACTGTGGCTTTTTTTGTTTTGAATGTGTAGGTGCGGATTTATCTTCACCTATCGTTCCAATGCTTTGCGTTGGAACGATGAAAAGTCGCTGTCGTAAAGTGTTTGTATGTTCATTATTGCCCTGCCATAAATAAAAAAGTTGGGTTACACGTTAGTATACACCGACTTTTGTTTTGTAGGTTGGGGTGAGCGATAGTGAACCCCAACATTTACACAGTTGCTTGTTTTTGTTGAGGTTCGTACCTCACTCCAACCTACGCGCTGTATTATTTTACTGAGCCATTATTATAATTTTCACGCTTAATATCATATTGATTTTCCATGCCTTCGGTTAGATTATAGCCTTCGGCATTTAATAAATTACCGACAAAAAATAAACGCAGATCAACAATATAAGCGATTTGTTTTATTTTATTTTTTTCAATCATAATAATGGCAAAATGCTGATTATTATCTATCAATTGGCTAACCAGTGTTTGCGGATTACTGGGGTCTTCTTTTAATGCACCTGAAACAATTTATCTGGCTTTTTCTGTGGTGAGTACGGGATGAGTCGTGGATAATTGTGCGTGTTTTCTCGTTTTAATGCCTCTGCATTAAAGTAACCAGTGTCATAGCTGATCTTAAATAATACGCAAAGTAGAATGATGCAACCGTAGACCGACAGTCCAATTTTTAAACGTCTTCTAACACGCGGATTAGATAATCTGTAATAATAAAGCGAATTTTCGACATATAGGGTCAGAGTAAGCAGAGCTTGAAAGTAGATATTCTCAAGCCAGAGCTTGGGAACGAGACAAAGGGTATTTTTTGTTGGTTAGGTAGGATTAGAAGAAAAGCATTAAATAGCCTATACTGTTTAGATAGATAATGTTATCAATCAGATATTCGTTAATATGGCAATTTATATAGCGGTTCCTCTAACGCAAACTATCTCCGCATTAGATGATGCGATTACAAATAGTATTCAAGTATCAGATCGCTATCAATTGCAGTCTGATCGCGGATGGTTAATTAAATTTGATGGTACTTCAGTTGAATTATCGGTAGTGGGTTAAATCTGTGATGATAGATTAAAATCACGGGCAGAATAAAATCACATTTACCTAAAAGACCTTATGAGCTGCTACCAAGAAATCACCTGTCCATTCTGTAAAAGTAACCAGATTGGCAAGTCAGGACGCAATGCAACGG
>SHZG01000065.1 GCA_009692395.1 Methylococcales bacterium | reverse complement strand
GTTATACTTGCCACTCCAACACCAAAACGCACTGCCGCTTCCGCTTGTGTTAGCCCTTCTTGTTCTTTAATCGTCAATACTTTTTGGCGGAAATCGGCTGAATATGTCATCTAATTTAAAATAATTAAATTATACTGCTTTGGCTATACCAGCCAGATTAGGCGTTCTGAACGGTATTCAAATTGTGTGGTCGTGGTGAACTGTACGCGGGTTTTCAGGGCGATAGCGATTTCAATCGTTGCCCACGTTGTGCCTAGTATTAGCCAGAATAGCTGTATTGAAGTCATAGTGTTGTGTGTTTCGTCAGGAAGCAGCATGTTAGAATCTAACTGTCCACTGTACAACACTCTTACCGATTCCGACTATGCCCCTATCATTCAATTACAAAATGTTTACAAGTCTTATATCAATGGGCAAATAAGCCAGCCCGTGCTGCATGATATATCGTTGGATATTGATGCTGGCGAGTTTGTCGCTATTGTCGGGGCTTCGGGTAATGGCAAATCCACGTTATTGAATTTATTGGCGGGCATTGATAAACCGTGCCAAGGGCAAGTTCATGTTTGCGGTAGTGCGTTGCATCAATTAACAGAAGAGCAGTTATCAGTCTGGCGCGGTAAAAATATCGGTATTGTGTTTCAATTTTTTCAATTATTACCGTCCTTAAGTGTGTTGCAAAATATTTTGTTACCGATGGATTTTGTCGCTAAAAAACCGAAACGCGAACGGCTGGAAAGGGCGCGGTATTTATTAGACTTAGTCGGTGTAAGCGATCAAGCGCAAAAACTGCCCAGTCAGGTATCAGGCGGACAGCAACAACGCGCCGCCATTGCCCGCGCCTTGGCAAATGATCCGTAACTTATTGTGGCTGATGAACCGACGGGGACTCTCGATGAAGCCACCGCCGATGCGGTGTTTGAGTTATTTTTAACGCTCAATCAGCAAGGCAAAACGCTGGTTATGGTCACGCATAATGAAAGTTTGGCAGAATCATCCTCACGACGCATCGTCATTCATTCGGGGTGTATTGTTGAAGATCAGTTATCGGATTACGTCGTTGAATAGTTTCGCGCATAAAATCCGCGCCGATTTACTGGCACAAAAATCCCGCACGCTGTTAGCCATTATCAGCATTGCTATCGGTATATTTGTGGTCGGTACGTTATTGGGCATGATAGATTTACAGCTGAGTAAAATGGATGCATCGCACAAATTATCTCAGCCGTCACATATCAGTTTAATTCTTAAACCTGATGCCAATTTTGCCGTTGCCGAGCAGATAAAAACCCTTGCAGGCGTGGCGAATGTCGATAAATTAACGCAATGTACTGTGCGCTTTAAAACCGCCGATAATCCGCAGTGGCAAACAGGCACGGCAATAATCCGCTCTGATTATCGCGTGCAACACTATGATTTAATGACCTTGTTATCAGGACAGTTTCCGCATGATAACGCGGTAGCGGTAGAGCGTTTATCCGCCAAAGCCGCAGGGCTTAAACAGAGTGATGCGATTGTTTTTGAAACCGCGACAGGTGAACAAGCGTTTACCGTTGATGGCATTATTCGGCATCCGTTTGTGAAGCCGCCGCCGTTTGGTGGGCAGTTGCATTGTTTTATCGCGCCTGAATCAGCGGCTGTTTTTGGCATTCAGCCGACTACTTTCAGACAATTATTAGTACAAGTTACTGAGCCGTACAGCGAAGAAAAAGCCCGTTTGGTTGCGGGTGATATTCGCACTAAGTTAAGCGCGTTAGGCATTGGCGTTAATGCCACGCTATTACAAAACCCTGAGCAACATTGGGGCAGACCGTTTTTTTCGGGTATCAATTTAATTTTAACGGTGATGGCGTGGGCATAGTTGGCGTTAAGTTCGGTATTAATTCTGAACACCATTGCCGCTTAATCACCCAGCAAACGGATCAGATTGGCATCATGAAATCCATCAGTGCGCGGCGGTTGACCATTGCCCACCTGTATTTGACCGAAGTGTTTATTGTCGCGTTGCTTGCGCTGGTATTAGCTGTGCCGCTGAGTTTAGCGGCGGCGTATTTCAGTAGCCAGTGGTTGTTGGATTTGTTCAATATTGAAATGGACGGCTGTGAATATTCATCACGCACGGTGTATTTAATGCTTGCAGGCGGTTTGCTAGCGCCATTATTAGCGTCTGTTTATCCCATCTGGCGTGGTGCGTCAATGTCGGTTCGACAGGCGATTGCGAGTTATGGGCTGGGCGCGGATTTTGGCAGTAGCCGTTTTGATAACTGGCTGGAACGTACTGTATTCAGTGCGTTGCCGACACTTTATGCGGTCACGTTAGGCAATTTGTGTCGTCGTAAAGCGCGTTTAGTGTGGACGCAAATCGTGCTGGTTATTGCGGGTGTGCTGTTTATCGTCATTGTCAGCTTGATTACCTCGGTTAATTTGACGCTGGATAACGAACTGTCGCGTAGTCAATACGATATACGTTTGGGTTTTAGTAGCGATCAGCCATCGGCTGTAGTGGAAAAATTAATTCACACCGTGCCGCACACCACAGGGCTGGAATGCTGGAATAGATTACCCGCTGAACTGTCACGCAATGAACTGTTATTGAAGCAATCGGGCAGTTTAGGCGTACAACTGATTGCTTTGCCTGTTGAGTCGGTGATGTATAAACCGTTAATCGTTGCGGGGCGGTGGTTTGAACAGATTGATAATAATCAGCAAGTGTTGGTATTGAATGCGGCAACCGCAGAACTGAACGGCATTCAGGTTGGCGATAGCATCAACGTCAATCTTCTGGGACGATTCAACAGCGCGTGGCAAGTGATTGGTTTGTATCGCTGGTTTGCAGGTTCTGGTTATAACGTAGAACCTGTGTACGCGCCGTTAAGCACTGTTCAAACCGTGACCCACCGTAGCGCAGTCAGTTCAGTTGCATTATTGTCAGCAAATACTGAAACGGAAGCAGAAGAAAAAATTGTCGCCGATGCCTTAAAACAAGTGTTTCATAATAATCACATCAAGCTGGATTTTTACACCACTATTGCCAAACTGGAACAACGCCACAACGCTAAAAATCAGTTTCTCCCGATAACCAGTATGTTGTTAGGTTTGGCATCACTTATTGCTTCAGTGGGGGCAATCGGTTTGTCTGGCACATGGGCGATTGGCGTGTTGCAGCGCACTCGTGAAATCGGCGTACTCCGCGCCATCGGTGCCAGTTCAGCGGCAATTTTTAAACTGTTTATGCTGGAAGGTTTGTTTCATGGACTAATGGCGTGGTTTACCAGCATTCCCATTGCCTATTGTGTGGCTGAGCCGCTGTCTCAAAAATTAGGGGAAATTATGCTGGGCATCCAGCTGGATTTTAGCTTTTCATGGCTTGCCGTCTGGCTGTGGTTGGCAATTGTCGCCGTATTGGTGTTTGCAGCTTCCTATTTGCCTGCGCGTCATGCGACGCGCATTGTGGTGCGTGATAGTCTTAATTATTGAGAATTCTATGGTTAACGTAATCGTGCAATGTGTGCTGGGTTTGTTATTTAGTAAAAAATTTGGTCAATCAATGATTGCAAGTCTACAGTTGAAAACCGCAACCATTAAATGTTGGCTGAAGCATCTTGCTAATCAAGATAATTTAAAGTGTAGAAACTAGCAGGTGATTTTTGTACTTTTTTAATCAATTAAGGCTAAAATCGCCGCTCTTTTTACAGTTACTCTAATTATCACAATGGAATTATTAAATCTATGAATAACGATGTCGCATCTTCTACCGATATTTTTTCTACACCTTTTTTACTAGGCAGTGTCGGTGCGCCGTTTATTATTGGCATGGCAGTGGGTTATTTTGCTAAAAAAACGATGAAAGCGGTGTTATTTATTGGCGGTGCTATTGTCGTTATGCTGTTTGTTAGTGAGTATTATGGTGTTGTGCGCATTGATGATGTAGGCTTACAACACGCTGCCGATGTTGCTACTGATGCAGCAAAATCCTCTAGTAGTTTTTTAGTTAACCGTTTATCCAGTATCACTAGCAAAGGTGTCAGCGGCTCTGTGGGTTTTTTTACGGGCTTTAAAATGGGCTAATGCAATACTTGCCTGTACGCGACAAGAAACCTATAATCGAGCCTTTTTTATTGGACAACTGCAATCGTTATGACTAGCCATATAATGCCAACTTATCAACGTTTACCCGTGACCTTTGCACGCGGTCAAGGTGCGTGGTTGTGGGATGACAATAATAACCGTTATTTGGATGCCTTATCGGGTATCGCGGTGTGTAATTTAGGTCATGCGCATCCTGCGGTGCATAAAGCGATTTGTACGCAAAGCGAAAAATTACTGCACACGTCCAATTTATATAACATAGCGGTTCAGGAACAATTAGCCAATCAGCTCACTGCAAAAAGCGGCATGGATAATGTGTTTTTTAGTAATTCGGGCGCAGAAGCTAACGAAGCAGCAATTAAATTAGCGCGTAAATACGGGCATGAGCGGGGTATAGAGTTCCCTAGCATTATTGTCATGGACAAAAGTTTTCATGGGCGTACGCTGGCGACATTGAGCGCGACGGGCAATGTTAAAGTACAACAAGGTTTTGAACCCTTAGTGACAGGTTTTGTGCGTGTGCCTTATAACGATATTCCTGCTATTCAACAAACGATTGCTAACAATAAAAATATCGTCGCCATATTGGTTGAACCGATTCAAGGCGAAGGTGGCGTGAATATCCCAGCAATCGATTATTTGAATCAAATTCGCGCGCTATGTGATGAGCATCAATTATTAATGATGTTGGATGAAATTCAAACGGGCATTGGTCGCACGGGTAAATTTTTATGTTTTCAGCATAACGGCATTATTCCCGATGTCTGCACGCTGGCAAAAGCCTTAGGCAATGGCGTACCGATAGGCGCGTGTTTAGCGCGAGGCAAGGCTGCAACGATTCTGACTGCGGGTAATCACGGCTCTACTTTTGGCGGTAATCCATTGGCGTGTAGTGCGGCAGTGGCAGTCTTAGCAACGCTGGATGCAGACAATTTAATTGTGCTAGCGGTAGAGAAAGGACAGCAAATTGTCAACGGTTTACAAGCCTTGTTACAAAGCAATTCTCACGTTGTTGAAATCCGTCATAAGGGCATGATGATTGGCGTTGAACTTGACCAGCCTTGTGCAGAGTTAGTGAAACTCGCCTTACAACAACAGTTATTAATTAATGTGACCAATGAGAAAACCATTCGTTTGTTGCCACCATTAGTGATGGATGCAGAACAAATTCAGCAACTGGTGAACACTTTAGCGACTCTTATTCGAGACTACACTCAACAAAATCATCATGACTAGACACTTCATTAGTTTACTTGATTTAAGCAGCGACGAGTTTCGTGGCTTAATTCACCGCGCCATCGAACTTAAAAACAACCGTGATGCTGATTACCAGCCTTTAAAAGGTCAGGTATTAGCGATGATTTTTGAAAAGTCATCCACACGCACCCGTATTTCCTTTGAAGCGGGTATGAGTCATTTTGGTGGCAGTGCTATCTTCTTATCACCTAGAGACACGCAATTAGGGCGCGGCGAACCGTTATCGGACAGTGCCAAAGTCATTTCCAGTATGGTTGATGGCATTATGCTACGCACCAATAGTCATGAAACGGTGACTACGTTTGCACAATATTCCAGCGTGCCTGTGATTAACGGCTTAACGGATGAACAGCATCCCTGTCAGTTACTCGCTGATATGCAAACTTATTTTGAATTACGCGGTGATATTCAAGGCAAAACCGTGGCGTGGATTGGTGATGGCAATAATATGTGCCATTCATATATTCATGCCGCGATGGTGTTAGATTTTACCCTGCACATTGCTAGCCCAGCAGGTTATATGCCTGAGACAGCGATTGTTGTCGCTGCTGGTGAACGCGTTAAGTTTTTTGACACCCCTGTCGCCGCCGCTGAGCAAGCCGATTTAATCGTCACCGATGTTTGGGCAAGCATGGGGCAAGAAGAAGAACAAAAACAACGTGAAATAGTCTTTAAAAACTATCAAGTCGATACTAAGGTAATGCAAGCCGCTCATCAGGATGCTTTATTTATGCACTGCTTACCTGCCCATCGTGGTGAAGAAGTCAGTGCCGATGTCATTGATGGTGCGCAGAGTGTTATTTTTCCAGAAGCTGAAAATCGTCTACACGCACAAAAAGCCTTATTAGAATTTTTGCTGTGTAAAAAATAACGTTACCATAGTGATTACTAGATTATTAACCACAGAGAAACCAGTGAAAAAAATATACTTTTCGTTTTTTATTTTGCTTATCACGTTTGGTTCAGCGCGAGCGGATATTCTTTACATTGCTGACGATACCAATTTAGCTCTTCGAAACGGATCAAGTAGTTATGGTCAAGTGATAAAAATATTGCCTACAGGTACGTCAGTAACGGTTGTTGGTGAACCACATAATGGCTTCATTAAAGTTCGCCTGATTGACGGTGCCGAAGGTTATATTAGAAGCAAGTACACTAAAAAAGAACCGCCTGAGCATGATGCAAAGGATACTGCCAGCAAAAACTTAGTTCTATTACAAACTGAAATTGGCGCGTTGAAAGAGCAGTTAGCTAAAGCAACCGAGGCGATTACGCCTGGTTCGTCATTAGAAAAATCGTTAGCGACTGAACGCGACCATTTAAGCCGTGCACTTAACGAATTAAAAAACACTGCCGCTAATGCCGTACAGTTAAAAGAAGAGCATGATTTATTACAAGAGCGCGTCGTTAATGGCGAGCGCGATTTGGAACAACTCAAACTGGAAAATCAGGCACTGAAAGACACCACCAAACAAGATTGGTTAATCTATGGTGGCGCGTTGGTGATTATCGGTATTTTCCTAGGCTTTATACTCCCAAAAATCAGCTGGCGACGTAAAGGTGGCTGGGATGCTTATTAACTTTGTTACAGTCACGAAAAATTATGTAGGTTGGGTTAGCGCTAGCGTAACCCAACACCCTGTCGATATTGCGTTGGGTTACGGCTATCGCCTAACCCAACCTACGAATTAATCAACGAGAATACTTATGTCCCACACAGACGACCACAACACCCGCACCTTTTCTTCCCTAGTCGTAGACGGCATGGAACGCGCACCTAGCCGCGCCATGTTGCACGCGGTCGGTTTCAGCAACGACGACTTTAAAAAACCGCAAATCGGTATCGCATCCACATGGAGCATGGTGACACCGTGCAATATGCACATCAATAAACTGGCAGACCAAGCCGCAGTGGGTGTCAATCAAGCTAACGGTAAAGCGGTGATTTTCAACACTATCACCATTTCTGACGGTATCTCGATGGGTACAGAAGGCATGAAATACTCGCTGGTCTCGCGTGAAGTGATTGCCGATTCTATTGAAACCGTCGTCGGTTGCCAAGGCTTTGATGGCGTGGTCGCGATCGGTGGCTGTGATAAAAATATGCCTGGTTGCATGATTGCGATTTCGCGCTTAAACCGTCCTGCGATTTTTGTTTATGGCGGCACTATTTTGTCAGGTTGCCATAACAACAAAAAACTCGACGTGGTTTCCGTGTTTGAAGCAGTCGGCGCCCGCGCTAACAACAAAATTGATGATGCCGAATTGGCAGCTATTGAAGCCCAAGCCATTCCTGGTGCAGGTTCATGTGGCGGTATGTACACAGCCAACACAATGGCATCAGCGATTGAAGCTCTAGGCATGAGCTTACCGAACAGCTCTGCACAAGCCGCTATTTCCGAAGACAAACAAAAAGATTGTGAACGCGCAGGTGCGGCAGTATTAGAACTGTTGAAAAAAGACATTAAGCCTAGCGACATTATGACTAAGGACGCGTTTGAAAACGCGATTACTGTCGTTATCGCCTTGGGTGGTTCAACCAATGCGGTACTGCATATTATCGCAATGGCAAATGCTGCAAATGTCGATATTAAGCTGGATGATTTTACGCGTATCGGTAAACACGTCCCGATGTTGGCTGATTTAAAACCCAGCGGTCAGTATTCAATGGCAGAATTGATTGAAATTGGCGGTATTCAACCGTTAATGAAAATTCTATTAGCTAAAGGCTTGCTGCACGGTGATTGTTTAACCGTTACAGGCAAAACGTTGGCAGAAAATTTAGCGGACGTTGCCCATTATCCAGACGGGCAGGACATCATTCACTCGATGGACAACCCCATTAAAAAAGACAGCCATTTAGTCGTGCTATACGGCAACTTAGCAGTGGGTGGTTCGGTGGCGAAAATCACAGGCAAAGAAGGCTTAACGTTTACAGGCGAGGCCAAAGTTTTTGATGCTGAAGAACAAGCCCTAAAAAGCATCCTCAACGGCGACATCGTTAAAGGTGATGTGATTGTTATTCGTTACGAAGGGCCAAAAGGCGGGCCGGGTATGCGTGAAATGCTCACGCCCACCTCTGCGATTATGGGTAAAGGCTTAGGTAAAGACGTTGCCTTAATCACCGATGGTCGTTTTTCAGGTGGTACGCATGGCTTTGTGGTTGGACATATCACCCCAGAAGCCTTCGTTGGCGGTGCATTAGCCATCGTTCAAAATGGCGACACCATCACCATTGATGCGGAAAATAATGAATTAAAACTGCATATTGATGCTGCTGAAATCGCCCAACGTTTAGCCTCATGGCAACAACCTGCGCCCCGTTACACACGCGGCGTATTGGCTAAATATGCCAAGTTAGTGACTTCGGCTTCGTTAGGTGCAGTGACTGATAATTTAGATTGATTGTAGAATGGGTAGAGGCGATAGCCGAACCCTATCACTCACTAATGTGATGGGTTTTGCGTTGCTCTACCCATCCATGCACTTCATGAGGTTTTTCTTGTTTATTCCAATTCAACGTATTAAATCGGCACTGTTGCTGCTGACGGCTGCAACCCTGATAAATGGTTGTGATTCATTTGGCCCTGATGCTATTCGAGGCACTCATCCTCTTTATAATGACGCGATTGTCGGCAGTATGAATGAGCAGTTTATTCAAAACATTGTACGTTTACATTATCGAGACCCCATATTTTTTCTCGATATTGCGAGTGTAACAGCCAGCTTGAAATTAGAAGTCAATGGTGGACTTGATCAATCATTGGTAGGTGTTGGCCCTAATGATCCTACCAATTTAATTCAATATAGCTTAGGTGCAGGCTATACAACGTCTCCGACTATTTCTTACGCGCCACTTCAAGGTGAAGCCTTTGTTAAAAGTATACTTAACCCTATTCCACTTGAAGATTTATTTTCGTTCACTGACTCAGGTTGGAGTGTGCGGCGCGTGTTTGGCTTGTGTGTGGAACGTATTAACGGTATTGAAAATGCTGCCACTGCGTCAGGGCCTATGCCTAAGTTTGCACCGAATCAAAGTGATAAATTTACGCGCTTATTACAACTGTTTGAAGAAGTTAATCGTGGACAGCTTATTGCTCCGAGTATCAATGCAAAGACTAAAGAAAAGCAACTGCAAATTAAGTCGTCGCCAGAATTCAGTAACCAAGTACGCGAAATAAAAGACCTATTGGGACTGGATCAAAATATTGAGATGTACCACATTAATACTGATTTCAGCAGTGTAGGTTCGGATACTATATCCATTCGTTCTCGCTCATTGACCAGCATTTTCTTTTATTTATCACATAATGTCGATTCACCTGCCACTCACAAAGCTGCCAATTTAGTAACGATTACCAAGAATAAAAACGGTTCAGAATTTGATTGGAGTACAACTCCAGCAGGTCAATTATTTCATATACACCAAAGTGAAGAGCAACCGAATGATGCGTTTATTATGTTGCCATATCGGGAGCATTGGTTTTATGTAGCTGATAATGATCTGGAATCAAAATCAACATTCATGCTACTAATGCAGTTATTTCGTTTGCAAGCGGGTTCGGCTAAAAAATCCGAAGGGCCGACATTAACGCTACCTGTGCGTTAATTTTGTATGGAAATCATCTAGCCTCATTATGAAACATCAACACAATTTCGTTAGTTGGTTTAGAAATTCCTCGCCTTATATCCACGCGCACCGCAATAAAACAGTGGTGATTTCTTTTGGTGGCGAGGCGGTGCTGGATGCGGGTTTTGAACACCATGTCCATGATTTTGCTTTGCTCAGTAGTTTGGGCATCCGCTTGGTGTTAGTGCATGGTATTCGCCCACAAATTGACCAACGGCTGGCTAAACTTAAGGTGCGCGCACAGTTTCATCAACATTTGCGCATTACCGATGATTTAGCGTTGCAATGTGTCAAAGAAGCGGCAGGGTTGGTGCGGGTAGAAATTGAGGCCTTGTTATCAATGGGATTGGCAAATTCACCGATGGCTGGTAGTGGGCTTAAAGTGGCTTCAGGTAATTTTGTCACTGCGAAACCCATTGGCGTGATTGATGGTATTGATTATTGTCATACGGGTGAAGTGCGCCGTGTTGATAGCACTGCGATTCATGCCCAGTTAGATCAAAATAATGTGGTGTTGATTTCGCCTATTGGTTATTCACCGAGTGGGGAAATATTTAATTTGTCTGCTGAGCAAGTTGCTACGGCGGTGGCGATTGCCTTAAAAGCGGAAAAGTTAGTGCTATTAACCGAGCAAGGTTGTTGCAATCCTGCTAACGGTGATGCTATTCAACAAATGACCACTGTCGAAGCAACCGTGTTTTTAGGGCAATACCCTGTGTTGGATCATAATATTCGCTTGCCAATAAAAGCTGCGATACAAAGTTGCCAAGCAGGCATAGAGCGCGTGCATTTGATTGATAGGGCAGTGAATGGCGCGTTGTTATTGGAGTTATTTAGCCGTGATGGTGTCGGTACGTTAATCAGTTCAACCGCATTCGAAGAATTACGCCCTGCAACGCTGGACGATATAGGCGGTATTTTGGAATTGATTAAACCGCTAGAGCAACAAGGTATTTTAGCTAAACGCTCGCGAGAAAAAATTGAAATGGAAATTTCTGATTACATTGTGCTGGAACGAGATGGGCTGATTATCGCCTGTATTGCTTTACACGCCAATGCAGCGTGTCAGTTTGGTGCGCTTGCTTGTCTTGCTGTTCATGCTGATTATCGCGGCGCGGCACGGGGTGATCGTTTACTGACTGCCGCTTATCAAAAAGCCAAACAGCTGGGTCTTAAGACCATATTTGTGCTATCAACACAAACTATGCACTGGTTTATAGAACGTGGATTTTTATTATCAGCCTTTAACAGTCTTCCTGAACCGCTCAAGGTGCTATACAATCCACAAAGAAACTCTAAAATTCTTTGTAAAGCCATTGGGTAGTGGGTTAAATCTGTGATGATAGATTAAAATCACGGGCAGAATAAAATCACACTTACCTAAAAGACCTTATGAGCTGCTACCAAGAAATCACCTGTCCATTCTGTAAAAGTAACCAGATTGGCAAGTCAGGACGCAATGC
>SHZG01000064.1 GCA_009692395.1 Methylococcales bacterium | reverse complement strand
CGTTGCATTGCGTCCTGACTTGCCCATCTGGTTACTTTTACAGAATGGACAGGTGATTTCTTGGTAGCAGCTCATAAGGTCTTTTAGGTAAGTGTGATTTTATTCTGCCCGTGATTTTAATCTATCATCACAGATTTAACCCACTACCATAAAATGATACCGTTCGTGGTGAGCCATTCGACAAGCTCATGAGAGCCTTGTCGAACTACATTTACACCATTGACAAGCTCAGTGCGAACGGTTTGTAATCATTTTATTAACGGCTAACTATAATGACCTGTTCACAGCACAATAGGATGGGGCTGAGATACGAAGCCCATCAATCGCGACAGATGCCTCAGCCCATGCTATGCGTCAGCGGCATTTCATTCGTTACCACTAATTCAAGCCTATCTTAATCATTTGGAAACTGACATGATTACTTTAAATCAACAAACAGAACAGCAGCTATACAAAATAGCGCGTCAAACCAACCAAAACATACAACAATTAATTGAACGCTTTATTGATGACTATCAACAAGAACAGCAAAGTATTAAATTAGCTGATAGTTCTTATGCAGAATATCTAAAGACGGGGGAAAGTTTTTCATTAGAGCAAATAAAACAACAAAATGACTTGGAAAATTAATTTTACCCATGCTGCCGCAAAACAATTCACTAAACTTGATAAACCTGTCAAACAGAGAATTATTAATTTCTTGGAACACAGAGTGGCGTTATTAGATAATCCAAAAGCACTTGGTAAGGCTTTACAAGGTGAACTCGCAGAGTATTGGGCATATAGAGTAGGCGATTATAGAGTTTTAACGAAATATGAAAATAAGCAGTTAGTTATTTTGGTTGTTGAAATTGGACATCGAAAAGAAGTTTATAAAAAATTGTGAACACCCTCCCTATCACTGGTAGCACAGAATGAAAATCGCCATCGTTAAGCTCTCTGCCTTAGGTGACATTGTTCATGCTATGGTTGCCTTGCAATTCATTAAAGCCCAGTATCCAGATGCACAAATCGATTGGTTAGTTGAACAAGGTTTTACCGAGGTATTACGGCATAACCCTGATATTACCAACTTACTCACCGTTAATTTAAAAGCCTTAAAAACCAACAAAGCGGCACTTTTCCATCAAATCAAACAAGTGCATGATTACGCAAACAATCACTACGATTTAGTGATTGATGCTCAGGGGCTGATTAAATCCGCAATCACAGCCAAATTATTGGGCAAAAAAACCGCAGGATTTGATAAAAACTCAGTCCGCGAAAAAGCTGCCGCGTGGTTTTATGAGGTTAAAGTCGCGTGTGCTTACGAGACCAATACTATTGATAGAAATACTTTCGTGCTGTCGAATCCCTTAGGTTTTGCGATTACACCTGAGCAGATTCTTAACAAACAGCCGTTTTTATTTTTCCAAAATGAAGACCCAATAATTTACGACTATTTGAGCAACGATAAAGCCAATATCGTGTTAGTCATCAGCTCAACGTGGGACAGCCGCAATTATCCAGCGGAAAAATTTATTAAAATAGCCGAAACCTTACAGCAAAATTATTTAGTCGTTTGGGGTAATGAAGCAGAAAAACAAAAAGCTGAACTGATGGCAGGACAATCAACGTTTATTCAAGTCATGCCCAAGCTAGATTTAAACAGTTTAAAAGCCTTGATTGCGAAAGCGGATTTGTTGATTGGTAATGACACAGGGCCAACGCATATTGCATGGGGTTTAAATCGCCCATCGATTACGATTTTTGGCCCAACGCCTGTCAGTCGCGTCTATCAAACGGCGATTAACAAGGTGGTGAAATCGACTTCTATTGTTAATCCATATAAATTGAATAAGCAGGACTTTTCAATTAAGGACATTGATGAGCAGGAAATTATTGTGATGGCTAGAGCGTTGTTGTAAATCGGAATAGACCTGCGAGGTTTTAAAAACCTCGCAGGTCTGAATTTAACTATTGGTACGGCGCGGAGGCAAACAGCAAACACGCGACCGCCACCGCAGGTGCGCAATCTGCTGTGGATAGCTCTGATTGTTCTGAAACTTCTGGGCAACACGCAGAAAAATCCACAGTGTCACGTCCCAATAAACCAGCCAGTTCACGCACTAAAAACCGCCCAATACCCGCGCCTATCAATGGCGCGTCAGTCGGAAATTCAGCCTGTAAACTAAGCCGAACCTGACAAGTCCGCAGAATGTTAGTCACTTGTTGGGCGCGAAGATTATTAGCAAAATCCAGCCAACGCGCCAATTCCTCAGGATAAAAATCACACCCTATCATGCGTGATAAGCGTCTGCTACTAGCTAACACCGTTTTTTCCGCTCCGTCAGCGGTGTCCGTTTGGTCGTGCGCTTCGTTCAGTTCGCCTGTGACACGATACACATCTGCCATCGTGGCAAAATATTCTGCCATTAAACCGATTGCTTGACCGTTATCCATCGACGTTTGCGCGACTGCAATGACCGCTGTACGCACCACGCCTGTGTACACCAGCTCTTGAGATTGTAACCGCTGATAATCGGTATAAGCGTTCGTTATCACGCGCCCCTCATGCAGTAATAAAATATCAGTGGTAGTGCTGCCAATATCAATCAACAAACCGTTACCCAGTTGTTGCGCTGCAAGCGTGGCACTGGCTAACCAATTCGCGGAGGCAATCGCTGCATAATGTTTTTGTTCAACTTGTAACGCGGGCAAAAATCCACTGTTACCTGCAAAAATAAACACGTCACTCGCGGCTAATAACGCGTTCATGGTCGCGATAATTTGTGCAACGCCATCATCACGATTAGCAAAAAAATCCACCAATTCACCCGTCATGGTCACGGCATGATGATAGTCTCCAGCGGGTAAATCCTGCATTATTTCGGTAACAGCTAAACGTAATTGATCCAAGCCTTTCCATAACGGGCAAGGCTGTTGATATACGCCAATAACTTGTCCTTGTGTAGTTAATAACGCAGCTTTAACGTGCGCCCCGCCTATATCCCAACCAATAATCGTTTGCATAAGGTTTTATGTAAGTTGAATGTGAATAGTTTGATTTTTTGTCGGCATAGGCGTTGCGTCACCGTCAAGTAACTGCAACATCAATGCCATGACATTAATCCCTAACGCCTGATTAATGCCTGTATATGAACTGGTCAAACGTGGATTAATTTCTACCACGACTAACTGCTTGCCGTGTTTAATTAAATCAATGCCCGCATAACCCCACAAATCAGGAAACGCTAGGGCTATTTGATTAACAATGAGTTGAAAAGGCACTTTATCCATAGAACAATTCACCTCACAGCCTGTTAATTTAAGCTGCTGATTTTCGTGAATGCTAATCAGTTGACGATTGAGCGATAAAATAGTCCCGCCACCTTCTTTGAATAATGCCGAGATACTCAGGGCGACACCTGTGATAAACGGCTGAATAAGATAATGCTCTGGCGTATCTAAGCGGGTTAACAGGCGTTCAAATTCATCATTGTTATGACAGATAAAACACTGTTCACAACCCGCATCATCACGCGCTTTAATCACCGTCCCTTGCGCATAAAAATACGGATGCTTATCTAAACGGTGACTTGGCACAGTTGAAATATTATGCGCCGATAAAATATTAAAAGTTTCCAGTTTATCGGCAGTTTTAGCCACCGCGCTTGCTGCCGAAGACAGTAAACGCTTACCCGATTGTTCAACGCGAGTACACAGCGTCCATAAAATCTGCTCAGTTTCAGGCGCAATCGGCAACACTGCATCACAATCTTGTAACGCCTCAGTAAAAATCGCCAACACATCATCGTGTGGCGTAACAGTAATGATATGAATACCCTGCGGCACAGCAGCCACATACCGCCAATCTAACAACACCGACAACTCATGCTCACCACTTGCCATTAAATCATTCAGTACCACTGTCAGCATCAGCCAACCTTCACGCGCCAAACTAGGCGGCAATTCCGTTTTGGCACAACCGCCACCGTTAATGTATTCAAAAACTAGGATTTTCATGGGTTATTTTTTACGCAGTAGATACCTATGCCGCGCCGTGTGGGAATGAAGTTACGGTGCAAATATTAGTATTATTTTACAACGAGGAGCGAGGGGTATTTTCTAATATACTAATCCCTAATGTAGGGGGTAATGTCAAACTATTAACGACACCGACTTGAATATTACCAAAACAACTCAACTTTTGTTCAATGGCTAGTTTTAAATTGTCTGCTAACGGCTTAAAGTTTTCTTCTTTATTTAATTCCGCATTGCGCTCTAAAAAAAGCAATACCAAAATTGGTTGATTTTTATTGGTAAATATTGATTGTGCATAGGGTAATAATTCTATTTCACTTTTTTGATAACTAGCACATAATCCTAATAATGTATCTCTAACCTTTTTACTTATTTCATCGACTAAATAAGGACGGGCTGAGCTAATGATGACGGTTTTTAATTGCTCAGGCGTTAGTAGCATTTTTATTTCTTGAGTTTTTTCGCTGTCTGCATCAACAGTGAAACGTAGGCTACTTTTTTCATCGGATGCTATAACATATTTAAGTTCCATTAATAACAATCCGTTACTAGATAAAGCTATGAAATCGACACCTTTGAAACCTTGATATTTAATTGTGGTATAAAAAGACTGTTCATCATATTTACACGTTTTCCATTTATCAGAAAATTCAAAAGTTAATTCACCTGTTACCGTTTTTTCAGTCAAGATAGTTGTCATACTTTTTTACCATTGACTATACATCAATGCTTGTTCTTGGTCATACAAGGCTAATTCTTCTTCTAATGCGGCAATGGTGGTTAATTGATTTAATCGTTCACCTTGTTCTACTAAAACACCTTTTTCGGTTTTCACTAAACTAAAAAAGGCGGCAGGAATAGTATTATTTGATTGTTTAAGTAAAAAATCAAAATATTTCATCAAAAATAAATTGTGGGTTGCAATAATTATTTGAATATTATGTTGACTTAATTCAACTAGAAAATCCGCTAATTGTTTGATTAAACGTGGATTTAAATTAGTTTCAGGCTCATCCCAAAATAAAATGCTATTTTCTTTTAATGAATCGTTGGCGATTAAATACGATAACATTCCTAATTTACGCCAACCTTCTGCAACCATAAAAATATTTATTTCTCCACTTTCCATTTGTAGATAAAAATGATTTCCTTTAAATACAACTTTACCACCCATAATAGATTCTACTTTATCAATAAGAACTTGATTTGGTTCTTTTAATAATGGATTATCAATAGCTTTACATAAATCATAATAAGTTTCATCAAAGGATAAGGCATATTTTTCATATAAGCTAATGAAGTTAGGAAAAATAGACAATACTTCTTTAGCTGGAAAAAATATTGGTTTATTTAAAAGTGGTGCAGTAGGATTATTACCATTAAATTTAATGTTATCTCGCTTATTTATATCAAAACTTAGTTTTTGAATTTCGCTTTTATGATCAACAAAAAATTCTAAGGTAACACTGTGGTTTTCAGAAGAAATTAATGTATTACGATTATATAATTCACATAATTCTTCAATTCCAAATACACCATGCAGTTTTTTAACTAATCGTTCGCGCCAATCATCTTTACCGCATTGCTCCCAAACGGTAGCAACACTATAAGCCATTTTTAATACATGACTTTTTCCACTAGAATTTTCACCAATGATAATATTAATACCTTTGGAGAAATTAAATTCCGCGTGTTGAAAAGTAGTGATATTGTCTAAAGTAAGTTTTTTTAACATATTAATGGTATATATTCGTGAGTCGGATTAACGTAGCGTAACCCGACAATATTGCTGATATTATCAATCAGCTTGAGCATCTAGCGCGTCACCCTCATAAGGCGTGACGTATTTACAGTCTTTTTGTGGACAGACTTTTTCCACGCCGTGGCGTTTGGTTTCTTTGATGGTGAGAATAGGCCATTGGCATTCGGGGCAGCTTTCAATTATGGGCATATTCCATAATGCGTAATCACATTTAGGATAATTACTGCAAGAATAAAATATTTTCCCTTTGCCCGATTTACGTTTTAGGATGTTGCCTTGTTTGCA
This sequence comes from Methylococcales bacterium, assembly GCA_009692395.1. GTDB lineage: Bacteria > Pseudomonadota > Gammaproteobacteria > Methylococcales > Methylomonadaceae > UBA4132. The sequence continues at coordinate 5,485 of SHZG01000064.1, read as the reverse complement.
TTGCGGGCATTCAACGCCTGTGTCAGTAGGTTTTTCTAGTGGTTCAATGTGTTTACATTTTGGATACGCACTACAGCCGATAAATTTACCGTATTTGCCTGTTTTAAAGACTAACGGCGAGGTGCATAAGGGGCATTCGCGTCCTTCAACTATTTCAGGTTCATTGGATTGCGTGTTGCCATTCAAATTGCTGGTATAGGAGCATTCTGGGTAGTGCGTGCAACCAATAAAACGCCCGTTGCGACCTAAACGAATAGACAATGGACTGCCGCATTCAGGGCATTTTTCATTAATGGCTTCTTGGGTGACATCTTTACGTTGGACGCTGGTTTCTTTGTCGGTAATCAGCGCGGTAAAAGGTTTCCAAAAGTCGTGCATGAGTGGAATCCATTCTTTTTCACCACGCGATACTGCATCTAATTCATCTTCCAGATTAGCGGTAAAACTGTAATCAACGTATTTGGTGAAATGTTCAGTTAAGAATTTATTCACGATGCGACCCACATCGGTGGGATAAAAACGTTTGGTTTCTAAGGTGACATATTCACGGTTTTGTAGCGTGGAAATAATCGCTGAATAGGTCGATGGTCTACCGATTCCGTGTTCTTCTAAGGATTTAACTAAGCTGGCTTCGCCGTAACGGGGCGGTGGCTCAGTGAAATGTTGCGCGGCAATAATGTCAGTCAGCGGCACTAATCGCCCTTCTTCTAGGTTGGGCAAAAAATTTTCTTTATCATCACCTTCTTTGCTGTCGTCTTTGCCTTCGAGGTAAACAATCATGAAGCCTGCGTTAGCAATGCTTGAACCTGTGGCTCTGAAAATATGCAGTCCAGAGGCACAGCTTAAATCCACGGAGACGCTGTTAAGCGTGGCGTGAATCATTTGGCAGGCAATAGTGCGTTTCCAGATGAGTTCGTAGAGTTTGAATTGTTCCGCGCTCAGGTGGTTTTTAATGTCATTGGGCGTGTAACGCGGCGCAGTTGGGCGTATGGCTTCGTGGGCTTCTTGGGCGTTTTTAGTTTTAGTTTTAAAGGTTCTGGCTTCTTTGGGCAGGTTTGCCGCGCCGTAATTTGCGACAATTAATTCGCGTAGTTCAGCGACTGCATCGACCGACAGATTGACCGAATCGGTACGCATATAGGTGATGAGACCTGCGGTTTCGCCGCCTAAATCAATGCCTTCATAGAGCTGTTGCACGACCATCATGGTGCGTTTGGTAGTGAAACCCAGTTTACGCGCGGCTTCTTGTTGCAAGGTTGAAGTAATAAACGGCGGCGCGGGATTGCGTTTTTGTTGTTTCTTTTCTTGTTTGCTAACGATTAATTGACCGTTAGCGGCAGTGAGTAAGGTTTGTTTGGTTTGCTCAGCAAGCTCGGCATTGTTAATGCGAAATTGGGTGACTTTTTCGCCATTGTAGTGCGTTAATTTGGCTTTGAAGGCTTGTTCATCTGCCATTAAAGCGGCATTAATTGTCCAGTATTCGCGGCTTTTAAAAGCTTCAATTTCTAATTCACGCTCAACTATCATGCGCAATGCGGGGCTTTGTACGCGTCCTGCGGATAAGCCACGGCGAATTTTTTTCCACAATAACGGCGATAAATTAAAGCCGACTAAATAATCTAAAGCGCGGCGGGCTTGCTGGGCGTTAATTAAATTAGTGTCTAAAGAGGTGGGATTGGCAATTGCTTCAGTCACGGCTTTTTTGGTGATTTCGTGAAACACGACGCGATGCACGGGTTTGTTTTTCAGCAATTTTTTAGCGTTGAGCAATTCGTATAAATGCCACGCAATGGCTTCGCCTTCTCTATCAGGGTCAGAGGCTAAATAGAGACTATCAGCGGTTTTCAGTGCGGCACTGATGGCGGCGACGTGCTTTTGATTGCGATCAATGACTTGGTATTTCATGGCAAAATCATTATTAGGATCAACTGCACCTTCTTTAGGGATTAGGTCGCGAACGTGCCCATAAGAAGCCAATACTTGAAAGTCTTTGCCGAGATATTTCTCGATGGTTTTGGCTTTTGCAGGGGATTCTACAATAACAAGATGCTTAGTCATTTAATCAATAATGGGCGTGGGTGAGGGTTTAAGCTGTGAATGTTGGGTTACGTTGTTCGACCATTCGACAAGCTCATGGCTCACAACTAACCCAACCTACAATATGGAAACGATAAATTAATGTAAGTAAGTTGGCACGAGATCGTAGACAAAATCTTCCATTCTTGAGAAGGCGATTTCTTCATCGGGTTGACTAAGCAATACCATCAAGGTAATCCATTTTAGTTTTTCCAACGAGAGGTCTTCGTCTTCTAACGCCATTGCTCTATCAATCACAATTTCTCGATTGGTTGCATTTAGAATACCGTTTTTTTCCAGAAATAGTATTAAATTGCGACAGTCAATATCGAGTTTTTCACTTTCTTGGCGGCAAAAAATGCGAAATGTCTGGGCAATATTAGCTTGTATTAGCCCTTGTGAACTCAGTGACTCCAACCAGTCGAAGGCTTTATTGACTTCGATTTGTTGAAAACCTGCTTCTAGTAATTCTGTTCTGATAACGTCGGTATCTGGAAAAATTTCAATTGCTTCTTCCATATAGTTTTCAAATAAGTACATCAGAACATCAAAAATATTTTCTTTCATGAGTAGTGGCTGGTTATTTTATACGGGTATAGCAACCGCCAGCGGTTGCTTCTAGGTAGCCTTGCAGTTCCAAAATCAATAACATTGATGACAGTATTTCCACGGATTCGCCGCTTATGACCACCAAATCATCAATGGATGTTGGGCTGAACAGAACGCGATTCAATAATGTTTGTTGCGCTAGGTCAAGCATTGATTTCATTGGCGGGATGGGTCAATTCGTAGGTTGTTGATTATATTGATTAAGTTCTTCGAGAATATCTTGGGTGGTTTCGACAAGTTTCGCGCCTTCGCGGATGAGAGCGTTACAACCGCGTGCTAGTGGATTATGAATGCTTCCTGGAATGGCAAATACTTCACGGTTTTGTTCAAGAGCCATGCGGGCAGTAATGAGTGAGCCGCTTTGTTTAGCGGCTTCAACGACTAATAACCCCTGACTCAAGCCGCTGATAATGCGATTGCGGCGCGGAAAATGATTGGCTTTAGCCGTTGTTCCTGGGGGGAATTCAGACACCATCGCGCCGCTATTCACAATTTCAAGGGCGAGGTCTTTGTGCCGTGCTGGATACACTCTATCTAAGCCAGTCCCTGCCACCGCAATGGTGAAACCACCAACACTTAATGCACCTTGATGGCTGGCGGCATCAATACCTAGTGCCAAACCGCTGGTAATAACAAAGCCGCAGTGACTGAGACTTTTAGCAAATTCAAACGCCGTTTCTTTGCCCATCGTGGACGGATTACGACTCCCGACAATGGCAATGTGCGGTAAGGTCAATAAAGCGACATTACCACGGACAAATAATAATGGCGGTGGGTCGCTCAGTTCTTTCAGTAATGGTGGATACAGTGGGTCTTCAATGGTGATTGCCCAGTTATTGGTCTGCTCTAACCACGCTAAATCGTTGTCAATAACTGCCCAATCTGGGTTTTTAAGTGCGTCAATGCTTTCGTTTTTTAAACCTAAACGCGCACAGTTAGTTGCTGATTCAGCAAATAACTGTTCGGGCGTGTGAGTGTGTAAAATTTTAAGAAAGGTGCGGCAACCAATTGCTGGTGTGCGCAAGAGCGCGAGCCAGTATTTTAGGTCGTTATCTTGGGGGTGGGTGTTGGTATTCAGGGGGTTTGAACTCTATCTAAAACGTGTAATGGCTTTTGTGCTTCCATGACTAACGCATAACTGACACGGTCAAAGGTACGAAACACCATCAACATACCTGCTTGTTCATCAGGCAGTTGTACAGTCGCACTTTTGACAGCACTGTAAGGGTCTCTAACTGAGCCATTATTTTGATAAATGTCCAGTTCATGACCTGCTAACAGCCCATCGCGCGCCCCTTTATCAATCACGACCACGTTATCCACGCCGATTTGTGAGACACCACTGAGTACGCTAATGATGCTACCGCTTATGGGTTGCTCTGGTGGTCTAGCAAAATAATTGAGACTAATTTCATCATCTACTTTGGGCATAACGCGATCGCCCATACGAATTTCACTATTTGATTGCGTAACCATTAAGGTAGCGGGATCGCCTGCTTGTTGCAAAGTAACTTGCGCAATATATCTGGCTTCATACCCTAAAATTTCTTGGGTATCGGCATCAATAAAAGTATCGCCTGCACGGTACACCATATATTCAGCCCCTTGTGGCGCGTCGATTGCGCGGACATAAATTTTATCACCCGCACCAGTAACAACATGATCAGCCGCCATATCAACCACATAAGGGTTCTGATTAAGTTCGTTTTCGCCGACTACTTTGGGCGAGCTTAAATATTTTGCAATTTCATGATAAGGAATTAATTTAATCGGTTGTTCAATGTCAGATTCTCGAATACAGGGTTTTAGTTTGCCGTTTTTATCCAAGGCGAAATCTTTGCGCCCATTTTTAAAATCTTCTTCTTTAAGAATGCAGTTTGTCGCAATATTGGCTTGTTGTGGATTGCGGGTAAGACTTAACTGCGGCTTGCCGTTGACCATTGAAAAATAAAGAGTATCACCAGGGTAGATAAGATTCGGGTTTTTAATCTGCGGGTTTGTTTGCCATAACGTCGGCCATTGCGACGGATGCTGTAAAAATTTCCCCGATATAGCCCATAACGTATCATGTCTGACCACCGTATACTGCTCAGGGTGATTGGGTTTTATTTGTAGTTCGTCAGCCCCCACAGCCATGCTGAAAATGAGCGGAATAATAAATCCAAAACGTTTTTGAAAAGCCATGTTGATTCCTAACGAGTCTTTAAATGAGTAATGCGTACTCGAAGTGTAAATGAATTTAGGTAGCATTCCAGTATTTGATGAAGATAGTACGGGGGTATCACTGTAAGAAAACGCCGAGGTTTTAAAAACCTCGGCGTTTTAATGATTATTCAGAAAGCCGTTTAGTCACGCGTTGGTAAGTTTCTTTTAGCTCTTCACCCACTACTTTTGCTTTAGCGATGAATTCTTCTGAGGTTTCTACCGAGTCATCGGCTATTTCAGCCGCTTTGGCTTTTACTAGCTGCCATTGTTGCTCAGCCGCTTCAAACTCTTTTTTGGCTTCCATAGAGGCGAGATGCAGTTTTAAACCGATTTCATCTCGTTCTGCTTTTAGTTTGTCTAATAAATTGTTGAATTCTTCTTTTATAGCCATAACGCACCTCATTGTTGAATCAAAAAAACGCTAGTTATAGGATAAAAATCCATCCTAGGTAGTGGGTTAAATCTGTAATTATGAATAAATATCGCGCCCGAATTCGACCTTGTTGATAAGCAAACCGATGACGGTGTCGTGCATCAACTCTAGTTTTGAGAAGCAAATGGTCTTGCGATTGAGTCGTTTGATCCATGTCCGAAA
>SHZG01000063.1 GCA_009692395.1 Methylococcales bacterium | reverse complement strand
ACTTTCGGACATGGATCAAACGACTCAATCGCAAGACCATTGGCTTCTCAAAACTAGAGTTGATGCACGACACCGTCATCGGTTTGCTTATCAACAAGGTCGAATTCGGGCGCGATATTTATTCATAATTACAGATTTAACCCGCTACCAAACAGAATATAGTAAAAATACCCAAACGCAGTCCAGAACAAGTACAGGCAGCTGAAAAAGCATTGGACAAAGTCACGACAGAACGAGCGCGACAAGATGAAATAGAGCAAGCGCGGCGCAAGGCCGCACAAGTTGAAGCAACGCAACGCGAAGTAGTGGAGGCAAAGAAAGCCGCAGAAGCAGCAAGAAATGAAGCAGCGGCAGCAAGACTTGATGCAGAACAGGCAAGGCAAGCGGCGACTTATAACCCTTATCCTGTGATTATTTACGACAATTATGGCAATCGTAATAGACAGAATAATTATGGTCATCATGACGATTATTACAATAATCAACAACCTATTCCGCCTAAAGTATTGCCTTTTTATGCACGACAACCCACGTCGCCGTCTCCATTATGGCGAGCTGCACCTCAACCATAGTAAACGTAAACAGTGACTATCTACTTACCCAGTTTCTGATAAGATAAAAAATAAGACATTTATGCTAAACTGCCAAATTAGTTATATTAACTTTTGTAGGTGAACATCATGCGTCACATCAAGCCTTTATTTTTTTTGTTAATGGTTGTTTTTGCATTTATCGCTCAGGCTAAGGATCAAGGACTTGATACTGTCGTTCGTAAAACCGTTGACTCCGCTGGTAAGGTCAAATTTTCAAAATCGGGTTTCTCTGAGGCAAAGCCTGTAAACAAGCATATTGAACCTGCAGTAAAAGTAGTGCCACCTAAAATTACCACGCCCAAAGTCGATATTTACTACGCCAGCTGGGATCCTCATAGCAACAAAGCCATTGTATTTTTTCGAGAAAATCATGTCGTAGTCAATGCTTACGATATTGATCTTGATCCTGAAGCGGCGGCGCGTAAAAAGCGCATAGACCCTAGCTTTTCTGGAATGCCGTTAGTGATTATTAATGGCGATGTTATTCGGGGGGTGAATGAAATACGTTATCGAGAGGCATTAGCGATGCCACTTAAATGAAATAATGGTGTTGCTTTGCTTGACATAAAGCAACACTAAGCCACGTTAAACCACTTTATCGTTGGGTTCGTGACCTGCAAAAAATGCGGCAATATTGGCTAAAACGCGCTTACCCATTGCGGTACGCGTTTCTTCGGTGGCACTGCCTAAGTGCGGTAATAATGCGACATTATTTAAGGTTAAAAATTCGGGATTAAGTTGCGGTTCGCCTTCATAAACATCCAAACCCGCGCCTGCAATCTCACCTGCTTTTAATGCGTTAATCAACGCCTGACTATCCACCACATCACCTCTAGCGGTATTGATTAAATGGGCAGTGGGGCGCATTAACTTTAAGCTGGCTTCATTGATTAAATGTTTAGTGGTCACGCCTGCTGGACAATGCAGTGAGACAAAATCAGAGTCTGCTAATAAATCTTCTAGCGATGAGCAACGCGTGGCGTGTAAATCATCAATGCTTTGTTGTTCGGGCATAGAAGACGGTGGCACATAAAACAAAATTTTCATATCAAAACCGTGATGGGCTTTTTTTGCCATTGCTTGGGCAATGCGACCAAAACCAATCAAGCCCAACGTTTTACCTGTGACTTTTTGCCCTAGTAGTTGGGTGGGAGTCCAGCCAGTCCATTGCTGATTAAGGATTAAACGTTCACCTTCCGATGCTCTGCGTGCCGACATCAACAATAACAGCATAGCAATATCAGCGGTGCAGTCGGTTAAAACGTGGGGCGTATTCGTGACCATTAAGCCGTGTGCTTTCGCCGCTTGAATATCAATATTGTTATAGCCAACACCAAACTGCCCGATGATTTTGGCGCGTTTATTTTCCACACTCAGCACGTCCGCTGTTATTGCATCGGTGACAGTGGTTAAGACTGCATCCGCTGTTTGTAGCGCGTGTTTGAGTTCATCCGCTGTCATGATTTTGTCAGCTTCATTCAGCTGCACATCGTACAGTTCTTTTAAGCGCGCTTCGACTTCAACAGGCCAATGACGCGTTACAATTACTTTAGGTTTATTCATGGCGTACTCCTTAAGACATAAAAAAAGGAGTACAAACCTAGGTTTGTACTCCAAAATTTAACGGGCGTGAATAATGAATTACTTCGCAGTCGAACGATAATACTCAATCGCCGCAGCAACGCCGCTACCCGCTTGAATATCAAAGCCGCAATCTAACAACGCCATTTCCACGCCCGCAATCGCGCCCAGCATAGAGACATCATTCATGTCACCAACGTGACCGATACGGAACGCTTTACCCAGCAATTCAGATAAACCGCCACCTAATGACATATTGTATTTAGAAAATGCAGTGCTAATCACATCACGCGCATCTTTGTCTTCAGGCACGATAACAGCCGTTACCGTATCAGAGGCAAAGCCTTCTTGAGCGCAGGTTTTTAAACCCCACGCCGCCACCGCACGGCGTGTGCCTTCGGCTAAACGGTAATGACGGGCATACACATTTTCCATGCCTTCTTCTAACAACATATCCAAGGCTTTACGCAAACCGTACAGAATCGGCAATGATGGCGTATAAGGCGTATAACCTGCCGCATTGTTGGTCATTTGATCTCTCAAATCTAAAAAGCAACGTGGATAAGTTGAGGTTTCAGTCGCTTTTAAGGCTTTCGCGCTAAACGCTAAGAACGCGCCGCCCGCAGGCATCATAAAACCTTTTTGTGAGCCGCTGATTGCACCATCAACGCCCCATTCGTCCATACGAAAATCAATGCTGGCAATTGAACTCACGCCATCAACAAACAAAAATGCTGGGTGGCTTGACGCATCCATTGCTTTACGCACGCCAGCAATATCAGACGTTACGCCTGTTGCGGTTTCATTGTGCGTGGCTAATACGGCTTTAATTTCGTGGTTGGTGTCTTCTTTTAAACGCGCTTCCAGTTTGTCTAAAGGAATACCTTTGCCCCATGTTTCTTGATGAATTTCCACATCAAAACCCAAACGTTTCGCCATTTCTGCCCACAAATGACTGAATTGACCAAAACGATAAATTAACACTTTATCACCCGCGTTTAACACGTTAGTCAACGCCACTTCCCAACCCGCTGTCCCTGTTGCAGGAAAAATAAACGCTTGCCCCGTTTCAGTTTTGAAGATTTTCTTCAAATCTTGTAATAACGGGGTTAATAATTTAGGGAATGCAGGTGAACGATGATCTTCCATCGTAACGTGCATGGCATTTAAAATTTCGTTTGGTACGTTAGTAGGTCCTGGAATATAAAGGTGGTTACGACCAGCCATAATGTTATCTCTTAAAGTAAGTGGAAAAAATGTTGCAATGATGACATAGCGGTTAATAATCAGCAAATTGGTTTTAAATAGGCAGGAGATGATGCCAATATTGATTTATTTTTCAGGCGCGTTCAACTATGACTGCCAGTCCTCTAAAGGGCTAGCAGTCATTGAGGGCTTATTTAGGTTTCCGCCGTGTTTGCAAATACACCCAAATTTTAGCAATTACTGCCTTGCCGCTTGCCGCATTGCTAATCATCACCAACGGTATGGCAAAGCCCAGCAATACACAAAAAACTAACGCTGCCCACGTTACAGGTGTCCAATCCACCGTATAACTATCGGCATTTACAGGCGCACTAATGCCTGGAATACTCGGTAAATCACCATCACCGCCATCGACTTTCAACTGCGCTTTCATGCCTTTTTCGGCGTGTTGCGGTAATTCACAATGCACTAAATAGGTTTTTTTCTGGCTGGGGACAATGAATGAGGCTTGCAATTGCCCTTCGCCATACAGTTCTAAATGCACCATGCCATCGGGGTATAAATAACCGGGTAAACCGTGAACCATAAGCTGATGACGGATTTGGTCATCATTAATAAAGGTGATATTGATTTTGGCGCAGGGTTTTACATTCCATTCCTGCTGGTCAAAGGCAAACATTTTCCCCGTGAATTTCAGCGCGTGTTTATGTCCTGCACGAATGGTTATATCGACATTTTCAGAAATTTGCTGGCAATCTTGCGGTAATTTGTCAGGATTGGCATTCATAATCATCATTTTGTCATCCATTATCATGCGGCTATGATTCATAGCGGCATAAGCAGGGCTGAGCATGAACATACTGAGTAGAACAATGGTTTTTAGCTTCATGAGGATTTCCCTTTAAGCAGACGTAACACAAGCAACAGCAAGCCAATCAATAGCCCCGCCGCCAAGCCGAAACCGATAATGCGCACATAATTAGGTGTCAGTAAACCCGCGTCACCCAGTAGCGACGCAAACTCCTTATTACTCTCCCACACTGCCTGTTTTTTCGCGTAATAATCTTTACTAAATACAGTATCGAGCATTTCACCATGACCTTTCGGCATTCCTTGTTCATCGGCGAGTGCTTTATAAAGAATTAACGCAATATTACCACCTGGCTCTATGCTATCACTGGTCGCACCTGTTGGAACGTGGTCATGAAACATCCACGCACCCACGCCGTAACTGTGTAAGCCATCGTTTTTCGTTTCTAATGATAAGTCTATGCGTTGTGCGGGTGCTATATCAAACACATCACGCGTCATTTGCAAGCCAGCGGGCGCGTTCACGCCATCGTAAGCAGTCGCCGTGACTTTGTGTCCATGCGTATGAATAGCCACCGCTGAGCGTTGTAGATTGGCAACGTGCAGTTTTACAGTTTCGTTTTCATCGACAATAATTGACGCATCACGCAGGGTGTAAGGAAACGAATGCCCATTAAGCAGAAAGTAATTTTCCAACGTTTGTGTTAAGTTGTGTTGCCGCGTCATACGCTCAGCAATTAAGCGTGGATCATTCGCTTCCTGCACAATACTCGCCAAACTTTTATCCACCGATTGATAATGTAAATCATATTCTTGGCTGTAAGTTTCTTTGACGGCAACCGCAGGATGACGCACTTGCCCCGCGCCGATATTAAAAGTTTGCACCCAATTATTCGGTTTATTTTCTTCGACAATAAACATCCCGCCCATACCCATGCCTAAATGCTGCGCGGTTTGAACGTGGCAGTGATACAGCATCGTACCTGTATGGCGCGGTTGCGCTTCATAAGTATGCTGTTTTCCGGGGAATATGGCGTGTTCTTCCATGCCATCATTATCATGCCCTTCTGAATTCATCCACGGATGATCGACACCGTGTAAATGAATGGTATGCGGTAAATAATGGGTATTTTCTAACGTGATAAATACCTTATCGCCTTGTTCCACACGAATCACAGGGGATGGCGCACGCAACAACGGATTAGCTTGTTTGGAATTAAAGTTTTTTAATGCCATACCGCTGGATTTAGGCGCGAATACCCACATTGCAGGTTGAATCCCGGGAGCAATATCGTAGGTATTAATTAAAGAATTACCGTCAGGTGTTGCGCCATTCAGTTCAACCACTTCCAACTTGATATGAATCTCATCGGGATCGCCGTCACCATCAAGGTCTTTACCCATTGTCAGCGCATCTTGGGCAAAATGAGTTTGCATCAAGGTTGCCATCGACACGTGATTTGTGCCTTTAACCGAAACCGCGATATCGTAAGGATTATCAGGTTCACACAATCCAGACGTATCAACACTCACGCCCTCAATCACTTGCGCCGCTTGCCATTCTGGATGTTCATTTGAGCAAGGTTTTTCCACACTGCTGGTTTCTTCACCGTGATTGTAGACGGTGACAGGCGGTGTGATGGCTGCTTTTTCGGTTGCGCTAGGGAGGAGAAAAATCACCGCTGTCGTTAACGCGGCAATTAGTATCAAAATAAGTAAGATGGAATATTTTTTTGGCATAGTTTTTAAAGCCTAAAGTGACTCACGCGTCGCGTGGGAATGCAGTTGGAGACGCGCTGCAACGTTATTTCTACGCCGCGCAGGGAGGCGAGAAATTATACCAACACCATATTATCACGGTGTATCAGTTCTAAATCATCGGCATAACCGAGGATGTGTTCAAATTCTGTACTGCTTTTGCCTGCAATTAAGCGCGTATCAATATGACCATAATTAATCAAGCCCCGCGCTATTTCTACGCCGCTTTCATTCAAACAAGACACTAATTCACCGCGTTCAAATGAACCTGAAACTGATTTAACACCCACCGCAAGTAAACTTTTACCGTCATTTTGCAACACGTTCACCGCCCCAGCATCCAGAACCACTTGCCCTTTCACTTGCAACTGCCCTGCTAACCAGCGTTTTCTAGCGGCAAACGGTTCTATATCAGGCAAGAAATATGTGCCTAATTCAGCACCTGCAATCACTTCAGTAATAACTTGATTTGCTACCCCTGCAACCACAATAGTTGCTGCACCCGAACGCGCCGCTAAGCGTGCCGCGCGGACTTTAGTAGACATCCCGCCACGCCCCAAACCACTACGGCTATCACCTGCCATACCATTTAAACGCCCATCATTCACACTGACTTCAGAAATCAACGTTGCATCGGGATACACGCTAGGATCGCCCGTAAATAACCCTTGTTGATCGGTTAAAATAATCAGTAAATCCGCTTCCACCAGATTAGCCACCAACGCGGCGAGGGTATCATTATCACCAAAACGAATTTCTTCCGTTGCCACCGTATCATTTTCATTAATCACAGGCACCGCGCCGAATTTCAGTAACGTTAATAAGGTACTACGCGCATTCAAATACCGTTGCCTGTCTGACAAATCATCATGCGTCAATAACACCTGCGCGGCATGAAGGCTATATTGCTGAAAATTATCATCAAAAACTCGCACTAAACCCATCTGCCCAACAGCGGCAGTGGCTTGTAATTCATGTAGTGCCGTTGGGCGTGATTTCAAGCCCAAACGCGCAACGCCTTCAGCAACCGCGCCCGAAGACACCAAAATAACATCAATATCTTGGTGTTTTAACACCGCCATTTGCCGAACCCACTCAGCAATAGCAATTTTATCCAGCCCCTTACCGCCTTTAGTCAATAAGGAACTGCCGATTTTAATAACGACACGTTTAACGTTTTGAAAGTTTGTTCTACTCACGGATGGTCTTCTCTATTTTTATTTAGCGGGACGACAATGTTCTTTCTTGTGGTAAATCACCTTGACGATAAGTCATAAAATCTTCGGGCATTTGAGCCAATAAATCAAACGCGATAGCTAAACTTTCTTTTTTTGGTGTTGTTTCTTTTAATTGATTCAAAAACTCTAACACTAACAATACATTAACGTCTTTTTCAGCCCATTCTTTAGGTAACCTTGACTGACAATATACCGTTTTCGTTGATGTGCGAATTTAGTTGGAAAGTGTGCATTGTGTTTCCTCTGTTAGGTTAATTTCGTCTACATTCAAATGAGTAGCGTAATAGGATATACCGACGATAGGAGACACATCATTTGCGTTGTTAGTTTTTAATAAGCATATTAAGACAATCGCAACAAGTTTCAAGTTCTTCTCCAGAAAACCAAAGAATCCCAATATCAAGCCATTCAAGAAGTTTTATTATGTCTTTGTCTGGTTTGTTTGGAATTAGTATTGCAAGGTGTGGTTCAACATCACCTTTTATTGTGAACCAATAATCATATAGCTGCCCGATTGCCATCCTTATATGTGCGGCTTCTGAAGAGCGTTTTACCTCAATAAGAAGGTCGTGTTCATTTGCATCATAATTCTTCACAAGGACATCAAACATAGCGCGGTTATCACAACCTTCAAGTAATGTGTAATTAGTCAAATAAGATTTAAGTTTATTTGTCAATCCGTTATGTAAGCGTTTGCTTGTAACTGTTCTGGCTTCTTGAAGAGATATTAGGTCAGACTCATCTTTCAACGGTAACTCAGTTTCTCCGCCCGTGGTCGGTTTGCTGGTTAAAAGTTTTTTAGTGGGTTGTTTTACTGTAGTTTGAACAAAATCAATAATATCTCTGCCAATTTGATCTAAGTCTGCCGCATCTTTTATGCCGCCAGTACCATATAGTTTTATCATTTCTGAGAATTGACTATCAAGAGAAGCGTCAGTTACTTTAAGTTTTGACAATAATTTTTTGATTCTCTCTTCTCCATTGATTATAGGGAATCGAATTCGACTATCTAACGCAAAAAATACAGGGGTAATTAAGTATTCTGGGGGCATTTCTTTTTTATCATTTGGTGATGGAATACTAGGTAAATGAGCGACTTTTTTTATCAGTTCTAATCGTTGTTCATCACTAGAAAGATAAAATGCTTCTTTAAATAAAGGGAGAAGCTCTAGAAAATTGTCTTTAATCCATTCTAACGAGCTGTTTCTATAGCCCCCATAGAAAGATGTGAAGCCCGTGTGTGAGGTAATCCATTTACTAACATTAGGTTGATGAACTAGAATTTTTGATATTTCTTTTGCAATGTCTTCTATTGAGTTGTCAGAACAGTTATTTTGAAATATAGAAGAAAGAGCGGGGATTTTTGTGCTTCTAATATATGCAGGATTGTCTCCGTCATAAGAACTTGTAGTCCATGTAAGTTTGCATAAACCGTAGAGCTGTTCAGAAAGCTGTTCAGCTAGAACAGTCTTTTGATTAAAAACATAATCAGCCGATATTCTAACAAGCTGATTTGTAAGACGTTGTCGTTCTGCCCAATTTTCTGACATTTAGTAAAGACCTCTTCAAGAACGCATAATATATCGTTTCCCACGCGCTGACGTGTGAATGCCACTATTGGAACTCCAGCGTCACGCAACGCTGGAGCAGTGCAGGATTAATCCCAGACGATGACAGGTTCTGCTGGTGGTTTACTGGCTATTTTCCGATGCTCTTCTAAAAAGTCCATGATGGAGTATGTTAAGGCTTTCGTGCCTTCGCCATTGATGGCGGATATTTTAAATACGCGGTCTGTCCAGTTGAGTTCATCAATGATGGCTTGGCAATGGGCATCTAGTTCTTCGTCTAGTACGCGGTCGATTTTATTTAACACTAACCAGCGCGGTTTGTTGGCGAGTTCTGCGCTCCATTTGGCAATTTCGAGGCTGATTTTTTGTGCGGCTTGGACGGGTGATTCTGAACTTTCATACGGTTCGATGTCGAGGACGTGCAGTAATAAACCTGTGCGTTCTAGGTGTTTGAGGAATTGCAAACCTAAACCCGCGCCTTCTGCCGCGCCTTCAATCACACCTGGAATATCGGCAATCACAAAGCTGCGTAAGTCATCAACCCGCACTACGCCTAAGTTGGGATAAAGCGTAGTAAACGGATAGTCGGCAACTTTGGGAGTCGCAGAAGAAACAGCGCGGATTAAGCTGGATTTGCCTGCGTTGGGCATTCCTAATAAGCCGACATCGGCGATGAGCGTGAGTTCTAAATGCAGAATGCGGTGTTCGCCTGCTGAACCTTTGCTGGCTTTTTGGGGCGCACGGTTGATACTGCTTTTAAAACGGGTGTTGCCTAAGCCATGAAAACCGCCTTGTGCAACTAATAGCGTTTGTCCAACCGTGGTTAAATCACCAATGACTTCTTGGGTCTCCGCATCGGATACTTTCGTACCTAAGGGAACTAATACATAGAAATCTTCGCCTTTTTTGCCTGTGCATTCGCGCGTTTGACCATTTTGTCCGCGTTCTGCTCTATGCACAGTGTGGTAGCGAAAGTCTACTAGCGTGTTGGTGTTTTCGGTGGCAATTAAATAGACGCTCCCACCGTCACCGCCATCCCCGCCATTAGGGCCGCCCATTGGAATATATTTTTCACGTCGAAAACCAATCGCGCCATTACCGCCATCACCTGCTTCAACACGCACCTGTACTTCGTCAACAAATTTCATAACACACTCAAATCTAACCGATAAAAACAAAAAAAGCCCCAACCACACGGGGAGGAGCTTTTTGATAACTTAAGCTGTCACCCAAGGTGACAGCCTAGTTTTATGCAGCAACGATACTGATAAATTTGCGATTTTTAGGCCCTTGAACCTTGAAAACCACTTTGCCAGCTGCTGTTGCAAATAAGGTATGGTCTTTGCCAATACCGACATTGTCACCTGCGTGAAAATGTGTGCCACGTTGACGGACGATGATGTTACCTGCTAACACTGTTTCGCCACCGTATTTTTTAACGCCTAAGCGTTTGGCATTCGAGTCACGTCCGTTACGCGTACTACCGCCAGCTTTCTTATGAGCCATTTCTCAACTCCTCGTTATGCAGAAATGCCAGTAATCTGGATTTCAGTGTAGTATTGACGATGACCCATTTGTTTCATGTGGTGCTTACGTCTTCTGAATTTAATGATTCTGATTTTTTTGTGTCTGCCTTGAGACAACACGGTTGCTGTTACTTTGCCGCCTTCAATAAAAGGCAAGCCAACTTGAACATTACCGTCTGATTCAATCATCAGCACTTTATCAAATTCGATGCTGTCGCCTGTGCCTAGCTCCAGCTTTTCTATTTTTAAATAAGTACCTTCTTCCACACGGTACTGTTTACCACCTGTTTGAATTACCGCATACATCGGCGCAAGCTCCATCAAGCATAATCTGTTAAAAGTGAACAGAGAATTATATTTTTAAACTAAAGTCGCGTCAATAAAAACCAACCGACCACACCTGATTAGAATAACATACGAAAGGCATTGACACCATTCTAGTTTATTCAATCGCATGGCTAGTTGGCTTGTTTTTATGCGATTTATACAAAAATCAGCTTAGATTACGCCCTGCTTACACATCTTTTTAACTCGAATTATTTTCAGCTTATTCATAATAAGTGACACATGAACCAATGGCGATTGATGTAGCAGAGCCAAACACCTACCAAACAGCTTGTGGCAATGGCTATAGGGAATGTGCAGCAAATGAAGCCCAATAGCATTACATTGGCAAATGCTGGGGTTTTATATTCCCCTTTTTGGCAAGGCGGGGCAGTAATGATATTTTGGAATAGTGCTAAAAATGATTTTACTCGGATTAGAATGAATTAGAAGTTACGCATTGACAGGGCATAAAAATGTAGAATGTACAGACCAATTAGATTTAAAAAAGCCATTTGCCCGTGATAAGAAACATAACTCGTCCAAGCACAGCCCGTTGCACAAATCGATATACATTGGTTTTTTATTGAGCGAACCCAGCTATGTCAGTTGTCGTCGATTGGGAGAAGTGATGCACATTTCGCATGATAGCGCAAATCGTTTTTTGAACTGATAATCGTATGATGGTGAAAATTTGTTCAATCAAGTCAAGCTGTTACTGAATGTAGAGGGAGGAACATTGAGCGTCGATGACAGTGTTTTGGACAAACTTTATGCGAAGTATATTGCTTTTATTGGATATTTGGGGTCTGGAAAACATCATGCCAGCGTACAGGGTATTAACCCACACGATTACCCACAACTCAATCAGAGTTAGCATAAACCGCCCTAGCGATTTCGATACCGAAAGCGTAATGCCTGACTTTTTCCATGCCTTCCCATAAGGTTTTAGCACCTGGGAAGCCATCACTTTTTCTACCTAAGAAG
>SHZG01000062.1 GCA_009692395.1 Methylococcales bacterium | reverse complement strand
TTGCATTGCGTCCTGACTTGCCAATCTGGTTACTTTTACAGAATGGACAGGTGATTTCTTGGTAGCAGCTCATAAGGTCTTTTAGGTAAGTGTGATTTTATTCTGCCCGTGATTTTAATCTATCATCACAGATTTAACCCACTACCACCTCGCGGTCGTGATAGACCGCTATTCGCGGCAGATCGTCGGCTGGTCTATGGCGGACAACATGAAAACCAAGCTAGTGAATGACGCGCTTATCATGGTAATCTGGAAACGAAACCCCCAAAGAGGCTTACTCTGGCATACCGACCGAGGCAGTGAAACTGCCTCAGTTGACCACCGAAAACTGCTCAAACAACACGGCATCCAGCAAAGCATGAGCCGCAAAGGAAATTGCTGGGACAACGCCATCTCTGAGAGCTTCTTCCACACCCTAAAACCGAATGCGTCAACCATGAACGCTACTCAACCCGCGAAGAAGCCAAAAAATCCCTCTTCAACACTATCGAAGTGTTCTACAACCGACAACGCCTCCATTCCAGCAATGGCTAACTGTCACCTGTAGAGTTTGAAATGCAGCTCAAAGCTGCCTCACTTTGTGTCCTGAAAAGTGTTGACACATCAAATTCGTTAGGGCGTATTTTTTATACCATGTTAAAAAATAATCGCTTAGTGAGTCCAAGCCTAGAAGAAGGCTATATTCACTTAGAGGCTATTGATTGGACAGAACAACGCCTTTTACAGGGTGTCATTGTCAAACTGAAAAAAGTACCTTTCAAGGTGAAGTTATTCAAGCTAGTCGCCAAAAACGGCGACATTGACTGGGTCATAACCAATGACCTTGATGAGACCTTAACTACGCAAGCCGTTAAAGCGACTAATGACTGGCGCTGGAAAGTCGAAGCATTTCACCGTGAATTAAAGGAGTGAAAAGTACCAATGCCGTAAAGCCCGCTCCCAACGTAACCATCTCGCTTGTTGTTATCATCCGTGGTTGTCATTGAAAGTATATGCCCAGAAACCCTCAACAACTCTTTACACAGTCCGCTCTCATTTGTTTTCTGAGTTTTTGAAAATGAGTTACGCTCACCTCGAATGCAGGATTTTTAGCGGGGTAGCGAAAGTCCTAATACAGCGTATCGCATTTATACAATCCTTAACTTAATGGCAGTGACGCGGTGGTCGGAATGAGAGTATATTTACAAAAGTTATGGTATAGTTGATGTCGTCATGTAACTAATTAAATATGCTTAATATTTAAGCGGTTGCAGGTTTAATAAAAATAAATACAAATAACAATAATGAGGAATATATTACATGAAACTATTAAAAAGCGCGGTGATAGCAACTACCTTGGCACTTTCTTTAGGTGGTTTTTCGACGAGTGCTTCTGCCGTGTGTTTAGGCATGGCGTGTATGTACAATAAAATGACCCCAATTGAAGGAATTGACGCTACTTTAGGTCAAGTTAATGAAGCATTGACAGCTATTCAGGTAAGAAACAGCGGTGGCGCGGCTGGCAGTGACAAAGACAGCGATGATGTCATCATAAATCACATTAAAGAGGCATTGAAATTAACGAAAGAAATCAATGCCAATGATAAACTTGACCGTAATCGTAACCGTGCTAATGATTATTTGAAAAAAGCGCGAACAGCTGTACAAGCGGGTGATTTGCCCAAAGCAACAGAAGACCTAGAAGAAGCTGGAAAACGTTTTGCAGCACTTAAAAGCATGATTGATTTAACTCAAGCCGATAGAGTATCGCAACAAACCAATATGATAAACCGTATTTTGGACACGACCGATACCTCAGCGGGTACCCGTAAATAATAAGTTGACTCGTTTCCACGCTGGAGCGCATAGGTGTCTACGCAACCTTATCACCCGCCCCAAAAGCATCAATAAATCGTCGAAGTTGGTCGAGTGTGTAGTGATTTATTTTATCTATCAGAGTTAAAAAAATAATAAGCCATCGAGTAAGGCGGACGGCGTAATGAGGCGGTTTTTCTTCATCTGTCATCCGCTGAGGCGAACTAGAAAGTATTTTTTCATTAGCTTGTGGCGTATTTTCGTATTGTTGTGCCGGACGAGGACGTAGATTTGACTAGCGATTCATAGGACTTTGGCAATGGCTAACCACGATTCTTGTTGCTAGTCCTACAATCGCAACAGACACCTTTTAAGGCAACAAAAAATCCCCGTTAATCTAAAAAATTAACGGGGATTACAATAGCCGAGCCTTAACAGATTCCCCTAAAAATAAGCAGATTACACGCCAACCCGTTCGACCTGATTATTCGCAACTGTACCCGCTCAATCATCGGCTGCTGCCGTATTAACGGTAGGTAAATCACGCGCACCGACTGCCAATGTGGCATCCATCACATCATGATCATGCCCAGCACAGACTACATCGAAGTTTTCTACAACCGACAACACCTCCATTCTAACAATGGTTATCTGTCACCTGTAGAATTTTAAAAGCAGTATAAAGCTACTTAAATAATATGCCCTGAAAAGTGTTGACACATCAAAACAGAGGGAAGTTTTCGCGGTTATATTTTTAAAAAACGGTTAGAGAATCTTTGTCATTTTGTAGCTTGCGGTATATGATTGCTCACTTTGTTGAGTTGCTTTGTAGGTTTTTTAATTTTTTATGTATCAATATAACGAGATTGACCAGACGCTTGTGGATGAGCGGGTCGCCCAATTTAGGTGGCAAACCGAGCAGTTTTTAGCAGGCGAGTTGTCGGAAGATAGATACCGCCATTTGCGGTTAAGAAATGGAATTTATATTCAAACCCACGCGCCGATGTTGCGTATCGCTATTCCTTATGGGGTGTTTAATAGCAAACAAATCAGAATGTTGGCACATATTGCACGCACTTATGATAAAGGCTATTGTCATTTTACGACGCGGCAAAATGTGCAGTTTAATTGGCCTAAATTAGAGCAAACGCCTGATATTTTGGCTGATTTGGCAACGGTTCAAATGCACGCGATTCAAACCAGCGGTAATTGTGTGCGTAATACCACGTCTGACCATTTGGCGGGTGTGTGTGTGGATGAAATTGAAGATCCGCGTCCGTATTGCGAGATTATTCGCCAGTGGACAACGCTGCATCCTGAGTTTGATTATTTACCGCGTAAATTTAAAATTGCGGTGAGTGGCGCAGTGAATGACAGAGCGGCGACGCAACTGCACGATATTGGTTTGCATTTAGTGAAGAATGACGCGGGTGTGTTGGGCTTTCAAGTGTTGGTGGGTGGCGGTTTAGGTCGCACACCGATTATCGGTAAGGTGATTCGCCCTTATTTAGAACAGCAACATTTGTTGTCGTATTTAGAAGCTATTTTGCGGGTTTATAATTTATTCGGTCGCCGTGATAATAAGTATAAAGCGCGGATTAAAATTTTGCTGAAAGAAACGGGCATTGAGAAATTCACTGCAATGGTTGAGCAAGAATGGCAGTTAATTAAAGACGGTCGTGAATTAGCGGCAGAACGTGTTGAGGAAATGAAGGCGCATTTTGCACCGCCTGCTTATATTCCTGAGGCAGTTGCTGATAAAAGTTTTACCCAGTATTCAGCTGACGATAAAGCCTTTGCGACGTGGGTTAAATACAACACGGCGGCGCATAAAGTCGCAGGTTATAACGCGGTGTTTTTATCATTAAAAGCCCCCGATGTTCCACCTGGTGATATGACGGATGCTCAATTAGATGCCGTCGCGGATTTAGCGGATCGTTATAGTTTTGGTGAAGTGAGAACCACACACCGCCAAAATTTGGTGTTTGCTGATGTTAATCAAGCCGATTTATACGCTGTATGGCAACAATTGGACGCATTGAACTTGGCTACGCCGAATATCGGCACGGTTACGGATATTATTTGTTGTCCTGGTTTGGATTTTTGTTCCTTGGCAAATGCCAGTTCTATCGACGTGACGAAAGAAATTAATGACGCGCTCGATGACATGGATTATGTGCATGACATTGGCGAATTAAAAATCAATTTTTCTGGCTGTATGAACGGTTGTGCGCATCAAAGTGTTGGGCATATCGGTATTTTAGGCGTAGATAAAAAAGGCGTGGAATGGTATCAAATTACTCTGGGTGGTTCTTCGGATAATGAAGCGGCAATTGGTGAGCGTTTAGGGCCGGCGGTAGCGAAAGATGAAGTCACTAAGGCGATTACCACTATTTTGGCTGTTTATGTCGAGCAACGTTTGGAAGAAGAATCTTTCCTCGATATGGTTAAGCGCGTTGGCATTACCCCGTTTAAGGAGCAAGTTTATGCAGATAATTAAAGATAAAAACATTGTTGATGATACTTGGCAGCACATTAATGATGATGAAATTATTCCAGCGGGTGAGGTCACCTTGTCTTTAGCGAGATGGCAACAGGAAAAACACGCGCTGATTCATCATGCAGGTCAATTGGGTGTGCGTCTTGCCCCTGCTGATGACGTGGCAGTTTTGGCGGGTGATGTTAAGCGTCTGGCGTTGATTGAATTGGAATTTGCTGATTTTGCCGATGGACGGGCGTTTTCTCAGGCGTGGTTGTTGCGTGAACGGCTGGATTATAGCGGTGAATTGCGTGCGACGGGGTGTTATATGCCCGATCAAGCATTTTATTTAGCGCGGGTTGGCGTTAATTCGTTTCAACCTGAAAAATTTGCTGATTTGCCTGTGATGTTGGCTAAATTGAATGAGTTTAGCGTTCATTATCAGCGGTCAGTTCATTAAGTTTGCGGTGGGCGCGAATTAATTCGCGCCTTCCTAACTATTAATGAGCGGGGTTTGTAATCCCGCCCAGCATGACGCTTTTATTCGATTAACTTACATCGAATTATTCGTCTTCGTCTTCGTCTTCGTCTTCGTCTTCGTCTTCGTCTTCTTCGTCTTCGTCTTCGTCTTCTTCGTCTTCCTCTTCGTCTTCGTCTTCTTCGTCTTCGTCTTCGTCTTCTTCGTCTTCGTCTTCGTCTTCTTCGTCTTCCTCTTCGTCCTCTTCGTCCTCTTCGTCCTCTTCGTCCTCTTCGTCCTCTTCGTCCTCTTCGTCCTCTTCGTCCTCTTCGTCCTCTTCGTCCTCTTCGTCCTCTTCGTCCTCTTCGTCTTCTTCGTCTTCTTCGTCTTCTTCGTCTTCTTCGTCTTCTTCGTCTTCTTCGTCTTCTTCGTCTTCTTCGTCTTCTTCGCTGTATTCCTCAGAAGATTCTGAGCTTTCCATTTGCCACGATTCCATCATTTCAAACAGTGAGCTGCTTTCACTTTCTGAAAAGCCATCTATGCTGACCACACTTTGAATATCAATCATGATTTTCGCCAGCATTTCACTGGAAAAATACTCACCCAATAAAGTGACAGATTCTTCAATCAAGGTGATATTAGTGATGTCTCTCACTGCATAGCGCAATATTTTTTCCGCGCTCATGTCCACGCCTAACATTGTGATAGTGGTGGTCATATAAAGTGCGATAGCATCATATTCATCATCGCTTAAATCGCCATCTTGACCTGCGGCGTAAAGAAACAATAAGGCAATACGGTATTCCAGCGGATAATCATCACCCATTGCATCTAACATTGCAGCGTAGTCATCTTCGCTCATATTCGCTAGTTCGGATTCGTAATCCCCCACTACCGATTCATCACTGTTATCCCAATATTGCTGATTATTAAAATCAGTGTTGTCGAGTTGTTTGATAATCCACGAATCGCCATCGTTAAACTTAGGGTTAACCAGATAATCGTAAGGAATGTAGCAATAGCCATTATCACCCCAGCCTTCGCCCCATGAATTACGGACGATAAACACTTTGTCTATATCAGAATAACCAACCGCTAACATGGCATGACCACCGTGTGATTCGCGTGATGCTTCGGTATCAGAAGGCATCGGCACTACGCCTTTTTGGCGTTGTTTATCAAACGATTTATATAAATTAATACCGAAAATAATCGGATAACCTTCGGCTAAACTGTGTTTCCACGCATACAAATCAGTCGGCACTGCCGCCATATCCTGAACTAGAAAAGCCGCCGCTTCATCGTAATTTTCCTGATACGGTTCATCGTTCACCAGTGCAGTATCAAACGGATAGTTTGCTTCCGCACACGCGCCCCATTTTTTCAAGCCTTCGATAGCGTGTTGAATATAACAACCACTGTCTTCTATTTTTCCGCCTTCTTCTATGCCTTCATAGCGACCGTTGTAATAAATAAACATCCGACTGACATCATAATTATCACCCGTGTGCATTTTGGCGAGGTATTCATACGCACCCGCGACCGCATTGGCAACACAACTGCTGGTCTGTCCTTGATCTTCAACAGCGGTTAAGTATTTTCTTAAATCAACGTTACGCGGTAACTCAGATTCTTTATAGTGGTTTTCACTGTATTTTTTTGCATCAGCACTGGGTTTTGCCGATTTATAACCTTTAAGACTCCGTTGACTACCATCAGCGCGTCCAAATGTAAAATCACTCATAAATGTCCTGTAAAAAAGAAGGTGGATTAAAAAATATGCTTAAAAAGCGCGTGCACAATAGAGGAATCTCGGTAGAAGTGCAAACTGTTTGACGGATGATGCTAGACCTGTCAGCTGTTAAAAAGCTAACAGGTCTAGTAATGACTAAAAACCCAATCGCTTGAGTAAGGTGGAGAAACCAGAGCTTTTAACTAATTCTGGTTGGTGTTTTTGAATAATGCTACCAATCATCTCACCTAATTTAACTTCTTTATTGGCAGTAAAATCAGCATTCCACTGGGCAGTGTCTTTGCCAAGCAACACGATAATCGTTGAACCCATATTGAAGCGTCCCATTTCTTCGCCTTTTTGTAGCGTGGGTGCGTCTTGTTCATACAACCAGTTTTGTACCTCTATCACTGTCGGCGGCGTAACGACACCGTGCCATAACGTTTCAATACTGGACACAAAAATCGCTCCGACTAAAATTAACGCCATCGGGCCTGCTTCGGTATCGAATAGGCAACAAACGCGTTCATTTCTAGCGAATAACCGTGGCACAGCTTCGGTGGTTGCGGTGTTCACACTGAATAAACGGCCGGGAACGTGTACCATTTCTATTAATGTGCCAGTCAGTGGCATATGCAAACGATGATAATCTTTCGGCGATAAATAAATAGTGCTGAACACGCCATCATTAAACGGTGCGGCGCGTTCTGCGCTACCACCCAATAAATCAGTGACCGTAAAACTTTTACCTTTGGCTTGAAAAATATCCCCAGCGGTAATATCGCCCGCTTGACTCACTACGCCATCGGCAGGACTGACAAGCGCATTTTTTTCCGTGTTTAACGGTCTAGCTTCGGGTTTTAATTCGCGGGTAAAAAAGTCATTAAAACTTTTAAATGCATTAATATCCTGCACCAAGGCTTCGTCCATATTGACACCGTAATGTTGAATAATCTTTTTAATAAACAGATTTTTAACACACACAATTTCTGAGTGCGTGAGTTTGCTCATCAGCTTTGATAAGGTGTGATGAGGCATTACCGATTGTAAGAAAGCGTTCATAATTTTTCAGTTTTTAAGGTAAGTTCACTAATTCAGGCGCGTGCCAATCGGGGTTGCTATGCTCAGCAACCACCGTGGTATAAACACCGCCACGGACATTAAACACTGCCCGAACTCGCATAAAACTGGGTTGAATAGCGTTGACAATATCATCCAAAATTTCATTAGTCACCGCCTCATGAAACGCGCCTCTATCACGAAATGACCACATATATAACTTAAGCGATTTTAGCTCCACGCATAATTCTGCAGGCACATAATCAATCTCGATGGTGGCAAAATCAGGTTGCCCTGTTTTCGGGCAAAGGCAGGTGAATTCTGGAGTGGAAATATGAATGGTGTAATCACGATCAGTGCGTGGATTAACGAAGGTTTCAAGGTCTTTGCTGGGTTGTGTCGTCATAATGCTCATAGCCTATTAAATAAATGATGGCATATTTTAACAGTCCTATAGATTTACGGGGACACTATAGTTAGCCGTTAATAAAATGATTACAAAACCGTTAGCTCTGAGCTTGTCGAATGGCTCACCACGAACGGTATCATTTTATTGTGCGTTAGCTATATCATTCAATCAAGCCACGGACGAGTTCAGCCGTATGCTAGGATTGTATTTAGAACACTGAGAAGTTGAAGCAAGGCATCATCTGTTTGGCTTGGTGTTTGGCATCATTACTTTTATATGGATACTCAGCGTAATGCTGTCGATGAACCCATGAAAAGTCTTTGATTCTAACTAATCGCCAACAAGACCCGATTGCATACTGACTACAATAGAAAACTGTTTGCCAATTTATAGACTAAGTAGTGACTCTTTTGGTATAGTTAGAGCGTTTTCGACGTGCGAAGGCACACTTTTTATATTAATCGATAGCTCATCACTCTGGAGAAACTCAAATGGCAATAAAAGTTGCAATCAATGGTTATGGTCGTATTGGACGTAATATCATGCGCGCACTGTATGAATCAGGTCGCACTGACGAAATTCAAATCGTGGCAATTAACGATTTAGGCGATTCAAAAACCAATGCACATTTAACTAAATATGACACCGTTCATGGCAAATTCGGCTTTGATGTCAGCGTTGATGGTGATTACATTGTTATCAATGGCGACAGAATTCGTGTACTTGCTGAAAGAGACCCTTCAAAATTACCGTGGGCTGAATTAGGCGTTGATGTGGTTCATGAATGTACGGGTTTCTTCGCAAGCAAAGAAAAAGCCTCTGCACATCTTACAGCAGGCGCGAAAAAAGTCATCATTTCTGCACCCGGTGGCAGTGATGTAGATGCAACGATTGTTTATGGTGTTAACCATAAAACCTTAAAAGCCACTGATACCGTTATTTCTAACGCTTCTTGCACCACTAACTGTTTAGCTCCGTTAATTAAACCGTTAATCGACACTATCGGTGTTGAACATGGCTTAATGACGACTATCCATTCTTACACGAACGACCAAGTGTTGACTGACGTGTATCACAGTGATTTATTGCGTGCGCGTTCTGCTACTCAATCTATGATCCCCACTAAAACGGGCGCAGCAGCGGCGGTTGGTTTGGTATTGCCAGAAATGAAAGGCAAATTAGACGGTTTCGCAATGCGCGTTCCGACTATCAATGTGTCTGTGGTTGACTTATGCTTCCAAGCATCACGCAACACCACTATAGAAGAAATTGATAGTATTTTAAGAGCGGCTGCGGCAAGTTCATTAAAAGGCATTTTGGCGATTAATGATGAGCCTTTAGTGTCTATGGACTTTAACCATAACCCACATTCTTCAATTTATGAAGCCTCTTTAACCAAAGTCACTGGCGGCAACTTTGTAAAAGTGCTGTCTTGGTATGACAACGAATGGGGTTTCTCTAACCGTATGTTAGATACCACAGTCGCTTTAATGAACGCGGAATAACCATGCTAAGAAGAACCAAAATTTTAGCCACACTAGGCCCTGCTACCGATAAAGAAGGTGTGCTTGAAGGTCTATTTGAGGCAGGCGTTGATGTGGTACGGTTGAACTTTTCACACGGCACAGCACAAGATCATATTGATCGTGCTAACGCAGTGCGTGAAATAAGCAAAAAAACGGGCAGACGCGTCGGTATTTTGGCAGATTTACAAGGGCCAAAGATTCGTATTGAACGTTTTAAAGCGAATGCAAAACAAGGCGGCGCAGAGAAAGTTTGGCTAGAAAATGGTCAGGATTTTGCGCTCGACATTAATATGGGCAAAGAAGACGGCGATGAAACACAAGTCGCTATCAGCTATGAACCCTTACCTAGAGAAGTGAAAGCGGGTAGCCGTTTATTACTTGACGATGGTCGCATTGTGTTGGATGTGGTCAATGTTGCAGAAAACCTACGCATTAACTGCACCGTGGCGGTTGGCGGTTATTTGTCTAATAAAAAAGGCATTAACTTACTCGGCGGTGGCTTATCAGCAGCCGCTTTAACGGAAAAAGATAAAGAAGACATTATCACCATCGGGCAAATTGAATGTGATTATGTTGCCGTGTCTTTCCCACGTTGTGCAGAAGATTTGCATGAAGCGCGCCGTTTGTTAGAGGCGGTCGGTTGTTATGCAGGCATTGTGTCTAAAGTTGAACGTGCTGAAGCGATTGTTCCAGACGTGATGGATGAAATTATCCTCGCCTCTGATGCAGTGATGGTAGCGCGTGGTGATTTAGGCGTGGAAATTGGTGATGCTAATTTGCCAGCGGTACAAAAACTACTGATTAAACGCAGTCGTGAACTGAATCGTGTTGCCATTACTGCCACACAAATGATGGAATCGATGATTGATCATCCAATTCCAACGCGTGCGGAAGTATTTGACGTAGCCAATGCGGTTTATGACGGTACTGATGCGATTATGTTGTCAGCGGAAACTGCATCGGGTAATCATCCGATTCAAGCGGTTGAAGCGATGCACCGTATTTGTATTGAAGCGGAAAAACAAGCGGTGGTGCGTGAATCAGATCACCGTGTCAGCATGCAATTTGAGCGAGATGATGAAGCCATCGCGATGTCTGCGATGTACATGGCGAATCATACTAAAGTCAAAGGCATTGTTACCTTGACTGAATCGGGTTCGACACCATTATGGATGTCACGCATCAGTTCTGGCATTCCTATTTTCGCATTTAGCCAACAAGAAAAAACTTTAGGTAAAGTTACCTTATTTCGTGGCGTATTCCCCATTTATTTTAAATTGGGTGCTCACCAAGATCATGTTGAAGTTAATCGCAATATCGTCAAAGAATTGAGAAAATGGAAAGCAGCTAAAGACGGCGATAAATTCATTATCACTAAAGGTGATTTGAATGGCATTGAAGGCGGTACCAATGCGTTGAAAGTAATTGTTATAGGACAAGGTTTAACACCTTAGTTTCCTTTGTAGAGACGCGATGATTCGCGTCTCTATTCTCCCCCTCATTTCCCCGTTAATAACCGTTTCCATAAAACGTCTGGAAAATCATTATCTTGCATTTTCTTTATAACAGGTGCGTTATCGTAAGGTAAGGCTAGAAAAGTCACTTCCTGTTGTTCACGATCATAAATAGCAAATTGTGCATCCGTACAGCCCTCTCTTGGTTGCCCCACTGAACCAGGACAGAGAAGTATCTGAGTATAAGACGACAGTGATACTTTCTTTGTAGTGATATGTTGAGCTAAACCATTTTTAGCGCGTGCAAATACCCCTGCCATGTGTGAATGCCCGTGAAAGCACAAACGAAGATTGTTGTTCTGCATATAGGTTAAATTATCTTCATAGGTCATGTTATACACATAGCCGTAGAAAAACGCTGGGGTAGTGGGTTAAATCTGTAATTATGAATAAATATCGCGCCCGAATTCGACCTTGTTGATAAACAAACCGATGACGGTGTCGTGCATCAACTCTAGTTTTGAGAAGCAAATGGTCTTGCGATTGAGTCGTTTTGTAGTGGGTTAAATCTGTGATGATAGATTAAAATCACGGGCAGAATCAAATCACACTTACCTAAAAGACCTTATGAGCTGCTACCAAGAAATCACCTGTCCATTCTGTAAAAGTAACCAGATTGGCAAGTCAGGACGCAATGCAACGGG
>SHZG01000061.1 GCA_009692395.1 Methylococcales bacterium | reverse complement strand
CGTTGCATTGCGTCCTGACTTGCCCATCTGGGTACTTTTACAGAATGGACAGGTGATTTCTTGGTAGCAGCTCATAAGGTCTTTTAGGTAAGTGTGATTTTATTCTGCCCGTGATTTTAATCTATCATCACAGATTTAACCCACTACCAAATCATGATATTAAAAAATAAAGTGAAGCAACTTAGATCTGTTATGCTGATGACAGCATTAATGGTAAGCACTAACGGATACGCTACCACAGCGACTTCTGATTTTCAGAGCTGGATACCTGTGAATATTAATGTCAAATTAACAGAGCAGCTACGCGGTTTTTTAGAACTCCAGCCGCGCGTAGGTAATGATCATTCACATTTGACCAGTATGATAATAAGACCCGCGCTAGGCTGGGCAGTTAGTCCACAAGCGACGTTATGGGTTGGCTATTTAATGCAAGCCGATTCTACTAGCCCTAGCTCTAATCACTACCTCATTGAAAATCGTGCATTTCAGGGTTTTACTTGGAGGGATACAGCAAATGAAAAACAGTTTATCTGGGACGTGCGTAACCGATTAGAAGAGCGTTTTTTACCGAGTAATTCAGACCCTAGCATACGGTGGCGCACCCGCGTTCGTGTTGAGCAGTTGATCCCTAATCACACAGATTGGTCGGTGATTGCCTCTGAGGAAATATTTGTCAATCTCAACGACAATGCTAATAACGTCCAATTACAAGCGGGCGCACAACAAAATCGCGCTTATTTGGGATTTGGTTATCGATTTGCCCCTGAATTTCAAGTTGAAACAGGTTTTTTATATCAACACGTTTGGAAAAAAGACCCAGCAGGCGATCAAAATAATAAGATATGGATGACAAATTTTAACCTTAATTTTTGAATAAAATAATCAATGGATAGGGAGGGCGAAAATAATGAATTCAGAATCAAAACGATCTTATCGTAAAAAATTGATAGCACCTGCTTTAATTTATATTAACGGAGAAGAGCGGAAAGTATTAGTTGTCAATATGTCAATAACAGGAATACTCGTCCAGTTAAAATATAAAGATATGTATTCTGAACATTCTAATGATATGTCTAGCGACACCTTAGTATCAACAGTCATCGATTTTTATTTGCCGACATTACGGTTAGCGGGTACAGCAGAAATTATTAGAGTTGAGAAAGAAGAGATTCAAGTTTTTCTGGCTTTGAAATTTAAAGATATTGCTTATGATGCAGATGGCGTACTGTACCAAAGAAAAGCCTACAGAAAAAATGTGTCGATTCAAGGGCAAATTTTATTAAACAATGGCTATCATAACTTTAATACCATTAATACTTCAGTAGATGGTCTAATGATTCAACTGGTCGAAACACTGGCTATTGCGGAAGGTATGATTACTTCGTTTGAATTTAATAATTTAAGTGTAAAGGGCGAAGTAGAGGTTGTGTGGATAGATTTTGATGTTGATGGTAATACCTTGATGGGTTTGAAGTATATCAGCTTGGCATCAGCTCCTTCTCAACTACATTCTTTAACGTATTGATAAATAGGTAGGCGCGAATGAATTCGCGCCTACCTTTGTTGTTTAAAGTTAGCCGCCCTTAAGCCGATAACGTCTATCACACGCAGCGCATAAACCACCCACTGCCATAAAAATTGCCCCCAGCCATATCCAACGAATAAACGATTTATAATACATCCGTAAACTCCACGCGCCTTTATGACCTAAGGGTTCACCAATCGCCACGAACAAATCCCGAAACAAACCTGCATCAATCGCCGCTTCTGTCATCGGCATGGTTTGCACTTTATACACCCGTTTTTGCGGTTCAAGTTGTGCCACTTGTTCCCCGTTATGACTCACGGTAACAAACGCTTGTTGTGCAACATAGTTCGCGCCTTGGGTTTCTTTAACACCGTGAAATTGAAACACATAACCTGATAGTTCAACGGTTTCTTCAGGCGAGAGGCGTATATCTTTTTCCACGCTGTACACTGAGGTGAGCGTAATTCCGATAACAAACACGGCAATGCCACAATGCGCTATCGTCATGCCATAAAAACCTGAAGGAATACTGGCGAGTCGTTGCCACGAAAAGCCTTGTTCACCGACACGATCCATCAAAGATAATAGCGTCATTGCGACTGTCCACAATGCCAGCGTTATTCCTAACACCGCTGCCCACGAATAAAACGGCATTAATAATGGCAATGATAAACCACCTGCTAAACAGCCTGCCGCCATCCAACGCACACGCACTGCCAAGGTTGTGATGCTGTCTTTTTTCCAGCGCAATAACATACCAAAACCGACCACAATGGCTAATGGCGCGGTGAGTGGAATAAACACCGCATTAAAATACGGAGGCCCGACGGAAATTTTACCTAAGCCCAAGGCATCAATGACTAGCGGATACAACGTGCCTAATAAAATACTTGCCGCTGTCACTACTAACAATACGTTATTTAACAAAATAACGGACTCTTTCGATACCAGCTCAAAAGTCGCACTGCTTTTGACGTAAGGCGCGCGAATCGCATACAGCAACAATGAACCACCAACCACAACCGCCAAAAATATTAAAATAAACAAGCCGCGTGCAGGATCACTGGCAAACGCATGAACGGAGGTTAATACGCCAGAACGCACTAAAAATGTGCCTAATAAACTCAAAGAAAATGCAAAAATTGCCAGTAACACCGTCCACGTTTTAAACACGCCGCGTTTTTCAGTGGCGGCAAGTGAATGAATTAACGCAGTGCCAACTAACCACGGCATAAATGACGCATTTTCTACGGGATCCCAGAACCACCAACCGCCCCAGCCCAATTCGTAATACGCCCACCAACTGCCCAGCGCGATACCTAACGTTAAAAACATCCACGCCATATTTGTCCACGGACGCGACCATCTTGCCCACGCGGAGTCCAATCGCCCTTCTAATAACGCGGCAATCGCAAACGCAAACGCCACTGAAAAACCCACATAACCCATGTATAACATCGGCGGATGTATCGCTAAGCCGACATCTTGCAATAATGGATTCAAATCACGTCCTTCTAATGGCGCGGGAAATAAGCGTTCAAATGGATTAGATGTGAACACTAAAAATAATAAAAAGCCAATCGATACCAACCCCATTACGCCTAATACTCGCGCCACGGTTGCCTCAGGAATAGCGTGACTAAACCGCGCCACCAATCCCGTCCAAATCGTCAACACCAAGCCCCACAATAATAATGAACCTTCATGCGCTCCCCACACACCTGAAATTAAATACAGCGTCGGTAATGCGGTATTGGAATTAGTGGCAATGTATTTGACCGAAAAATCATGGGTTAAACAGCTATACGTTAAACAACCGTAAGACAATGCCATAAACAGCAGTTGCGCGAATGCAGCAGATCTAGCAACAGCAATCCAGCCCGCTATCCCACGAAAAGCCCCGATAATGGGTATGATGCCCAACACCAGTGCCATGCACAAAGTGAGTATGAGCGAGAAATGTCCAAGTTCGGCAATCATTTTTAAATCCTCAGGTGTGATTTGTAGGGTGTGGCAAAAAGAAGTTGTTCACTAATGTTACGCATGAAAAAGAAATAGTCCACGAAAAGCACGAAAGGCACGAAAGGCACGAAAACAATCAAAGTTAATGTGTCTTGTCCACGCGTTAAGTGGTAGACATTATTTTTTTAGTCTTTTTCGTGTCTTTCGTGGACAAAAATGTTCTTGTGCGTAACATCAGTTAGTCAGCTATTCCACACGCCAATAAGTTCATCTACATAAGTTGATGTTGATTTTGGTTGACGCGCATGGTGACTTAATTGTTCGAGTAACTGGGGTTCATTAATGAGGCGAGATAATTGTGTTGTTAAAGCGGTTGTATCACCTGCTGTAAATAATAGACCGTTGTCTTCATGACCAATCACATCAGAAAGCCCCGCAAAGTTTGAAGCGACGACAGGGCAACGTGCCGCTTGTGCAGAATAAAGCACTAACGGGGTATTTTCATACCACAGTGATGGTACGACCAATACATCTAAGTCGGCAAAAATATCGGCAATAGCGGCATTCGGAAATGTGCCGCAAAAGGTTATGCCACTGTGATTATCAGCCAGTTGTGTTAATCCGTTGGCATAGTCAGGGAAGTTTTCTGGGCTGCCATAGATGTTTAAAATTGCCACGTTTGGCGGTAAGGCTTTAAAGGCTTCAATGAGAATATGAACGCCTTTATGCGAAACCAGTGTGCCAATAAAACCAATTCTTAATGGCTGACGCGGCGGTGAGCGTAAGCTACTCATGCCAGTGACATCAATGCCGAAGGCAGATTGTATGATACATTCGGGTGCAATACCGTAGTTAATTAACAGCTCTGTCACCAATGAAGTAGGGCTGATAATGCGCTTTAATTGATTGAGTCTGGCAATATTAATGTGCAGCCGATTACTCGCGGCGAGGACTTCTTGCCGATTGGGATAATTAGGCATGACACCCTGTTGTGTGAGATACACTAGCCCATCAACTAACGGCGTAGGTAAGTATTGCATCACTTTGCCGACTAGCCCATTGCGCTTATTTTGGGCAAAATGTTTAACACAGTTACCCGCATAAGCACTGGGACCTGAACACATTTTCCCATTACATAATAATAGTTGCGCGGTGTTACAAATAGCCCAAAAATCAGTCGGTGTCATGAAGGCAGGAATACCCGCTTGTACTGCTTGGTCAATTAAGCCTGTGCCTAAACGGTGAAAATGAAAAAAATGGACGATGTCAGGGTGAAAGTTATCAATAATTTGGCGAAAATACTGCGCGGCAAGATGATTATCATAATCAATTTCCAGCATTGAAGTCTGGTCACCCATTGCAGTGTACGCATGATGAAAACGATAAATTTGAATGCCTTCAAAGGTATAGTCATCACATCTATTCGCATCACTTAACGGTTGATTAGCGGGAGCACCTGTTAGAATCCGCACCTCATGACCCCGATTAATTAGCTCACGCGCCACTGCATAAGTGAGTATTTCAGTGCCAGCGGAAAACTGCGGAAAAAATTGGTGAACAGTGAGTAATATTTTCATGTGATTTGCGGGTATTTATTTAGCCAATTCGCTTGCCATCCACGCCGCTGTACGGCTTATGCCATTCGACATGGATGTTAATGGCGACCATTGCAAGTGTTCTTTTGCTAGCGCATTGCTTAATACGCTGACTGGCACATCAAACGGACGGGCAGGTAAATAGTGGCGAACGATGGATTTTCCTAATGCGCCTTCCAACAAGCCTATTAATTCATTCAAACTCATGCCTAGTCCTGAGCTAATGTTAAAAGTGCGTTTTGTGCCTGTGTAGTTGATGGCTTGTAAAAACGCCTCAGCGACATCGCTAATGTGAATGTAATCGCGGGTGACACTGCCATCACCCCAAATTTCAATAGGCGTATCTTTAAGTGCGCGGTGTAAAAAAACCCCGACCGCACCTTGTGCGGTTTCTATACGTTGCCGTTCACCGTAAGGATTAGCAACGCGCAAGGTGATGGCTTTGATACCGTGTAAACTCTCAAACATCTGCAAATATTTTTCAATGGTGAGCTTAGTAATGCCATAAGAAACCAGCGGATTAGTGGGGTGTTGCTCATCAATGGGTAAATAGTGCGGCGTACCGTACACTGTACCACCTGAAGAAATAAAAATAATTTTCTGAACCTTGTTAGCAACCATCGCATGCAACATTTGCAATGAACCAACCACATTACTCTGCACATCATAGATGGGATCATCATTAGAATTCTTAGGCAAGGTGGTAGACACTAAATGCAGCACTACGTCCATGCCCTCAATAGCCGCATTTAAATCGTGATTACTCAGTATGTCCCCTGTCATCCATTCAACGGCTTCGTTATCGGCAAATTTTCGGTAAGGTTCGACACGCGGTCTCTCAAAAATTCTCAGTTGATAACCTTCTTTCAAAAAACGATCCGCGATAGTTGAGCCAATAAAGCCACCGCCACCAAAAATAACACATTTCATTTTTTAACTACTCCAAACAAAAGAATGATGAAAAAGGGGGTTGCATTGACACTAAATAAGGTCTGCTGAACATAGTTATTAGCGTAAATACACTAGCTACTTAATAAGTATTTTTAGCTCATTGCGTAATGCTAAAGGTAGACGATGTGTACTTATACGCTATTTACAAATGTGACAAACTTGCACCCGAACACTCAGACTTAATGTTCAGGCGCAAGCTGTGAGACTTTATTTGAAATTAAGAATGTGTGATTATTTTTTCAGCAAGTCGTGAATTTCCGCTAATAATACTTCCTAATTTGTGGGCACTGGAGGCTTTGCAGGTGCTTCTTCGGCTTTTTTCTTCATTGAGTTCATTAATTTAATCATTAAAAAGACAACCGCTGCGACAATGGTGAAATCGACCACAGTTTGAATAAACTTACCATAGCTGATAACAACCGCAGGCACATCAACACCTGCCGTAGTTTTTGTTGCTTCTTTAATAGTAAGTGCCAAATCCGAAAAGTTAACGCCACCTAACAGTACGCCAATGGGTGGCATAATGACATCAGCTACCACCGACGACACAACTTTTCCAAATGCGCCGCCAATAATGACACCGACAGCCAAATCAACGACATTACCTTTCATTGCAAAATCTTTAAAAATTCTTGAAGTATACGCATGATCAAATTTCCTGATTTCGTGTTTGGATATTGAATTTATATGGGCAACAATTTGCCCCTTGTTCAATTATCGCATGGAATAAGACCAAGTAACATTAATTACCCGATGATGTGGCATGGCTAGGCAAGCATTATCTTAACTGCTACTATATTGGTCAGCCTCATTCATAAATTGATTGGCGCACCCCCCGCATAATCCCCTGCCTCTCGTAGGGTGCAGAAGTCTTTAACGTAAATAGCACTAACGGAGATTGATTTATGAGTATTTCATTAAACAAAGGCGGCAACCTCAGTTTAACTAAAACTGATCCGACTCTAAAAAATATAATTGTTGGTCTAGGTTGGGATGCAAGACCCACCGATGGCGCGGATTTTGATCTTGATGCCAGTGCGTTTATGGTCAAAGCCGATGGTAAAGTTCGCGGCGATGCCGATTTTATCTTTTATAATCAACTCAAATCGACGTGTGGTTCAGTCGAACACACAGGCGATAACAAAACAGGCGCGGGTGATGGTGATGATGAATCACTCATCGTTTTGCTTGATAAAGTACCTGCTGATATTGAGCGCATCGTGTTGACCGTTACTATTCATGACGCAGAAGGGCGCAAACAAAATTTTGGGCAAGTGTCTAATGCATATATGCGCATAGTCAATAAAGACAACAATAATGAAGTGGCGCGTTTTGATTTGAGTGAAGATGCCTCCATCGAAACCGCAATGACTTTTGGTGAAATTTACAAACACGGCGGCGAATGGAAATTCAAAGCAGTAGGGCAAGGCTACTCAGGTGGTCTAGCCGCGTTAGCAAAGCAATACGGTATTAATATCTAATTAACATAACAACACTCGGAGATTACAATGGCTATATCACTCAGTAAAGGCGGCAACGTCAATTTAAGCAAAGAAGCACCCGGTCTTAACAAAATCATCGTTGGTTTAGGCTGGGATGCTAGAGCCACAGATGGCACGGCATTTGACTTAGATGCCAGCGCATTTTTAGTTAAACTCGATGGTAAAGTACGTTCAGACAGCGATTTTTGCTTTTATAACAACAAAGTAGCAGGCGATGGCTCAGTTCAACATCAAGGCGACAATCTAACTGGTGCGGGCGAAGGTGATGATGAAGTCGTTAAAGTTGAATTATCCAAAATACCTAGCGATTTAGATAAAGTCGTGTTCTCTGTGACTATAAATGATGCGGAAGCGCGTAGACAAAGTTTTGGTCAAGTCTCACACGCTTACATGCGCATTGTTAACGAAGAAGGCGGCGCGGAAATTGCCCGTTATGATTTGAGCGAAGATGCGTCAACTGAAACTGCGATGATTTTTGGTGAAATTTATCGTGTTGGTACCGATTGGAAATTCAAAGCAGTCGGTCAAGGTTTTGCGGGTGGCTTAGGGCCATTAGCAACCTCATTTGGCGTGAATGTTTAAGCTCATTCAGTCATGAATATTTTCAAAGGGCAGCGTATCGCGCTGGCTTCATTATTTGAAAATAACGCACAAGCCGACCGCTTTCAGGTCGGCTTGTCTATTTCTGGTAACAAAGAAGCGATTGATTTCGCCTGTTTTGGTTTAGACAGTCAACAAAAACTGTCTGACGATGCCTATATGACCTTTTTTAATCAGCCAAAAATGCCCTGCGGTGCGGTTGAATTATCAACACCGACAGGTGACACACTGGGTTTTTCCTGTCAGTTAGCTAAATTGCCTACTAAGATAGATAAACTGGTTTTTACTGCTGCGATTGATGGCTCAACATCCATGGGGCAGATAAAAGACGGTTATTTACGGTTTCTTATTGGCAATCAGGAAGTGGCGCGTTTTGCCTTTTCGAGTGTCGATTTTCAGGATGAAAAAGCCGTTATGCTCGGTGAACTGTATCGAAAAGACGGTGCGTGGCGATTTTCTGCGATTTGCCAAGGTTTTAACGGCGGCATGGCAGCGTTAGTGAAGCATTTCGGCGGTGAAGTTGCCGAAGAAACACCGTTACCTGTCAGCACTAAATTGTCATTAGAAAACAAACTCGCCTCTGCACCTAAGCTCATTAATTTAGCTAAAAAAGCCACCGTCTCATTAGAAAAATATCAGTTACAAGAGACCGTTGCTCGCGTTGGTTTAGTTCTGGATGCGTCTGGTTCTATGATGAATCAATACAGAACAGGCAAAGTACAAGAAGTGATTGAACGTTTATTACCGTTGGCTGTGCATTTTGATGATGACGGTGAATTAGACGTATGGGCATTTTCTAGTAATGTATTAGCCCTACCTGCCGCTACGCTCAATAATTATGCTGATTTTATCAATACTACCGAAGGCGGTTGGCGTAATTGGGGCATGATGAGCATTAACAACGAACCTAAAGTCATTAAACAAGTCATCGAGCTTTATCAAAAAACGCTGTTGCCTGTATTGGTGATTTTTATCAGTGATGGCGGCGTTAGTCGCAACAAAGAAATAAAAGACTTATTAACAGGTGCTGCTTGCTTGCCGATTTTTTGGCAATTTGTCGGTATTGGTGGGCGCAATTACGGCGTGTTAGAACAACTCGACACAATGGCAGGGCGCGTAGTTGATAACTGCGGTTTTTTCGCTTTGGATGATCTCAATAGCATTAGTGAACAAGAATTGTATGACCGTTTGCTAAGCGAATTTCCACTTTGGCTTAAAGCCGCTAAAAATAAACACATACTCTAATCACACACAATAGGAATACGGTTATGGCACTTAATTTAGAAAAAGGACAAAAAATTTCATTGTCCAAAGAAGCAGGCGGCACATTAACCAAAGTCACAATGGGCTTAGGTTGGGATGCAGTTAAAAAAGGCGGACTGTTAGGCGGATTGTTTGGTTCTAGCGGTGGTTCTATTGACTTAGATGCGTCTTGCGTCATGTTTGATGAAAGCAATAAAATCATTGATACCGTCTGGTTTAGACAATTAAAAAGCAAAGATGGCAGTATTGTTCACACAGGTGACAACCTTACAGGTGATGGTGATGGCGATGATGAGCAAATTATCGTCAGCTTAGACAAAGTACCTGCGAACGTTAAAGCCTTAATTTTTACCGTAAACTCGTTTACTGGGCAAACGTTTGACTCCATCGCAAGCGCGTATTGCCGCATGGTGGACAGCAACAATAACAAAGAAATAGCCCGTTATACCTTAAGTGGCAAAGGCTCACACAGTGCGCAAATCATGGCAAAACTGTACCGTCATAATGATGAATGGAAAATGCACGCCATTGGTGAAAATGGTTTTGGTCGCACCATTGAAGCGTTAGTTCCGCAAATTTTGACTCACTTATAAGCACTAATGAGAATTTGGTTTAACAAAACATTTTCCACCATACAAGCGGTATTAAAAAACCTTCGCCAGTGTATTCCCGCTGGCGAAGTGACTTTAATCTGTACTCACACCCACAACAACGCCTCCGCTTTCTTAGCCGCCGATGAACACACTCTTGAACCTGTCGATTTAACAGGCGAAGACTATATTCACTGGTGTGTATCCTTTTGCGCTGAGCATAAAATAGACATTTTTTGGGTTGGCAAAGAAGCCGCCTTAGCTAGTCAACATCATGCGCTATTTGAGGCTGTCGGTACAAAAGTATTATCCGTTGCCGACTACGACACACTAACGTTACTGCATGACAAAGTGCGTTTTTACACCGAATTACCCAGTGACGTGGCACAAGTCATGGACTTTGTCGCCGTTAATCATAGAGATGAATTTGATGGCGCGTTAGAAACCTTATCCGCTAAGCATGAAAAACTGTGTGTTAAACCTGCGGTCTCGGTCTTCGGTTTAGGGTTTCGTATCTTAGACACAGCCCGCGACAGCATCACCCAGATTTTAAGTGGTGTGGAATATCAAATACCGCTACAAGAACTACGCCAAGGCATGATAAACACGCCACAATTTGACACTCTGTTAGTCATGGAACACCTCAACGGGCATGAATGGAGCGTCGATTGTGCAGGGCGACACGGTGAATTACTGTGTGCCGTACAGCGTAAAAAATCCCTCTTAGCAGGACACGGGCAAGTCATCGACAACCACCCCGATATTCAACACATGGTCGAACGCCTAACCGCCCACTACCGTCTAAATGGCATCTTCAATATTCAGTTTAAAGA
Source organism: Methylococcales bacterium (assembly GCA_009692395.1). Lineage (GTDB taxonomy): Bacteria > Pseudomonadota > Gammaproteobacteria > Methylococcales > Methylomonadaceae > UBA4132. The sequence goes on along the minus strand of SHZG01000061.1, from coordinate 840 downwards.
AGGACGCTATGGTGTGCGCCTATTAGAAATCAACCCCCGTCCCTCAGGCGGTTTCGGCATGGCGTGCCTATCGGGCGCAAACCTAGCGGTTATGGCGTTGCAAGCGTTCAAAGGCGAAACAGTTGAACCCGCGACTATTCACTATAATCGTAGAGTCACTGAGATTGGTACGCCTGTTATTTTGCATGATTGAAATTGCTTAAACACTCGTTCCCACGCACTCGTGGAAATGAATAAACCTCCTAGGTTTTGAAAACCTAGGAGGTTTATTTATGCAGTCTCACTTATTAATATAAACTTATCCTATCGTATTTACCTCAATAATTGATGCAGAAAAATTATGCTTACCTCATTTAAAACCAAAGGATTAGACGTTGGCTTTGATTTCGATATTGAACTCGAAAAAGATAAACAAGTTTATTGTTTTATCGGTAAAAATGGGATTGGCAAAACTCAGCTTTGAGAAAATATGGCGAAATCGTTAATTTTTTCGCATTCTATATTTAACTCAAAAAACAAAAGTTTAAAGTATGGTGGGTTATACTCACACGATTACCCACAACTCAATCAGAGTTAGCATAAACCGCCCTAGCGATTTCGATACCGAAAGCGTAATGCCTGACTTTTTCCATGCCTTCCCATAAGGTTTTAGCACCTGGGAAGCCATCACTTTTTCTACCTAAGAAGCCGTCAAAGCCTGAGATTATGCGTACCATGTCGCCCAGTTTAGGGGGTTGTGGTGGTGGTTTTTGGCGATATTTCACTGTCCACGCGGCTTGCCATTCTTCAGGGTCAAAGACGACATCACAGGGCAGATTGGGACAGGACGCGCCCGTGGTG
>SHZG01000060.1 GCA_009692395.1 Methylococcales bacterium | reverse complement strand
TTCGGACATGGATCAAACGACTCAATCGCAAGACCATTTGCTTCTCAAAACTAGAGTTGATGCACGACACCGTCATCGGTTTGCTTATCAACAAGGTCGAATTCGGGCGCGATATTTATTCATAATTACAGATTTAACCCGCTACCCTGAACAAGGTTATGCGCCTGCACAAAATAGTTTGGGGGCGATGTATAACTACGGCTTCGGCGTTTCCAAAGACGATACTTAAGCAGTAGCGTGGCTTCGTAAAGCCGCTGAACAAGGTTATGCGTTGGCACAACATTATTTGCTTCTTATGTCTCGATAGTCAAAATTCGTAGGGTGTAATAGGCGATAGCCGTATTGCGCCGTATGTGAAACACACCTACTTGATTAGCATTAAAAATCTCACACCCAGTTTTCCAATCGTAAGCCTTCAACACGTTCAAATTCCGTGCGATTGTTGGTGACTAAAAGTAAGCCTGCACTTGCGTGCATGACCTGCAATATGTACATCATTCACGCCGATGGTTTTGCCCTGTTTTTCCAGATTGGCGCGAATATCACCATAATGCGCGGCTGCTTTGGCGGTGTATTCCAACACGTCCAGCCGTGAGACAAAATTTTCAACTTGGCGCAGGTTGTGTTCGGCTTGGGTGCTTTTTTCTACGCCATGTCATAATTCAGCCAAGGTAATTGTAGAAATACACAGCTGTCCAACGTGATTGTTAAATGTTGCCAACACTTCAATCGGACGGCGTTTGATGACGTAAATAACGATATTGGTGTCCAGCATATATTTCAGCATTAGAATGTTTCCCGAATGGATTCTGTTTGTTCGGCTCTTTCGGTCAAAAAATCATCGCTTACTTTGTCGTCGCTTCAAAAGAAACTGTCCCAAGTATTTTCAACAGGACATAAAATGCGTTCTTCACCATTTTTACGAATGAATACTTTGTTAACGCTGTCATTAAAACGCGCTTCAACAGGTCAGCACACTGCTTGGGTTTTATTGGTGATAAAAATTGAACCTTGCAACATGAGTTTTCCCCTTGGTGACTGCATAGATTTTGTTATGTTACTTGATAAAGTTTAACGGGTAATACGTTTATCATTCCCCTTTATTTGAAATAGTAGCGGTTTGTCAGACTCCACCAAAGAACGTAGACTATTTCAATCAAGCCGCTCTATGCGGCTTTTTATTTAATTGAATCCAATTGAGGAATACGCAATGCCCAAAGCAAGTGACTTAACATCAGGTATGGTGGTAGAAATCAACGGCGTGGCTCATGCTGTTAAAAATGTGGAAGTGAGAAATCCATCCTCGCGTGGCGCGTCTACTTTATACAAAATCCGTTTTACTCATCTCAAAACAGGGCAGAAGCTGGATGAGTCGTTGAAAGGCGGCGATATGTATAAAGAGGAGGATTATACGCGGGTGAAAGTGCCATCTTCTTACCAAGATGGCGACAGTTTTATTTTTATGAACAGCGAAGATTACACGCCTTACAGCTTAGACTGTGAAGACATCGCGGATCAATTCGGTTATTTAATTGAAGGTTTAGAAAGCATCGTGGCGTTATTAGTCGATGATACTGTTATCGCGATTGAGCTACCTGCTGCAGTGGTGATGACTATCGTAGAAACTGCACCTGCCATTAAAGGCGCGACCGCCGCAGGGCGTACTAAAACGGCCAAACTCAGCACGGGCATAGAAGTGCAAGTGCCTGAATATTTGGAAACTGACGAGCTAATCAAAGTCAATACCGAAACGGGTAAGTTTATGTCGCGTGCTTAAAACCATTATGCCCAATCAAGACCAGACTCTCACCGCCCCACAAGGCACGTTTATTCTGCACCGTTTGCCGCACCGTCCGCGTGAGTTATTACGCGCGTGGGATGCAGCGGATGAATATGTGCTGGACACGCTTGCCGATACGCCACCGAATACGCGCGTGTTAATTGTTAATGATACTTTTGGTGCGTTAGCCGTGGCGTTGCATCAGTTGCAACCATTCGCATTATCGGATTCGTATTTGTCGCAACAAGCGACACGGATTAACCTGCTCAATAATAATTTACCTGAACACGCTGTTAAATTGACAGCGAGTCTGGACGCATTAGACGGCATGTTTAATCGCGTGGTGATTAAAGTACCGAAAACACTGGCGTTATTAGAAGACCAACTTATCCGTTTACGTCCGCATATCAACGCGGATACGCAGATTATTGTTGCGGGTATGGTCAAAGCCTTACCTGCTAACGTCTGGAAATTGCTAGAGCGACTTATCGGCGCAACCAGCACCTCGTTAGCGAAGAAAAAAGCACGGCTTATTTTTGCGACTTTGGATGAAAACCTAGCGATTCCCGCTAATCCCTACCCGATTGAATACCAATTGGAAAACACCGATTATTGGCTAAGTAATCACGCTAATGTATTTTCGCGTGACCGTCTCGACATTGGCACACGGTTTTTTTTGGAACACTTACCGATGAAACCCAATGCGACTGACATCATTGATTTAGCCTGTGGTAATGGCGTAGTCGGCTTGATTGCCGCTGAACGCAATCCTAACGCAACGCTGCATTTTATTGATGAATCGTTTATGGCGGTGGCTTCGGCACGCACTAATTTTGAGCGGGCGTTTGGTGAACAACGAACAGCCAGTTTTCAAGTCGGTGATGGTCTAAGCGATTTTGCCGCGCAATCCGCTGATGTAATTTTATGCAATCCACCGTTTCATCAACAGAACACCATTGGCGACCAAATAGCGGTTCAGCTCTTTAAACAAGCGAAAAACGTGTTAAAAAAAGGCGGTGAATTGTGGGTTATCGGCAATCGTCATTTAAATTATTACCAAGATTTAAACCGCTTATTTGGTCACTGCACGGTGGTAGCAAGCAACACTAAATTCGTGATATGGCAAGCGAAAGCCTAACCGCCTTGTACCCGCACTCTTATTTCTATAAAATTCATCCCCTAACGCTCACCCTAACTTCTTCCGATACTCTGGCTATGGACTTAAACTTTCTCGATTTCGAACAACCGATTGCTGAACTAGAAGCAAAAATAAGAGAACTGCGCAATGTGCAGTCTGATAACAACATCAACATATCTGACGCGCTTAAACAGCTAGAAGACAGAAGTTTAGCACTGACTGAATCTATTTTTGCTAATCTGACTGATTGGCAAATTTCGCAAATTTCAAGACACCCTGGTCGTCCTTATACGCTGGATTACGTTGAACATTTGTTCACTGAATTTCACGAACTGCACGGTGATAGAGCGTATGCCGATGACCCCGCTATTGTTTGTGGCTTAGCACGTCTCGATGGACAGCCCGTGATGATTATTGGACATCAAAAAGGACGTGATACCAAAGAAAAAATTTACCGTAACTTCGGTATGCCGCGCCCTGAAGGCTATCGTAAAGCCTTACGCGTGATGAAAATGGCAGAGCGTTTTGGCTTGCCGTTGATTTGTTTAATTGACACACCAGGTGCATATCCGGGAATTGGCGCAGAAGAGCGCGGACAAAGTGAAGCCATTGCTAGAAATTTATTTGAAATGGCAAAACTCCGAACCCCTGTGATTTGTACCGTTATCGGTGAAGGCGGCTCTGGTGGCGCGTTAGCGATTGGCGTAGGCGATCGCTTAATTATGTTGGAATACAGCACTTATTCGGTTATTTCCCCCGAAGGCTGCGCGTCTATTTTATGGAAAAGCCCCGACAAAGCGCAACTCGCCGCCGAAGCAATGGGCATTACCTCCGACCGTATTCGTGAACAAGGTTTTGTCGATGAAGTGGTTAGAGAACCCTTAGGCGGCGGTCATCGTGACTTTAAAATGATTTCTCTCAATTTAAAAGAAGTGCTACTGAGCCATCTAGCCGAACTAAAACAGGATTCACTTGATGAATTGCTAGAGAAACGTTATCAGCGGATTATGGATTTTGGCGTGTTTAGTGAAGAGGCTGGTAAGTAAGCGTTAGCGAGTAATTGATTTTCAAGGCGTAGATAAATGATGAATACAACGGTACTTTCGCCTATTAAAATCGGTGCTTATACGTTGCCGAATCGGGTCGTTATGGCTCCTTTAACGCGAATGCGCTCACCTGATGGTGTCGCGAATGAGTTAATGGCAATGTATTACACCCAACGTGCTAGTGCGGGTTTGATTGTTTCAGAAGCCACGCCTATTTCGCCGCAAGGTATTGGTTATCCTGCTATTCCGTGTATTTATAATGCGGCGCAGATTGAGGGCTGGAAAAAAGTCACCTCAGCGGTTCATGCAAAAAATGGGCATATTTTTTTACAGTTATGGCACGTTGGGCGGATTTCTCATCCTGATTATCATGAGGGCGCGTTACCCGTTGCGCCGTCTGCTATCGCGCCCAAAGGTAAGGCGATTACGCCCACAGGTATGAAGCCGTTTGTTACGCCGCGTGATTTATCGGTTGCTGAAATTCAAGAGATTGTGGAGCATTATCGCCAAGCGGCTGAAAATGCACTGGCAGCAGGGTTTGATGGCGTGGCAATACACGCGGCAAATGGTTATTTGATTGACCAATTTTTGCGTGATGGCTCGAATCAACGCACTGATAATGATGGTGGTTGTCTGGAAAACCGCACGCGCTTTTTGTGGCAAATCGCTGAAGCGGTGTTCTCGGTGTGGGACGCAGATCGTGTTGGCGTGCGTCTTGCACTTAGTGGTACGTTTAATGATATGACTGATTCTGTGCCAGAAGATCTGTTTGTTTATGTATTAAAGCAACTGAATAATTTTGATTTAGCCTACGTCCATGTGGTTGACGCACTGGAAAGTGATATTCGACACGGGACGAAGGTGGTTGATTTGGCAGTATTACGCGCGGCTTATCATGGCAGATTGATTGTGTGGTGGTTATGATTATGACCGCGCTAATCAAACTATTGAGCAAGGCTTGGCAGATGCGGTCGCATTCGGGCAGTTGTATATTGCTAATCCTGATTTAGTGGAGCGGTTTGCCGCTCACGCACCGTTAAATAAGGCTTATGTCAGCACGTTTTATGGTGGCGATGCTAAGGGTTATACGGATTATCCGACTTTATAAAAACGCAGTTTTAGTCATTCCTAACCATATAGATAATATTTATGTGATAGGGAATGATGTTTTATTAGAGGATATTTCTAATATCCATTTCATATCTATTAATATACCATTTTAAGTGATTGTTACTTCTAGTTGATTAGGCGGAAATGACACCCTTAGAGGTTGGTTGTTTAATTTTAATTAGGATGACATAACCCCGTTATGAAGCTGGAAAAAATCAAACTGTCGGGTTTTAAATCCTTTGTCGATACCACCGTTATTCCCATCACTAGCAATTTAACGGCGATTGTTGGCCCGAATGGTTGTGGTAAATCTAATATTATTGATGCAGTGCGGTGGGTGATGGGCGAAAGTTCTGCTAAACATTTGCGTGGCGGTAATATGGCTGATGTCATTTTTAATGGTTCATCAGGGCGTAAACCTGTCAGTACTGCGTCGGTCGAGTTGGTGTTTAATAATTCCAAAGGTAAATTAGGCGGCGAATACGCCCAGTATGACAGCATTGCTATTAAGCGGCAGGTCAGTCGTGATGGCTTATCGGTGTATTGGCTGAATGGTTCACGCTGTCGGCGTAGAGATATTACCGATTTATTTTTAGGTACGGGTTTAGGTTCGCGTAGTTATGCGATTATTGAGCAAGGCACGATTTCACGCATGGTGGAAGCCAAGCCTGACGAATTGCGTGTGCATATCGAAGAAGCCGCTGGCATTTCTAAATATAAAGAACGCCGCAGTGAAACCGAAACCAGAATGCGCAATACCCGCGATAATCTGGAACGGCTGGATGATGTCCGTGAAGAAGTGGACAAGCAAATCAAGCATTTGCAAAAACAAGCCGTAAAAGCCGAAAAATACACTGAACTTAAACAGCAAGAGCGGCAGTTTAAAACCGAATTGTTAGCCATGCGCTGGCACAGTTATCAGCAAGCCGCCGCTGCATTGGATAGAAAATTACAAGCCGTTGCTATTGAACATAATCGTTTATTTGTGGAATCGCGGAGTATTGATAGCCAGCTTGAAAGCCAACGTACTGAGCATCAACATCAGCAACAACAGTTTAATCAGGTGCAAGGCGATTATTATGGTGCAGTTGCCGAAGTTGGGCGTTTTGAGCAAACGATTAAGCATGAACAACGTACTCATGAAGACACGCTGCTGGAAATTGGACGTTCACAGCAACAAGCCGATCACGCGCTGAGTGAATTAGAAGCCGATAATCAGGCATTAGAAGACATTAAACAGCAGTTGGACGAAGCCGAACAAAGCTGGTTAGCGGTTCAGGAACGTCAAGAAACTGTGGTGCAATGCCAGCAAGATACACAACAACAAAGACAGGCATGGCAAGCGCAATGGAATAGTTATCAGGCTAGAACGGCGCGGTATAAAGAACAGGCGGAAGTTCAGCGCGTTAAAATTCTCCAGTTGGATAATCAACAACAGCAATTACACATTCGACTCGATAGGTTATTGCTGGAGAGTGAACAGTTGGTAGCGGGTGATTTGTCCGATGATATTGAATCATTGGAAGCCAGTATTGAACTGATTGAAACCCAGCGTGAAGACTTGCAGGTTGAGCTTGAACAACTGCATTCGCAGAGTGTTGAGCATCGCCAACAGATTAAGCACCTGCATGATGCGCTGCATAGTCACCGCTCACAGCAACAGCAACTGACTGGCAAAATCACCTCGTTGGAATTATTACAGCAACACGCTATGGGTAAAGAGAATAAAACCCTGAGTGCGTGGCTGAATCAATGCGGCGTAGCTATTGAGCAAGGACGATTAGCGGAATATTTAGACGTAGATGCAGGCTGGGAAACAGCGGTTGAAACGGTGTTGGGCAGTTATTTAGAGGCGGTTTGTGTTGCGCATATTGATTCATTCTTACCGCATTTGCCAAATTTAACGGATGAATCATTGACGCTGTTTGGTACGCAAGTCTCTAATGACTGCCAGTCCTCTAAAGGACTGGCAGTCGTTACACCAGCACTATTAACTAAAATCAACGCACCGTGGGATTTAACGGCGTTGTTATCGGGGATTTATTGCGCAACTGATAGCGACACAGCTCAACAGTTAGCAAAAAACCTACACGCCCATGAATCCGTTATTACGCCTGAGGGTTTATGGTTAGGTGCGGGCTGGTTAAAAATTCAGCGGAGCAAAGATCATAAAACGGGTGTATTACAGCGTGAAAAAGAATTGCGCTTGTTAAAGCACCAGTTGGAACAGGTACACACTGAGATAGCCGATGTGGAAGATTGTTTGGCAGCGACAGCAGCCCACCTAAAAACCGCCGAAGTGCAGCGTGAATCAGTGGCGCGACGTGATAGCAATTTGGGCATGGAGTTGTCACTTAAAAATGCAGAATTGAGTGCGCAGTCTGCTCGCTTAGAACAACAGCAGCACCGTTTAGCGCAAATTCGTCAAGAGCAACAAGGCATTGATAGTGAATTGGTTAAAACCGTTGAAATGTTGAGTGAAGCGCACCAATTACAGGCACAAGCCGAAGCCATTATGGCAGAGCAAGAAACCACGCGCCTACAGCTAGAGACGGCAAACCAAGTGTTACACACCGCACAACATCATAATGAACACGCGGTGAATGAAGCGAGACAACAAGGGTTTAGTATCAAGGCGACTATTGAAGCATTGCGGTCGTCGGAAAGTTTGACCAGTAAACCAATAGAACGCTTACGACTGCAACACCAGCAAGCCGTGGCGCGTATTGCCCAGTTAGATAATAAACAGCAGCAAACCCATTCAACATTGGCTGAAGAAAAAGCTTTACTTGCTGATAAAACGCTGGAAAAGAATCAACTGGAACAACGATTAAAAACCGAGCGACAGATTCAAAATGAGCTGGAAACGACCATCACAGAGTTAGCCAAGCAACATACGCGCGTGCAAAGAGCGTTAGAAGTCGAGAAAGAAGCACTGGATAAGCTGCGCTTTGAGAGTCAGGAAAGTAAAGTGCGTGGGCAAACGGTCAATGAGCAACTGAAAGAAATTGATGCTGATGCCGAACAGGTGTTAAAAAACCTAAGCGAACAGGCGACAGAGTCAGCTTGGAAATATAAAGTTGATGAATTGACCATACAAATTGAGTGTTTAGGCACGATTAATTTAACGGCTATCGAAGAATATAAGGCGCAATCGGAACGCAGTGCTTTTTTAAATGCCCAACACGCTGACCTAATTGAAGCCTTACAAACCTTGGAAATGGCAATTAGTAAAATTGATAAAGAAAGTCGGTTACGTTTTAAAGAAACTTTCGATAAAATAAACAGCGGGTTACAGGAAAAATTTCCAAAATTATTCGGCGGTGGACACGCCTATTTGGAATTGACGGAACAAGATTTATTAGAATCAGGGGTTACTATTATCGCCAGACCCCCTGGTAAAAAGAATAGCACGATTCATTTGTTATCGGGTGGCGAAAAAGCATTAACCGCAGTGGCATTAGTCTTTTCAATTTTTGAACTTAATCCCGCGCCGTTTTGCTTATTAGACGAAGTGGACGCACCACTTGATGATGCGAATGTAAGACGCTTTTCAAAAATGGTTGAAGAAATGTCTGCCACCGTACAGTTTTTATATATCTCACACAATAAGGTTACAATGGAAATTTCCAAACAATTAGCAGGTGTTACCATGAAAGAGCCAGGCGTGTCCCGAATGGTCGCGGTTGATATTGAAGAAGCAATCAGTTTGGCGGTGATCTAATGGACAAAGAAATATTAAGAATTGTCATTATTGCCACAGGGCTAATTATCGTTATTGTGATGTTGACGTGGGGTTATTTAAAAGACCGACAATCACAACGAGAAATAGACTTCGATGAAGAGGAGTCTCAAGCAGTGCGTAATGAATCATCAGATAGCAATGATGATGACATCTATATTGCGCCGTTAGGTTCTGCGCTAGTTAATCCATCTGATAACTATTATTCAAATGACGAAGATGATGAGGAAGAGGAAGCGGAAGCCGATTTTTCTCCCCCACCACGCATTGCTACGCCAGCGATTATTCAATTTTGCCTCGTCGCCAAAGCAGAACAAGGTTTTAATGGCTTGGATTTGATTCGCGCTTTTAGAATAGCGGGACTTAAATATGGCAGTTTAAAAATATTTGAACGCTTAGATACTAACCAATTAGTCGATTTTGGCGTAGCTAGTATGGTTGCACCAGGTACGTTTCCTAATGGCCATTTAGAGTCGTTTTACTGTTCTGGTATTGTATTCTTTATGCAGCCTGATGCCGTAGATGATGCCCGCGCGGTGTTTAATGACTATGTAGAAACCATTCGTATGTTAGCGGTAGAGTTAGAGGGCGATATTTGGGATCACCAAAGAAAACCACTCACCGAGGCGACTGTGAAGGCTATTCGGCAGAGTCTGTGATTTTTACCCCTGCTCATTTAAACGCAATACAGACCTTTGAGGTTTTGAAAACCTCAAAGGTCTAAACACGGGAGGCACTTTGAATTTAAGCTACGAGCAATTGGTTGAACGCATTAACGGCTGGAATCACGCCTATTACGTCCTCGATAATCCACTGGTGAGTGATGCTGAATACGATCATGCTTTTCGCGCCTTACTGGCACTAGAAACTGAAAACCCCGATTTAGTCAGCCCAGAATCACCTTCGCAACGCGTTGGCGCATCGCCTATAGCTGAATTTAAAAAAGTAGAGCATGGTGTAAAAATGCTCTCGTTAGCCAATGCGTTTTCTGTACAAGAAACCTACGATTTTTTTGATAAAGCCGCGAAAGAATTAGATGTCCCCCCCGATTCATTAGCGATATTTAGCGAACCTAAACTGGATGGTTTAGCGATTACCATTCACTACGACAACGGGCTATTCAGCTACGCCGCCACGCGCGGTGATGGGCAAGTTGGCGAAGATGTCACCCACAACATCAAAACCATTCAATCCGTACCGCTAAAACTTGCCACTAATACACCGCCTGAAAAATTGGAAGTACGCGGTGAAGTATTTATGCCTAAAGCCGCGTTTACTAAAGTCAATCAGTTAGCCAAACAACAAAATAGCAAAGTGTTTGTCAATCCGCGCAATGCTGCTGCGGGTACAGTGCGGCAAATGAATCCACAAATCGCCGCTAAACGTGATTTGCAATTTATTCCCTATAACGTTGGCGAATACCAAGGTGAGCGTGAATTTACCCGCCATTCGGAAATGATTGACTACCTCATCTCGCTAGGTTTTAGACGTAATCCCCATTGCTATGCGTTTTCAGGCGGTTTCGAGGCGTTTACTGAAAATTACCAACGCATGGAACAACTCAGAGACAGCCTACCGATGGAAATTGATGGCATCGTCTACAAAATCGATGACTTAGCCACACAAACCGCTTTAGGTTTTATTGCCCGTTCGCCTAAATGGGCAGTGGCGAGAAAATTTCCTGCGCAACAAGCCATCACTCAACTGTTAGGCGTAGATTTTCAAGTCGGACGCACAGGCGTATTAACCCCTGTGGCGCGTTTAGAACCCGTGTTTGTTGCGGGTGTCACCGTCAGCAATGCCACTTTGCACAATATGGATGAAATTGACCGCTTAGGCTTGTGCATGGGTGATAGCGTAGACATTCAACGCGCTGGTGATGTGATTCCCAAAGTGGCAAAAGTCGCTGAACAAGGCGAAGACAGACAGCCGATAATCATGCCCGCCCGTTGCCCTGTATGCGATTCGCCCGTGATACGCATCGAAGGGCAAGCCGCGTTTCGTTGTACAGGTGGTTTGATTTGTGCGGCACAAGGCGCAGAACGTATCGAACATTACGCCTCGCGTAACTGCATGAACATTGTTAATCTTGGCACTAAATTAATTGAACTGCTGTACAGCAAAGGCATTATTCACGCCATCGCCGATATTTATAAACTCAAGCTGGAAGATATTGCCAGCTTAGATGGGCTAGGCGAGAAAAGTGCGCAAAACGTGCTGGATTCTATCGAAGCCTCAAAAACGACTAAATTGCGGACATTTTTAGCCGCCTTGGGCATACCCGAAGTCGGTGAAGGCGGTTCTAAAAATGTGGCACAGTATTTTAAAAACTTGCCAGCTATTCAAGCCGCCACATTTGAAGAACTAATCCAAGTACCCGATGTTGGCCCTGTGACTGCAAAAAGTATAGTGGATTTTTTTCAAGATGCTCGAAATCAAGCCATTGTTGCCGATATTATTAACGCGGGTGTGCATTGGGTGGATGAACAACCCGAACAAGCCCAACCACTGGCAGGGCAAACGTGGGTATTAACAGGCACAATGTCCATGCCCCGTCATGACGCCAAAGCTCTACTGGAAAGTTTAGGCGCGAAAGTATCAGGTTCAGTGTCTAAAAAAACTGACTGCGTGGTGGCAGGTGCAGAGGCAGGTTCTAAACTAGCTAAAGCTGAGGAATTGGGCGTTAGAGTGATTGATGAAGCCACTTTTTTGGCAGAGCTGCACGGGTAGCGCGATTCATATAGCCAAAGCAGTATAATTTGATTATTTTAAATTAGATGACATATTCAGCCGATTTCCGCCAAAAAGTATTGACGATTAAAGAACAAGAAGGGCTAACACAAGCGGAAGCGGCAGTGCGTTTTGGTGTTGGAGTGGCAAGTA
>SHZG01000059.1 GCA_009692395.1 Methylococcales bacterium | reverse complement strand
TGTTTTTTGCTTGGCTTGACCAAGATTTGCTACCCAAACTACCTACAAACTCTGTCATCGTTATGGATAACGCCTCTTTTCACAAGCGCGCCGATGCAAGGCTACTCATCCAACAGGCGGGGCATAGCTTGGAATTCTTGCCGCCTTATTCACCTGACTTAAATCCTATTGAACACAAATAGGCGCAAGCTAAAGCACTTAGAAGAAAGAAAAACTGCTCCACTGATACACTGTTCTCTCAGCTCTTTTAAATCATTTTATTTTGCTTTGGCTATACCTGCTGTTTGAGATGTAACCTTAAACTTCATCCTCGGAAACTAAGGGTTTTATATTCTCCTCTTAATGCAACCCGCTACGTCAGTTGCATTTTTTTTACCTACTGCTTTCTCAACTATGTTCATCGGCAACTGTCATGTTCATAAAATCTATAATATGCGGCACGTTATTAAAATTACCATAAGCCAGTAGTAGCTTGACAAAAGCGGCTTCAATCGACAAATTCCATAGCATTATTGCGCCGTGTTCTATTAATTCCCGCGTACTTTGATAGGCGTTCTCAGAATGAATAGCAGGGGCGAGATAAACACGGATATTTTCTGCGTTACACCGTTCAATAAAGGCGACTAATGAATGCTGTTCGCCCCATTGGGTTGTCGCACAGGCTGTGCATGAATGATATAAATCATGTAATACGGCATCAACAGATTGCAAATCAAAATTCGAGTAATCTAAACTGGGATAGGGTTTTATCATCAGTACGCGTGAAGAAAACTGGGCTTTTAAAGGAGTAGTTAATGTGTGCGCCGTTTTTTGTATCGGATTACACACCGTAAAGTGTCCATTTTCAAACTGCATGAACGCTTTATTCCGCACACTGAAAAAATCAGAACTGAGTTGTAATGAACAGGTTAAGTGTGTACCTTGATGGACTTGCATGGTTTGTTGGCTGTTGCGATAGGGTGCAAACACGCCTGCGGGTTGATGTTGGCGTATAAATTCCACCGCACAACCAAAATTACTCACCCCATTAGCTCTATCATCGTCTAGTGGATAATCGCTAGAGACCAGTAATAGCGGTATTGTTAGCGCGTGAAAATAAAAACTCAAGGCGCACGCGGTATAAGCCAGCGTGTCTGTGCCATGAGTGATGATAATGCCATCGTAGTTTTCCACTGTTTCGGCTTCAATCGCGTTGATTAACGTTTGCCACGCTGGCGGCGCGAGATTTTCACTGAGTAATTGCAGCGGCTGAATGCAATGAAAATGCAGGTCTTCAGGGTGTGCATCGTGTTGTTGGAACAGGTGTAATAATTGATAACGTGCTGCGTCACTGGTATCAATTGTCCCTGCATGAACTGTTGAACCAATCGTCCCGCCTGTAAAAACTACCAAGATGTTTTGCATTGTGCTTACCGTTTTTATGCTAAAAAGTGTGCGCGAATTTATTTTCGCCTACTGTAGTATGATGTTTAGTTTAACCAAACCCACACCTTAACATGAAAATATCCTTGATTGTCGCGATGGCAAGTAATCGAGTTATTGGCGATAACGGTCTTATGCCGTGGCATTTATCAGCCGATTTAAAGAAATTTAGACACATAACCACAGGTTTTCCCATTGTTATGGGGAGAAAAACCTATCAAGCCATCGGTAGACCGTTACCTAATCGCACCAATATTATTATTAGTCGCGATACGGATTACCAGCAAGACGGCTGTTTAGTGTTTAATGACTTGGATGGCGCGTTAAAGCACGCGTGCCAACTGGCTGACGAGGTGTTCATTATTGGTGGTGCGACGCTTTATGAAGCTCTGTTACCCGTCGCTGATAGGCTTTATATTACTGAAATTAACCAAGATTTTGCAGGTGATACCGTGTTTCCTACTTATGACAACTCTGATTGGACAGAAGTGACACGCGAAGACATTGATAATGACCCCAGTGTTGAATTTAATTACCGTTTTTTACAGTTAGCCAGAAATGTTGGGCAAAACTAACAAAAAACGCTTAAAAACAGTTAAAATGTACGGACACACGACAATCCTGCAATAAAGCAACAAGAGCTTGGTAGCTATCATGCAAACACACTATAAGACGGATGATTTGAGAATTTGTGGCACTAGAGAAGTCATTGCGCCCGTTCAGGTTCACGAAGAATGTCCACTGACTGACGCGGCAGCACACACCACGACACAGGCACGCGCCGATATTCATAAAATTTTGACAGGTCAAGATGACAGGCTATTGGTCGTGGTAGGGCCATGCTCTATTCATGATCCTGTAGCGGCGTTGGAATATGCTCAGTTATTACAAGCCATGAAAGACGAAACGAAAGATGATTTATTAATCGTCATGCGGGTTTATTTTGAAAAACCACGCACGACTGTGGGTTGGAAAGGCTTAATTAATGACCCTGATTTAGACTCTAGTTTTAACATCAATAAAGGCTTGCGTATTGCGCGGCAGTTATTACGCGATGTCAATGAATTAGGGATGCCAGCGGCAACCGAATATTTAGATTTAATCACCCCACAATATGTCTCTGATTTAATTGCGTGGGGTGCAATTGGTGCGCGTACCACTGAGAGTCAAGGACACCGTGAATTGGCTTCTGGCGTATCTTGCCCAATTGGTTTTAAAAATTCCACCGATGGTACGATTAAAATTGCCATTGACGCGATAAACGCGGCAATGAGTCCGCATCACTTTATTTCACTCAATAAAGCAGGGCATTCAGCGATTTTTTCCACCACAGGTAATGAAGATGTACATATCATTTTACGCGGCGGTAATGATCGCCCTAATTATGATGCCGTCAGCGTTGCCCAAGTCGCCGAAGGTTTAGAAAAAGCCTATCTTCGCCCTAATATCATGATTGATTTTAGTCATGCCAATAGTTTGAAACAATGCCATCGTCAAATAATCGTTGGTGATGATGTCGCAGGACAAATCGCTATTGGTGATTACCGCATTATGGGCGCGATGATTGAAAGCAATTTAAAATCGGGTAGCCAACACGTTGTTGAAGGACAGCCATTAATTTACGGTAAAAGTATTACTGACGGCTGTTTATCGTGGGAAGAAACCGTGCCATTACTGAAAACCTTAGCCAACGCCGTACAAAAACGCCGTTTAGTCAAAGCTGAAGGAGCAACCAACGCATGAAAATTTATGTCAATGGACAAAGCCGCGACATCGCTGAAAACAGTAATGTCAGTGATGTGATTGCTGAACTGGAACTCACAGGCAAAAAAATTGCCGTGGAACTGAATCAGGAAATTTTACCCTTTCAACAGCACGCCACTCACGTTTTACACGCCGAAGATAAACTGGAAATTGTTCATGCTATCGGTGGCGGACAAGATGATTCTTTCGTCTTAGCAGGGGTTACTTATCACTCGCGCTTATTAGTCGGCACAGGCAAATACAAAGATTTAGAAGAAACTCGTTTAGCGATTGAAGCCAGTGGTGCGCAAATTGTCACCGTGGCTATTCGCCGCACTAATATTGGACAAAACGCAGGCGAACCAAATTTATTGGATGTGATTTCACCCGATAAATACACCATTTTGCCCAATACCGCAGGCTGTTACACGGTTGATGAAGCAGTAAGAACCTGTCGTTTAGGCAGAGAATTATTAGGCGGGCATAAACTGGTTAAATTAGAAGTCTTAGCCGATCAAAAAACCTTGTTCCCCAATGTTGCTGCAACCTATTTAGCCGCTGAAATTCTGGTGAAAGATGGCTTTGATGTCATGGTCTATACCAATGACGACCCAATAGCCGCCAAACGCTTAGAAGACATTGGTTGTGTTGCCGTTATGCCACTTGCTGCGCCCATCGGTTCAGGTTTAGGC
This sequence comes from Methylococcales bacterium, assembly GCA_009692395.1. Classification (GTDB taxonomy): domain Bacteria; phylum Pseudomonadota; class Gammaproteobacteria; order Methylococcales; family Methylomonadaceae; genus UBA4132. The sequence continues at coordinate 7,976 of SHZG01000059.1, read as the reverse complement.
ATACGCAACCCCTACAATATTTTAACCATCATCGAAAATGCCAACGTGCCGATTCTAGTTGATGCGGGTGTGGGTACAGCCTCAGATGCCGCCATTGCAATGGAATTAGGGTGTGCGGGCGTGTTAATGAATAGCGCGATTGCTGAAGCAAAAAATCCTATTTTAATGGCATCAGCAATGCGTAAAGGCATAGAAGCAGGCAGAGAAGCCTATTTAGCAGGACGTATGCCTAGAAAACGCTTTGCCTCTGCATCGTCACCGATAGACGGCTTGTTTTTTTGATAATGGGTTCAATAGCATGAATCACTGTCAGTCCTTTAAAGGACTGGCAGTCATAAAAATAACAGATTTAATACGCCACCCAATAACGACACCCATCTTCCGCGTTTTTACACTGATTCAAAACAAGCAAGTTTGCAGTGTGTGGAAACAACACTATAGCCACCCCTTTTGACTGTTTTTCAAATTTCAGCAAAGAAATGAAATTGTAAGACTGTCGCCGCACACAGGAGCAACACGTTTTGAGTTTACACAGTTACCAATCGGTAAATAGAGAGCAATTAGCCAAAGACCTCACTGCAATTTATCAGCAATCACTCGCCGATACGGGCATTGAGGATTTTAAGCATTTAACTAAAATGGAAAAATGGGGCAAAATTTGCTCGATTATCGGGTACGGTACGGCGTGGATTTTCCCCAACCCAATTTCCGCGTTATTCATCAGCCTCGGCAGTTTTACGCGCTGGACGCAAATGACGCATCCAGTCGTGCATCGTGGTTACGACAAAGTGGCAGGTGTTCCAGCGCATTACACTAGCAAAAAGTTCGCTCATGGCTGGAGACGCTTCATTGATTGGCCAGACTGGATTACGCCTTCTGGCTGGCATCAGGAACATGACGTACTGCACCATTATAATCTCGGAGAAAAATCTGACCCAGATCAGTTACAGCATAATATGGAATGGCTACGGCAATCCACTCTGCCAATGTGGCTACGCTATACGATGGTGGCATTTTTTTCGGGCAGTTGGAAAATTCTCTACTACACGCCCAGAACCCATAAAGAAGTGCGCCTGAATGCTGCTCGTCAACAGGGTGAACCTGAGCTGGTTATGACGCGTATCGGCGCGTGGAGTCTGTTTACTCAACAGGGGCGGGCATTGTGGCTGCAAAGCATTTTTCCTTACGCAGCGTACCGTTTTATACTGTTGCCGCTGCTGTTTTTACCGCTGGGAAGCTTTGCCGCGCTGAGTGTGTTAGCCAATTCTGTTTTAGCGGAAATTTTCACCAATATGCACAGTTTTCTGGTGATTGTGCCGAATCACGCGGGGGATGACGTGATGATGTTTGATGAGAAAGTCAAAGGCAAAGGCGAATTTTATTTACGGCAAATTTTAGGTTCAGTGAATTATCCGACGGGTTCTAATTCCAATGATTTTTTCTACGGCTGGCTGAATTATCAAATCGAACATCATTTATGGCCCGATATGCCGCTAAGTCAGTATCAAAAAGTGCAGCCACAAGTGGCAGCAGTGTGTAAAAAACATAATATTCCTTATCGTCAGGAGTCTGTTTTTAAACGCTTATTGAAAGCGGTGGATGTGATGGTGGGCAAAACGTCGATGTTGAAACCCGTCGTTGTTGTATAAAAAAGCTCGCAATCTACCCTAAAACTACATTAAATATTTCAGATTATAATCATGACCGATTTAGAAGCCACCACCCCACACCGAATTCGTAGTTTTGTTCGTCGTCAAGGACGAATTACTCAAGCCCAACAATACGCCTTGGATAATGAGTGGCAACGCTATGGTCTTGATCCAGAAGTGAATGATGATTTTACGGCGGTTTTTGGACGTGACGCGCCGTTAATTATTGAAATTGGTTTTGGTAGTGGCGATAGTCTTGCTAGTACGGCGGCGGCAAATCCCGACATTGATTATATTGGTATCGAAGTGCATCTTGCGGGCGTTGGACATTTAATGATGCTGTTAGCACAGCAAGGCTTAACTAACGTGCGGATTTATTGTCACGATGCTATTGAAGTAATTGAGCAGAAAATTCCTGACAATCGTTTAACGGGTTTACATTTATTTTTTCCAGATCCGTGGCATAAAAAGAAACACCATAAACGCCGTATTGTGCGTCCTAGTTTTGTGGAATTATTGCTGAAAAAACTCAAAACAGGGGGGTATTTTCATGCCGCAACCGATTGGCAACATTACGCAGAATCTATGTTAGAAATATTATCAGCGGATGGACGGCTTCAAAATACAAGTACGACAGGGGATTATTGTGAACGCCCAGATTATCGCCCGTTGACTAAATTTGAGCAACGTGGTTTGCGTTTAGGGCATGGGGTTTGGGATTTGATTTTTAGAAAATAAAACTGAACTATTTAGGTTTTTGTCGAAGATGCCTGTCTTTTTACCAAAGACAGGCACTGTACCTACACAATTAATGACTATCGGGTGTGTAAGCGTCCAGCTGCATTCCTCGAATCATCATATTTAACTCTTCTTTTTTTCGTTTTAACGGCTCTACTTCTGCTTTAAGATGGGCAATATTTTCAGCGACATTGTCGGTTGATTCGTTAATTTTTCTTAACATTTGCAAGCGATTTTCAATTTGTTTTTTGTGATCTTTGATTTGCTGTATCAACGGGGTGAAAGCGGTATTTCCCCACGCACTTGCGTCTGTATGGGCTTGCCTGATAACGTCTCTCGCATTGGCAATCAGCGTGCCATAAAGCGTGTGTATTACCGTACTTTGCTCAGTCATTGCCGTTTTTGTACTAGAACGAAATATTTCACCTTCTTCAAGAATCATTTCTAATTCAGCTTGATAAGCTTTGATAGAGAATAATTTAGGCTCAATTTCTGCAAAGCCGTATTCATCTTTGAATTTTTTGTGAATAGCTTTGACTAAACGGCTGGTTTCAACAGAAATTTCAATGGCGTTTTGTAATAAATCACGCAACTCATCAAACAATTTACGAATGTTTTGTTTCATTCCGTAAGTCGTCAGATTACTGGCAATGTCACGTCTGGTTTTTTCAATAATAACATCGACTTTTTCACTGTCGAATGAGTCGATAAGCATTTTGGCTTGGGTAATAAAAACGCGGCGACTTGCCTGAAAGTTTTCAATATTAGCCATGTAAATATTTTGCTGATCACGCGTTTCAGCCATCAATTTACCCGTCATATCTTGATTTTGAAAGTCGATTTTTTTAAATTCTTCCAGCTGTTCTATGGCATGAGCTAGTGCTTTATTAGTTGAATGAGATGATTCATTCAGTAAAAAACCCATATCTCGAACAACAGTTCCCATCAATAGATTGCGTTTTTGTTTCAATATATCGGTAGCGATGTATTTTTCTAGGCTGGCCAAACGGCTACGTTCAAATAAAGGGGTATCAGATTTTACTTTAGCTAATAAGGCTTGCTTGGCTGAGACAGGAAAAATAGCTTTTTCGTCTATTTTTAAAATCGCCGCCGAGGTTTTAATTTGTGATCTAATTGACTCATCATAAGTAGCCTCTCCACCTATATCGTCCCACATGGCATCAATTTTGTTCATGACGACAGCGAGACCTTGTTTTTTACCGCCACGCGCAAGGCAAATATGATTAAGCCACATATCAAGATCACTGTTAGTCACCCCTGTATCGGCGGCAAGTACAAAGATAATCGCTTGTGCGCTAGGCAACATATTTAGCGTCAATTCTGGTTCAGTACCCAGTGCATTTAAACCAGGTGTATCGAGAATTGATAAACCTTCTTTCAGTAAAGGATGCGGAAAGCTAATGAGTGCGTGTCGCCAGCAAGGTATTTCTACCATTGCTGGATTAACAAGTTCTTGTTCTTTCGCTTCGCGTTCATTCCATAAGCCTAGTGCGTCAGCCACTTCACGCGGTACTTTTTTGACCGCAACCAATTCTTTAAAGGCTTCCTGCATTTGTCTGGGTGAATTGCCATTCAAATCAAAATGCACCCAACGATCAGGCATTTTCTTAAATTCGGCTAGGGTATTGCTTTCAAGACGCGTTTCAATATTGAGTAATCGAATATAACTACCACCTGCCTCATCATAAAAAAGCTCGGTAGGTGACATAGTGGTACGCCCTGGTGCAGACGGCAGTAATCTAACGCCTGTCTCAGCAAAAAATAGCGCGTTAATTAATTCAGTTTTGCCACGCGAAAACTCAGCAACGAATGCTAAGGTAATACGATCCGATTGTAGATTATTCAGGATATTTAAAAGAGTTGTGGTGCTATTAGCATCAGTCATGTCATAGCGCGTCCGCCATTGCTGATACATTTCTATAGATTGCACTAGTTTTGCACGCCATAGCGAATACTCGTGCATTTGATTTTTAAAATCCAGATTACTCATGACCAGCCTTTTTTACTAACACACAATATATAAGTGAGTCGAAACATCAGATTGAAGGTATTTTTTAATAATTGTAGTCTATATCTTAAAAACTACTAAATCGAGGGCAGTTTTATTTTTCAGCCGCGCGTGCTATCAAATGCCATAACGCTGCTGGTAGTCTTTGATTTTATTGACTTGATCACTGGCATTAACGGTCAAATAATTGATGATATCGGCTAAGTTAATAATTGAAACTACGGGCATATTAAAACTTTCTTCGACTTCTTGAATCGCAGAGCAGTCATTTTGACCTTTTTCTTGTCTGTCTAGGGAGATTAATACACCTGCGGGTATAGCGTGGGCATGATGGATGATTTCAACAGATTCTCTGACCGATGTGCCAGCGGTGATGACATCATCGAGAATAACGACTCTCCCCTGTAAAGGTGAGCCGACTAAAAGCCCGCCTTCGCCGTGGTCTTTGACTTCTTTGCGGTTAAAGGCAAACGGTATGTCTTCACCTGTTAGTTGCGAGTATGCGATGGAAGCTGCACTGACTAATGGAATACCTTTGTAGGCAGGGCCATATAGAATATCGGGTTTAATGCCTGATTGAATAAGTGCTTGTGCGTAAAACTGACCTAGTTTGTCCAGTTGCGAGCCTGTATTAAACAAACCCGTATTAAAGAAATAAGGGCTAGTGCGTCCCGATTTTAACTCGAATTCACCGAATTTTAATACGCCACAAGTCAAGGCATAAGCAATAAAGTCTTTTTTATAATCAAGCATAGTATGTAATTGTGCAGTTAATAGGTCATTTTTGGGTTGACATTTTACTCGTCTTAAAGGACGAGTATTCCATAGTTTAGCCTTTCATGCCCGAAAGGAGTATTTCTGAAAAATACCTTATTTCACCCCATCTGTATTTAGCAGTCCGATAGAGAAAATACATAGCAACAATGCACCCAACGGGGGGTGATATTAACACAAAAGACTTCACTAAAGAAAATCAACAACCCCCTTATATTCATCCACGTTACGCATTTTTTGGTAAAGTTAAGCATGATTACAATGAGCTTGTAAGTGCGATAAGGTCGCACTTACAGTGAATTGGCAGCGACTCTAGGTAACGCTTAGATGATAAGAAGACTGAGTTAGTCGTTTAATTGACGACGTTATGCCCACGATTTCTCATGCAAGTGGTATAGGCTCTTTTATACGCGTCATCCGAATTTAGACCCTTATACGCGCCACCACCAAAACCACCTGCTGCTGCACCAATAGCCGCACCTGTACCAGGGCTACCCAAAAATGCACCCGTAATCGCACCCCCTGCTGCACCTATCAATGCACCCGCACCTGCTCCCATCGCCGTTGCTTTGACTGAACTTGCGGCTTGACTGGCTAATTGTCCGCACTGCGCCTGATCTTGTGGAATTGCCTGTGCATTGCGGTCATTGTAGGGGTCAACAGTCGGAGACCAGCCTGAAACTTGAGCGCAAGCAGTCAATAAAGTACCTGTGAGTATAACAATACTTGTTGTTAATTTTTTCATGATGATTCCTCGTTTAAGTGTGTTATTTACTTCAGTCTAATTGAATAATTATGAACAGAATATGAATATATCAGCATTACATTATAGTCCTCTTAAAACGCGTAATGGGGATTTATTTACTACATCCCGCAATCCAAAATAGCCTGTTAAGCCTACCAATAAAGCGGCTGTTATGGGTATCACGGTCCATAAATAAAAATTAGGATGATAGCTAATGTGTATGACTTGTGTGTAAAGCGCGTAACGTATTGCTTCTGATAGGATGACAGCTAATAAACCAGCCACCAGCCCCAATACGCTAAACTCAATAAAATGGGTTTTTCGTAAAAACTTTCGATGCGTCCCCAGTGTTCGCAGTAATGCACCTTCATAAATACGTTCATCCAAGCTGGCATAAACCGCTGCAAACAATACGGTACAGCCTGCTAACAAGGCAAAATACAGTAAATAATTAATCGCCTGCGTTAATTGCGTCAAAATAGTTTTTATTTGTTGCAAAATCAAATCAACTTCTAACACTGTGATGCGAGGGTATTTTTTGACTAGCGCGTTTAATAACGGTTTTTTATCCGTGGGAAAATAAAAACTGGTGATGAATGTATAGGGATAATTATTCAAGGTATCGGGTGAAACAATCATGTAAAAATTCGGCCTCATGGTATTCCATTGCAGTTCACGAATACTGGCAACGGTTGCTTTAACTTGTTGGCTACCAATCGTAAACGTCAGCTCATCATTCAACTTAATTTTTAAACTCTGCGCCAGCTTTTGTTCAATTGAAACCATCCCTGTTTGTGGACTTGTCCACCAACTGCCTTCGATAATTTTATTGTCTTCGGGCAGTTCCTTAGTCCACGTCAAACTCAATTCTCGATGCGTTGCACTGTCACCTTGTGAATCTTTACTGACGACTTGTTGCACGGGTAGGTTATTGATAGCGACTAATCGTCCGCGCACCACAGGATAAAACTGGCTGCCGCTAATCTGTTGCTGCACTAATTCTTGCTGAAAACTGGCTTGTTGTTCGGGGAAAATATTTAACGCAAAATGATTGGGTGCATTAATGGGCATGGATTTTTGCCAATCTTCAATGAAATCCGTGCGGACGCTGAAACTCAATATCATGGCAAGCAAGGTAATACTAAAGGCTAAGAGTTGGCTAACACTGGCGCGACTATTTTTTACCAAGCCCTGTAAACCAAAACGCCATACTAAGGGTAATGTGGGTAACAATTTACGCGTAACCGCTAATAAACCCGTCATCAACAAACCCAGCACAATTAATACGCCTAAACCCACGCCAATGATAGTCATGGTCATCGTTAAATCTTCGGTATAACGTCCGATTAATAAGGTAATAACCATCAAAGCTAAACCATAAACCAACCAACCACTGGTGGGTAAAGGTTCTAATTCGCGGCGTAATACTCGCAGTGGTGATACTTGTTTAAGTCGCAACAAAGGCGGCAAAGCAAACCCCAACAACACACCCAGCCCTAGCACCAAACCAAACAACACTGCTGAGATACTCGGATTTGCCAGTTGTTTAGGCAATAAATCCTGCAATAAATAAAACAACCCTTGTTGTGCAAACCAACCCAATAAGCACCCAATACTACTGGTAACTACCCCCAATATAATAAATTGGCTACTATATAGCCAGACGATTTCCCGTTGCTTGCAACCCATACACCGCAACAACGCGGTGGCATTAAAATGCCGTTCAGTGTAGCGGCGAGTTGCCATTGCAATGGCTACGCCTGAAATTAAAATCACGATAATGCTCGATAACCCTAAATAGCGTTCTGCGCGTTCTAATGCCGTGCCTAATTCAGGGCGGTCTTCGTGAATATCCAACAGCTTTTGCGACGGATTTAATTGCGGTTTAATCCATTTTTTGGTAGTGGGTTAAATCTGTAATTATGAATAAATATCGCGCCCGAATTCGACCTTGTTGATAAGCAAACCGATGACGGTGTCGTGCATCAACTCTAGTTTTGAGAAGCAAATGGTCTTGCGATTGAGTCGTTTGATCCATGTC
>SHZG01000058.1 GCA_009692395.1 Methylococcales bacterium | reverse complement strand
AACGTAAAAACCTGAACTTTCGGACATGGATCAAACGACTCAATCGCAAGACCATTTGCTTCTCAAAACTAGAGTTGATGCACGACACCGTCATCGGTTTGCTTATCAACAAGGTCGAATTCGGGCGCGATATTTATTCATAATTACAGGTTTAACCCGCTACCATGTTTTTGTTAATTTATTGATTACTATGCAAAAAGCACGAAAAAATAATGGGTTACTTTTGGATTTCTTGCTAAATCTCATGGTTGTGGATACCTTGTCATGCAAGGTGTCTACCCACATTTTTCGTGTCTTTCGTGCTTTTCGTGGACCAAGCATTTGCTATTTTACCCATCATGATTAAAACCGATGTTCTTATTATCGGCGCGGGCGCGGCTGGTTTAATGTGTGCCATTGAAGCAGGCAAACGCGGCAGACTAGTTACCGTGTTAGACCACGCCAACAAAGCGGGCAAAAAAATTCTTATGTCGGGCGGCGGTCGCTGTAACTTCACAAATTACACCGTCGAGCCGCACAACTACATTTCTAATAATCCGCATTTTTGTAAATCCGCGCTCAGTCGTTACACGCAATGGGATTTTCTCGCCTTAGTATCTCGCTACCGCATTCCTTATCATGAAAGAGAACACGGGCGGTTATTTTGCAATGACAGTGCGAGCGATATTCTGAGTATGTTGCTAACCGAATGTGAAAATGCAGGCGTGACCATTCAGTTAAACACCAGCATTCATAACATTGAACAGCGTGAGCAACACTTCCAGCTGCATACCAACCAAGGTGATTTCATTGCCGAGTCTTTAGTCGTTGCTACGGGTGGCTTATCCATACCCAAAATGGGCGCAAGCCCTTTCGGTTATAAAATCGCGGAACAATTTTCTATCAAGGTATTACCAACGCGTGCAGGTTTAGTGCCGCTCACTTTACAACCTGACGATAAAGAAAGAGTCTCGCCATTATCGGGTATCGCTGTGCCTTGTGTGGTCAGCGTCAACGGTCAAGCGTTTAATGAAAATATCCTGTTTACCCATCGGGGATTAAGTGGCCCAAGCGTGTTACAAATTTCTTCTTATTGGCACGCAGGCGAGGTCATTAGTATTAATCTATTGCCACAGTTATCGCTGATTGATGAGTTAAAAGCCAAACGCCAACAAAAAACTAATAGCACGCTAAAAACCATTCTACATCTCTATTTGCCCAAGCATTTGCTCAGTTGCTTAGTGTCTGAGACTTTGTTAAATACCGCATTGCAAGACTGCTCAAATCAACAAATTCAACAAATCGCTGAACAACTACACCACTGGACAATCAAACCCAATGGCACAGAAGGCTACCGAACCGCTGAAATAACTATCGGTGGCGTGGATTGCAATGAACTGTCCTCGAAAACAATGGCGAGTAACAAAGTATCAGGACTGTATTTTATCGGCGAAGTGGTCGATGTCAGTGGTTGGCTAGGTGGCTATAACTTTCAATGGGCGTGGTCATCGGCATGGTGCGCAGGTCAGGTTGTATAGAGACGTTGCATTGCAAAGGCTTACTTTTTGTCGTACCAGTCAGTACAATCAAACACATAAACTAACTAAGGAGCAATCACCATGCGCTATTTACACACCATGATCCGCGTCCACGATTTAACTGAATCGCTGGATTTCTTCTGCAATAAATTAGGCTTGGTTGAGTGTGACCGCCACGAAAGCAAAGAAGGTCGCTTTATGCTAGTTTCTTTACACGCGCCAGAAGATGTTAATGAAGCCGTCCTCAGACAAGCACCGTTACTAGAACTCACTTATAACTGGGATACTGAAGACTATACAGGCGGACGCAACTTTGGGCATCTTGCGTACGAAGTGGATGATATTTACGCGACTTGCCAAAAACTCATGGATGCAGGCGTATTAATTAATCGCCCACCGCGTGATGGACGCATGGCATTTATACGCTCACCTGACGGTATTTCCATTGAATTTTTACAAAAAAATGAACCATTAGCCCCACAAGAACCGTGGCTCTCGATGGCAAATACAGGTAACTGGTAACAAAACGGGTAAACAGCGAACTGTTTGCCCATTTTCTATTGAGTTAGCAGCAACTTTTCCGCCCCTGCACCCAAGCACAATGGTAGCGGGGTCTGTGATAATAACGATAACGATGGTGGTTATGCGGTACAACGACAACAGGTCTACCATAACCGTGTCTTTTTGCTATCGCTCCATTTGGCCCGACGCAGGCTGCACCACGATAATTACTGCCACAAACGACAGCCTGCGCAACCGACATATTAGTCAGCATTAAAAATAATGTAATAAGGATGCTCAGGATAGTTTTCATAGTATGCTCCCTCTTTTTGTGTTAGTTATAAATCTATTCAATAAGTAACGCGCATAAAGCCACGAGTAGCTTATATCACAATACTCAGCATTTCATTTTAATCGGCTAATCCATTCGTTCAACCTTAATACCTAAACATCCATCACTTAGAGCAACCCACAATAATTACGGTAAAATCACCGTGTATTTTTCACTTTAACAGAAAGGTTTTTATGAGTACCGCTAAATATCGTTCCATCTTTACTGCCAGCACCGCTCAACAGCGCAAAGAAAATTTTGACGATTATTGGATTTTCACTCAGCAACACGGAGGCGAGTTGTTAGAAGAAGAAAAGGACTTACTCAAAAAACGCGCTAAGTTGGAATTCTTTCAAAATAATCCCGTAAAACTGCGTACGCCATTAGCAAATACTGATGCTTTTTACCGCAATTATATTACGATGGTTGATGACCCCAAGTCGTTGGATCGTAAAACCTTGATGTTGACGGGGATTTATAAATTTGCCCGTCACGAATGGGTCGGCATTAAAGGCGCGTGGGCTGTTGCTCCGAGCATGGCAGATTCACGCACGCTGCAAGATAAAATTTCTCGAGTGCATTTAGCCGAAGAATTCTGTCATGTCCGTTTATTTGAAGAAATGCTCAGAACCTGTGGTTTGGATGAAGTTGAATGGCTGCCACTGTCACCGTGGAAAGAAAAAGTGTACGAATTTTTCCCTAAAATCCCTGCTTTTTTACTGAACGCGCCCGCCTTTGTCACTGAATTAATGGGCGTGACTTTTTACTCGCATTTACACCATTTATTTGATGACGTATTAGCTGACGAACCTGAAGTACGCGATAGATTACAAGCCTTGCTGGATGAGATTACTATTGATGAAGCGGCACACGTCGGGCAACGTAGAAACTTTATTGGCGCGACAGGCATCAAAATTTCCAAATGGTTAGTTAAACCTTTTTATACAATGTTCTTTAATGATATTCCTGAAATAGGGCTGTTATTTGATCTGCAACAAATGATGAAAGACGGCGAAAACTTTGATTTCAATGAGTTGCCTACTCATATTGTTGAACGTAGTTGGATTCCCTCGTATTGTAAAGTGTAACTATTGGATGGGTAGGGGTTATAAATAAAACAACAAGATAATCGTTACAACGCTCTGCGTTGTAACGTCACCGAAGACGCTCTAGCGTCTTCATGATGTGTTACAGGACGTTGGAGCGTCCACTCACGCATTCCAACGCAGAGCGATTGGAACGATGTGTTTTTGTTATTGCAAGTGTCCTTAAGTTGATGCTTATGGGGTAGGGGTTCATGTTATGAAGCCCTACCCAAAGCGGCTTAATAAACCCGTTCTTTCGGTGGAATCATGTCCACATCATCGGTCAGTGTGTATAAATGTACGGGGCGATAATCAATTTTTACTTTCCCATTATCCAGCCACGTTAGCGTGTGTTTCATCCACTTGGCATCATCACGGTTGGGATAATCTTCGCGGGCGTGTCCGCCTCGACTTTCATGACGATTACCTGCCGAAGTAATGGCAACGGTGGCTTGTGCGAGTAGATTATCTAGCTCTAAGGTTTCGACTAAATCGGTATTCCAAATTAATGATTTATCCTGCACATTGACTTCGGCAAAGGTGTTGCTGATGTCGGTCATTGCCGCGATACCCTCATCCAATGTGGCTTGGGTTCTAAATACCGCCGCTTTGCTTTGCATGGTTTTTTGCATGGCTAGGCGTATATCTGCCGCGCTGCGTGTGCCGTTGGCATTACGAATGCTGTCAAAACGGGCAATCGCTTGGTCGCAAGCAGTTGTAGCGAGTGGTTTATGTGGCGTTTGTGGCTGTATGAGTTCGGCGCAACGAATAGCCGCCGAGCGTCCAAAGACCACTAAATCCAGCAATGAGTTTGAGCCTAAACGATTCGCACCGTGTACCGACACACACGCCGCTTCACCAATTGCCATTAAACCTGCCACGACTTTATCAGGATTGTCGCCGTCTAAGGTGACGACTTCGGCTTTGTAGTTAGTGGGTATGCCGCCCATGTTGTAATGCACAGTAGGTAAAACGGGGATGGGTTCTTTAGTGACATCGACACCCGCAAAAATGCGCGAGGTTTCGGCAATTCCGGGTAAACGCTCATGAATCATCGCCGCATCTAAATGTTCTAAATGCAGATAAATATGATCTTTGTTTTTACCGACACCGCGTCCTTCTTGAATTTCAACAGTCATAGCACGACTAACCACATCGCGTGAAGCTAAATCTTTAGCAGACGGGGCGTAGCGTTCCATAAAACGTTCGCCTTCGGAGTTGGTTAAATAACCGCCTTCGCCGCGTGCGCCTTCGGTGATTAAACACCCTGAACCGTAAATACCTGTCGGGTGAAATTGAATAAATTCCATGTCTTGTAACGGCAAACCTGCGCGTAATACCATTGCGTTGCCATCACCTGTGACGGTATGTGCAGACGTGCAAGAAAAAAACGTGCGTCCATAGCCGCCAGTTGCTAATACGGTGATGTGGGCTTTAAATAAGTGGATTGAACCATCATCTAAACACCACGCGAGTACGCCGCGACATTCGCCATCTTGCATAATTAAATCCAACACGATGTATTCGACAAAAAATTCCGCGTTATTTTTAATGGCTTGTTGATACAGGGTGTGCAGAATAGCGTGACCTGTTTTATCAGCGGCGGCGCAAGTACGTTGCGCTGTGCCTTGACCATAATGCGTGGTCATACCACCAAAGGCGCGTTGATAAATTTTACCATCTTCGGTACGCGAAAACGGTACGCCATAATGTTCGAGTTCAATGACTGCGTTCATGGCTTCACGGCACATATATTCAATCGCGTCTTGGTCGCCTAACCAGTCTGAACCTTTAACGGTGTCGTAAAAATGAAACCGCCAATCGTCTTCGCCCATATTGCCCAATGCGGCACTGATACCGCCTTGTGCGGCAACCGTATGGCTACGCGTGGGAAACACTTTAGAGATACAAGCGGTTTTTAAGCCTTGTTCTGCCATGCCCAGTGTTGCGCGTAAACCCGCACCACCTGCACCGACTACAATCACATCGTATTCGTGTTCTATAATTTTATACGTCATGCTTAACCTGCTGAGGAAATAATACGCAACACAGCAATCATAGCTGCCACGGCTAATAAGAAAAAGACCAGATTAACTGACCAAATGGCAGTAATTTTCGCGGCTTCAACGGTGACATAATCTTCAATGACGACTTGTAAACCCAACGCGGCATGATAAAAAACCGCCAATATCCACGCGATGATAATCGTGCTGTGCAAGGGCGATGCTAGCCATTTGACGGTGTCTGCGTAGGGGGCGTTAAAACTTAAATCTAACAAGCCAATAGCGAAAAATGACAAGGGGATGAGTGCGACCGCAGTCACGCGCTGCATCCACCAATGACCTGTCCCTTTTTGAGCTGAGCCTAAGCCAAGTACACGGCTTAATGGTGTTCTATAGTGCATAATATCCTCACATAAAAAGAGTGGCTAGCGTTAGTATCACTGAGGCAGCTAACTCATACACTGCATAAGAATTTAAAGTCTCACGGTCAAAACTACGACCTGCATCCCAAATTAAATGTCGCACACCGTGACATAAATGGAAAAACAAGGCGTAGACAAACCCCCAGTAAATTAGTTTTATTATCCATACGTTTATGAGCGCCTGCATATCAGCATAATCAGTCGCGCCGCCTGCGATTGCCGAGACAATGTAAACAAATGCCACTAAGCCAACTGATAACAGTACGCCTGTCATACGGTGAGTAATAGAAATAATGCCTGTAAGCGGCAGTTTGTAGGCTTGTAAATGCGGAGAAATCGGTCTGTTATTATTAGTTGCCATACGTTATCCAGTGGTTGTGTTTATTACGCGAGCAATCCTATGTGATTACTCATCGTCCCATCTTACTACGAGTTTGGTATAAAAAAATCACAATATCAAATCCGTCATTGACAAATTGGCGCGTGAGCATTTGCTTTATTTAATCAACGCACCGATAAAATCCAATTGTCGCCATGCTTCATATAGCACGATAGAGACAGTATTGGATAAATTTAAACTGCGGCTGGTTGCGGTCATGGGTAAATATAAACACTGTTTTTCACCCAGTTCGGCTAAAACAGTGGCAGGGAGTCCGCGCGTTTCAGGGCCAAATAACAACGCATCATCCGCTTGAAAACTTACGTCACTAACCAGTCGCTGACCCTTAGTGGTCAACGCGAAAACTCGTTGCGGTTTAACACTGTCAAGAAAGGCAGTGAGTGAATCGTGTTCACGCACTGCCACCCATTCATGATAATCCAAACCCGCACGGCGCAATTTTTTATCATCTAATTCAAACCCTAGGGGTTTAATGAGATGTAATTGCGCCCCTGTGTTAGCACACAAACGAATAATATTGCCTGTATTAGCGGGAATTTCTGGCTCATACAAAACAATGTGTAGCATTAGTTGTAGTTGTTATCAACGTGAATGGGGGTTAATTTCCAGATTTCATCGTTGTATTCGGTGATGGTTCTATCGGTGGAAAATTTGCCACTGCACGCGGTGTTTAAAATACTCATGCGTGTCCAACGTTCTTTGTCACGATAGGCTATTTCAACTTGTTTTTGGGCATTTATAAAACTGCGGAAATCAGCAATGGTTAGCCAAGGATCATTAGGGCTTTTTAGTAAGTCAATAATGCAGTCAAAAATATGCGGTTCAAATTGATTAAAATGTCCACATTCAATTAAGTTCATGACTCTTTGTAAGTCTTCATCCTGATTAATGATGCTAATAGGGTCGTAATGATGGCGGATGTCTTCCACTTCAACTTCGGTTAAGCCAAACAAAAAGAAGTTATCGTCGCCGACTTCTTCACGAATTTCGATGTTCGCGCCATCTAACGTACCGATGGTAATCGCGCCATTCATCATGAATTTCATGTTGCCTGTGCCTGAGGCTTCTTTACCAGCCGTCGAAATTTGCTCAGATAAATCGGCACCTGGGCAGATTTTTTCCATGGCTGAAACGCGATAATTAGGTAGGAAAACTAATTTTAATTTGTCACCCACTTTAGGATCATTATTAATGACATTCGCGACATTATTAATGAATTTGATAATGCGTTTTGCCATGAAATAACCTGGTGCGGCTTTACCACCGATTAACACACAGCGCTCGACCCAATTGACGGTATCGCCACGCTTAATACGTTCATATAAGTGAATAACGTGCAGGACGTTGAGCAGCTGACGTTTATATTCATGAATACGTTTCACTTGAACATCAAACAGCGCGTTGACGTTCAAATCAAACCCCAGCTCTTGTTTTTTATAATCAACCAGCGTTTGTTTGGCATTTTGTTGAACTTTATACCAACGATCACGGAAGGCTTTCTTTTCAGCGAATGGGGCTAATTTTTGCAACAAGGATAAGTCAGTTACCCAACCATCACCAATGGTGTCAGTAATTAATTTAGCTAATTCTGGATTACACATTGCCAACCAACGACGCGGTGTAACACCATTGGTTTTATTGTTGAATTGTTCTGGCCATAATTCATAAAAATCATGAAATAAACCTTGTTGCAATAATTTTGAATGCAGTACAGCAACACCATTCACCGAATGACTACCGACTATTGCCAAATAAGCCATACAGACTTTTTGTTCACCGCCTTCTTCAATCAGTGACATACGCGCTAAACGATCGGTATCACCCGGCCAGCGTGCGGCTACTTTAGTCAGAAAACGGGCATTAATTTCAAAAATAATTTCCATAATTCTGGGCAACAACTCTTTCATTAAGTTGACTGACCATTTTTCTAAGGCTTCGGGTAACAGCGTATGATTGGTATAAGCCATCGTGCGACGCGTAATTGTCCACGCTGCATCCCACGATAAACCATGAATATCCATCAATAAGCGCATTAATTCGGCAACTGAAATACTCGGATGGGTGTCATTTAATTGAAAACAATTTTTTGCGGCAAAATCAGTGAAATCGTTATTATGGCGACCGACCCACGTTTGCAATACATCTTGTAAACTGGCAGAGGCTAACAAATATTGTTGACGCAAGCGTAAGGCTTTGCCGTTTTCATTGGCATCATTCGGATACAATACCATCGTAATATTTTCAGCGGTATTTTTTGCCGCGACAGCTTCAGCATAATCACCCGCATTAAAGTCTTCCAAATCGAATTCATCCGTGGCGGCGGCTTTCCATAACCGTAGCGTGTTCACCGTGCCGTTTTGATAACCAGGAATGGGGGTGTCATAAGGTACAGCTAAGACAGCATGACTATCAACCCAGCATACGCGCTTAGTGCCATTTTCATCAATATGGGTTTCAGTATGACCCCCAAACTTAACTGTTTGGGTATATTCAAGGCGTTCAATTTCCCAGACATTACCATTACGCAACCAATGATCAGGGCTTTCTATCTGCTCACCATTGTTAATAGATTGCGAAAACATCCCGTATTCATAACGCAAACCGTAACCTGTGACGGGCAATTGTAAAGTCGCGCAACTATCAATAAAACACGCGGCTAATCGACCTAAGCCCCCATTACCTAAGCCTGCATCCGCTTCATTTTCAACCAGTTCTTCAATATCTAAACCCAAGTCATACATGACTTTATCAATAACATCATTAATGCCCAAGTTAATCATGGCATTACTGAGGGTGCGCCCCATTAAAAATTCCATTGATAAATAATAAGCTCTTTTGCAGTCTTCATCTTTATAAGCGTTATAGGTTTTTTTCCACCGTTCGGTCAGGCGGTCGCTAATTGCTAATGACAATGCCTCATACGCATAATGCAGTGACATACAGTTTTCATCTCGCCCTAGTCTATGCCCATAATAGCGTTTGAAATCTGCTTCTATATGCTTTTCATCCATGCCTAAATCAGGGAGCGTCGTAATATGCGATTTTGGCGAGCTTGTTTTAAAGCGTCTATGTGACATCGTTTTAACCTTACAGATAGGTAGTAGGAAATTTAGGATTTTATTTTAACAGAATAATCCGTCATCTAGCTTATCTTTACCCGAATACCCCGCTATCAATGGCTTTCTTTAATAGTCAAAATACTATTCACTGTTCCCTGTATAGAACACCATGATTGTTACGGGTACATTGCCAGTATTGCGTCCATTGTGGGCAGTATTGACCACTTCAACTAAGGGATCCCCTGCTTTGAGGTGATTAACTGAGCCATCTTTGCGCATCACATCCAATGTACCATCGACAATCATGGCGAAAGAGGGAACAGGATGACGATGCCAGCCTGTTTCACCATTGACAGGAATTTCTATCATCAACGCGGTGACTTGGGCTTTTGCGTCAGTAGGATAAGTAACTGCTTTTCCGTCCCACGTTGTGGGAGTTGTGTGCTGGTGATTTTTTCAGCGGAGGGAGTGCTTGCACACGCACTTAAGGCAAGACATAAAGCGAGGGTTATCAGCGGGTTATTCATGATTGAAACCTGTTGAGTATGGGGGCTTAATGATGAATTTAAACAATAGCAGACGTTGTGCTAGCAACGTCTGCAAAGCGACGAGTTACGCGGCTTCTTTTTTGGTGATGTTGCCGTTACGATCTAAAGAAATATGCCACAACACGCTTGATGCATTGACCACGAGATCATATTCTTCACCTAAACCATTCGGATTAACTACTAAAATTGCTTCTTTAATGTCATAGTCATTAAAGGCGGCTTTCAAATTGACATAGCTGGCAGCTGGCATTTCAATTGAGGCTTTACCCGTATCAATTTCATCACCGTTGACATAAAAATGACCATTAACGCGATAATAAACAATGTTTCTGGTATCGGCATCCTTATCTTCTTTGACTTCTTTAAAGGCAATCAGATATAGCTCTTGACCAAAATGCGTTTTTGTTTCAGCAGTGACGCTGGTGGCGTTCAGAAATCGTTTGTTAAACTCAGCCTGTACTTTTGCAGGCAGTGCCTCTTGAGGCAAAACAGTGGCGGCAAGGACAGACACTGAAAAAAGTGTTAATAACACACCACTGAAAATTGAAGAATAGTTACGCATGGAGGTAGTTACCTGTAGAAAATACAAAATAATAAGGGAAAATGCTTGTTGTCAATAACCGCTATCACAGCGGTTTGTGTTACATATCCATAAACAACATTGGAATACCATAAGTTAAAATAAAATAGCTAAGTGCCAATGTAAGACTGATGCTTAGTTTACACTGAAAGGCTTGGCGCAAAATATAAGCAACTATCGACAAGTACCAGCCAACCAATAATACCGCGATGCCAATGGAAAGATGTTCTGCGTACGGGTAATGCTCCATCACCAAGAAAAAATACAATCCTTCTGTTGCAGTTGCTAACACCATAATGAAGTTTTCGCAAACGAAAATAGCAATGAACAATTGTTGAAAATACTGCCATTTCTTGATAATCAGTAATAACGTGATAACTGAAGAAAATGCCATAAAGGTGCGCAGTAATACCTCTAATATACCCTCAACGTCAGCAATCAAGAATTCAACAATCATGCCTGAAACAAGATAAAACGCCACTGCTTTCCACATAAAGGATTTTGATGGGTGTAAATCAGTGGGATTATTACGAAACCAACACAACGCGAGATAATCAATTAATAACGACATAGCAAAATTCTAAAAAATCAATCAGAAAATTAGGAAAAAGACCGCGTATCTTAACCGCCCCTGCCTAACTTTCCAACTTTTCCAACATACTCTTTTTTATCGTTATTTCATAAGGCATTAACAATTGCTGGTTAGCCTAGTAGTCTATATCAATCAGCCCTTTAAAATGGGGAGTTGATTGCTATTCCCATAGCTCATATAAGGGTATAGAATCACTTGTAAGTCTACGCTATCAATACAAGATGTGCAACATGAAAACAGACGAATTATTCACTCTTCATGTGTGGGCTGGTTATCTCGTCGGTGGTTTATTGGTGTTTCGTATTCTGGGGGCTTTATTGGCAATGAGTACGCGCGGTTTCCTAATTTTTTATGTCGCCCTGCCGAGTCGATTACCTACCTTAAAGACCTAATGCAAGCAAAAGCTAAACGCTATATCGGTCATAATCCAGCGGGGTTGCTGTTACTGCTTAGTTTATTAATGACAGTAGCGACAGGTTTAGCGATGTATGGTACGGATAAAGGCACGGGGATTTTAGCGTCTATCAGCAACCGTCATGAAGAACTCTGGGAAGAAATTCATGAATTGCTCGCTAATTTTACGGTGGTGTTAGTGATTGTTCATATTATCGGTGTGGCAGTTGAAAGTGTTATACACCGTGAAAATCTAGCCAGAGCGATGTTACACGGCAATAAAAAGAGACCTTAAACCACACGATTACCCACAACTCAATCAGAGTTAGCATAAACCGCCCTAGCGATTTCGATTTCGAAAGCGTAATGCCTGACTTTTTCCATGCCTTCCCATAAGGTTTTAGCACCTGGGAAGCCATCACTTTTTCTACCTAAGAAGCCGCCAA
>SHZG01000057.1 GCA_009692395.1 Methylococcales bacterium | reverse complement strand
CCAGATTGGCAAGTCAGGACGCAATGCAACGGGAGAGCCACGTTACCGTTGTCGAAACCCGTTGTGCATGACAAAAACCTTTATGCTGAGCTACCGATACCGCGCTTGTGAAGTAGGCATTCAGACCAAGATAGTCAACATGGCAATCAATGGTAGCGGTATCCGCGATACGGCGCGGGTCTTAAAAATCAACAAGAACACCGTCATTAGCACGTTAAAAAAAAGCCAATACGTTGGTACAAGTCCATCCACAGCTAACTGATTCAGCGTAAACAGCGGGCTGGAAGTCAGGCTAGAAGCGGCTGTCGAGATTGAAATGGACGAGCAGTGGTCTTATGTAGGCAATAAATCCAACCAACGCTGGCTGTGGCACGCCGTTGACCATACCACTAACACCGTACTCGCTTATGTATTTGGTAAGCGCAAGGATGATGTATTCAAGCAACTTCAAACCTTGCTTGCCCCCTTTAATATTACCTGCTTCTACACAGATGATTGGGATGCTTATCAGCGTCACCTTGAGGCTGATAAGCATGAGATTGGTAAGCGCAATACGCAGAAAATAGAACGTAAAAACCTGAACTTTCGGACATGGATCAAACGACTCAATCGCAAGACCATTTGCTGCTCAAAACTAGAGTTGATGCACGACACCGTCATCGGTTTGCTTCTCAACAAGGTCGAATTCGGGCGCGATATTTATTCATAATTACAGATTTAACCCGCTACCGAATTGTAATATGGCGAAACAGTTCATATTGTCGCGCTTGCTCTGTATTCACTATCGCTTTTACTAAGTAGGTATTTTGAAAACAGCCGCCGCTAAGCGATAGTACCTTGTAATAAGTCAGTTAGGGTGAGGTATAAGCATTTCAATTAATAACCTAATACATCACCTCACGTCTACATGGTGAGCAATGTCATGTAGGGTGCAAATTAACAACACGCCTGCGGTAATCAAAGCAATTTGCTGTAACGATGTTTTAGTGTCGGTTTTTTTATGCAGCGATGGAATTAAATCGGCAACGGCAATATAAATAAAACTAGAAGCCGCTAATGCCAGAAAATACGGCAAGTTATCATGTAAATCTGCCAAGCTAAAATAGGCTAATACGCCGCCGATGACGGTGGTTAAACTGGCTAGGATATTGTAACACAGGGCTTTACCTTTGCTATAACCGCTTTCTAATAAAATCGCAAAATCTCCGACTTCTTGCGGAATTTCATGCGCAGCAACAGCTAAGCTAGTAACAATACCTAACTGCACATCAGTTAAAAATGCCGCGCCGATGAGTACACCATCAACAAAATTATGAATACCATCGCCGATAATGATTAACGCGCCTGCGGATTTTCTGACTCCGTGATGATGCCCGTGTCCATGTTCGTCATCATCGTAAGCCGCGCAATCGCCAAAATGGCAATGCCGCCATATCAATAATTTTTCCAGTACGAAAAAACCCAGTATGCCGACTAAAATCGTGCCAGACAGTGTTTGCAATTGTTCAGATTTCACCGCTTCAAAGGCTTCGGGAATCAAGCCCCAAAAGGCTACCGCTAATAACGCGCCAATCGAAAAACTAATGCCGTGCGGTAATACTGCGTTGCGTTGCGCATCGGGTAGCAATAAAAAAATACCAGCCGCCAATACGCTTAATACACCACCGACAGCGGTAAAAATAATAATATAAATCAGTAAATGCACAGTCCTTATGTTCTCCAAATAAGTGTTGCTAACCGTCCTGTTTGGGTGTCGCGACGATAGGAATAAAAACGCGCTTGGTCGGTGACAGTACAAAAATCACCACCATAAACAGCATGAATACTCAGTGTCGCTAATTCAATCCGCGACAGTTGGTAAATATCGGCTAAATATTTGTTATCGCTAGCTTGTGTAAAGGCGGAAGCAAACTCGGCAGACTTTGCCACAAACACTTCACGCACTTCTTCACCGACTTCAAAACACGTCGCACCAATAGCAGGGCCTAGCCAGACTAATACATCAGTGGTCGCTAAGGCGTTGACGGTATTAGTGATAATACCCGCCAATAAGCCTTTCCAGCCTGCATGAATGGCGGCGATTTGCTTGCCATCGGTAGAGCAGATTAATAGCGGTAAACAATCAGCGGTCATCACGGCACACACCACGCCCGCTTGATTGCTAACACTGGCATCGGCTTGTTGCAGTGTGGTAGTTTGCCCTGCGTTAATCACAAGATTACTGTGTATTTGATCTAGCCACACGGGTTCGCTAAGTAACGCCAGCATGGTTTTAATGCGCTGCCGATTTTCACGCACACACGCCGCATCATCACCGACATGAGTCGCAGGATTAAGGCTGTCGTAAGGCGCGACACTCACGCCACCTGTGCGTAAAGTGGTGGCAGCGTGAATATTGGCAGGCGCGGGCCAATCAGGGGTAATCCAGTGCTTATTGTGGTTCATTGTCAGCCAAGGCGGCGAGTAAGCGCACCATATCATCAGGCATGGGTTGTACCCATTCCATATATTCACCCGTGACAGGATGGAGCAAACCGAGTTTTTCCGCGTGTAAGGCTTGGCGTTTAAAACTGCGTAATTCTTTTTCCAGCATTTCACTGCAATTCGGTGGCATTTGAAAACGGCCGCCGTACATCGGATCACCCAACAACGGAAAACGAATATACGCCATGTGAACACGAATTTGATGTGTACGTCCTGTTTCTAATTTAACCCGAACTAGCGTATGACGGGTAAAACGATGCACCACGCGGTAATGCGTGACAGCTTCTTTGCCTCCGTCGCGAACCACATAACGCAATCTATCCTGCGGATGTCGTCCGATAGGTTCATCAATTGTTCCGCCTGCGGTCATACGCCCACGGCTAATCGCCAAATATTCGCGGGTAATCGTCCGTTCTTGCAATTGTTGCGTCAGGCTATTATGCGCTTGCAAGGTTTTGGCAATCATTAATAAGCCGCTGGTGTCTTTATCAAGACGGTGAATAATCCCCGCTCTGGGCAAGGTTTCCAGATTAGCATCATGATTGAGCAACGCATTCATTAACGTGCCGTTCCAATTGCCCACCGCAGGATGCACTACTAAACCCGCTGGTTTGAAAACGATGAGCAAACTTTCATCCTCAAACACAATATCTAACGGAATCTTTTCAGGTTCAGCATGAATAACCACTTCGGCTTCTGCATCCAGCGTAATAATTTCACCGCCGTCTACTTTATCCCTAACCTTCAGCGGGACACCATTGACTTGGACACGTCCTGCTTTAACCCATGTTTGTAATTTACTGCGTGAATAATCGGCAAATAGCTCTGCAAGCACTTGATCTAAGCGCATTCCTGCCATTTCGTAAGGTACTTCTTCCATTAATTTTGTCATAACAAGTCTTCTGAATAACCCATAGTTAAGTTATACTCACACGATAAACAGCCATTTATTCGGCGAGAAAACTTCTAATGTTACAACGTGTCATGAGTATTATGCGATTAATTTTAATAAAAATTTTATTTATTGGCTGTTTAAGTCTTGCGCTTTCAGGCTGCGGAGCATTGAGTGGTTTGGGCAATATGTTTTCAGGCGACTCTGATTCTACTGAGGATGATTACGTCGGCTGGGATGTACAGCAGTTTCGTAGCGAAGCGAAGACTGCTGTTGATGCAGGCAGTTATGAAAAAGCCGTCAAACTCTATGAAACCATTGAAACACGTTATCCGTTTGGTGATGGTTCAGCACAAACTGAACTGGATTTAGCCTACGCTTATTATAAAGCAGGCAAGCATGAAGAAGCCGTGGCTACCGCTGATCGCTTTATCAAAATGAATCCGCGTAGTGTGGGTGTGGATTACGCACTGTATTTAAAAGGTTTGGCTAATTACAATCGTGACATCGGTTTTGTGGATCGTTTTCTACCGACTGATACCGCA
This sequence comes from Methylococcales bacterium, assembly GCA_009692395.1. GTDB lineage: Bacteria > Pseudomonadota > Gammaproteobacteria > Methylococcales > Methylomonadaceae > UBA4132. Next base: position 7,958 of record SHZG01000057.1, on the reverse strand, counting down.
CAACGTGATCAAAACAAAGCACAAATTGCTTACAATAATTTTAAAGAGTTAATCACTCGGTTTCCTAATAGCCGCTACGTTGCTGATGCCAAGCTACGGATGATTGCATTGAATAACAACTTAGCGATGCACGAAGTTCATATTGCCCGTTATTACATGAGCCGTAAGGCTTATGTGGCAGCAGCAAGTAGAGCATCGGATGTGGTTGAACACTATCAAGGTACGCCCGCTGTACCCTATGCCTTACAAGTGATGAAGGAAGCCTACGTTAATCTTGGTATGACTGATTTAGCAAAAGATGCCGCTCGCGTTTATGAACTTAACTACCCCAATGGTCCGCCTGTTCCAGAACATAGCGAAGCCACTGTTTCCCATAAAGTTTGGGATTTTATTGGACTAGAGAAATAGTGATTTGCTAAACATTGCCGCTAATTGCAATTACTTCAGAACAAAAAGGAGTGCAAACCTAAGTTTGCACTCCCGCAAGACTTAAATCACCCCGCTAGTAAGCACAGGTAACACCCAATACTGAATGCCTGATCCTGAAAACTCTTGTTTTAATTTGTCAACTAACGCCTCCAAATCGTTTTCATCAATATACATTTGAAAGCGTAGTTGTTTTTGCCGACCTGTCACTTGTTCAGCTAAGGACAAGCCTTTATTTTCATGATGATGGGCGTTAACGGCGAAACTACTAAAACCCAATTCCTCTTCTAAGGTCAGTAACGCATCAACCAGCGGCTCTTCGAGACTGGGTGGCACGTTAATAGTTACTAGATATTCTTTGTCATGTTTCATACCGTTTGCTCTTTTGGTAAGCCAAATAATTTAAACAAAATCGGCAGTAAAAATAGCGTCAGAAATGTCGATGATACCAAGCCGCCGATAACCACTATGGCTAATGGGCGTTGAATTTCCGAACCTGGGCCCGTGGCAAATAATAAGGGAATCAAACCAAACGCGGCGATACTGGCAGTCATTAACACGGGACGTAATCGCCGTGAAGAACCCAGCGTAACCACTTTCACAATATCCATACCCATTGCTTTGAGTTGATTAAAATAATTCACCATCACCACGCCATTTAACACCGCAATCCCGAACAGTGCGATAAAACCCAATGACGCAGGCACGGATAAATATTCCCCCGATAGCCATAACGCAAATACCCCGCCAACCATTGCCAACGGGATATTGGATAACACCAACACCGCTTGCCGCACTGAGCCAAAAGTCGAAAACAGTAATAAGAAAATTAACCCTAAGGCTATCGGCACAACCAGCGTTAAGGTTGCCGCCGCGCGTTGTTGGTTTTCAAATTGTCCGCCGAATTCCACGGTGTAACCTGTGGGTAGTTTGACTTTTTCTTCGACCGCTTTGCGGGCTTCTTCCACAAAACTGACTAAATCGCGCCCTTCAACATTACTACGCACTACCACAAAACGCTGTCCTTTTTCTCTATCAATCGACACCACACCTTCGACTTTTTCAATTTTGGCAATTGCCGTAACAGGCACATGACCACCATTCGGTAGCGTTATTTGTAGATTATCAAAGTTTGCGGTGTTGCTAGCCCCACGTAACATAATCGGTGTGCGTTTGATGCCTTCTTGCACCACGCCTAAATTTAAACCTTCAATCTGGGCGCGTAACAGGGTTTCAATACTGTCAACATCTAAACCCAAACGCCCCGCAGCCAGTGTGTCGATAGTGAGTTGCAAAAACTGCATTCCGCCATTTTGTTTGGCAAATACATCCGTTGAACCTGTGATGTGTTTTAGAATGTCAGCGATTTCATTAGCTTTTTCATTGAGTATCGCAAGGTCAGCACCGAATAATTTAATCGCTACGTCACCACGTGTCCCCGTCAACATTTCTGACACCCGCATTTCAATGGGCTGGGTAAAACCAAAGGCAATCCCAGGGGTTTGTGCCATGACTTTGCGAATTTCTTCGATGAGTTCTTCTTTGCTGTGCATCCGCCACTGATCTTTAGGTTTTAATACTAAAAAGGTATCGGTTTCGTTTAAACCCATTGGGTCTAAACCCAATTCATCTGAACCCACGCGCGATACAATGGTGGCAATTTCAGGGACATTTTTCAGTAGATTTTTTTGTACCTGCCCGTCTAAGTCCACCGATTTTTCCAGCGTGATGGACGGCAATTTTTCTAACTGCAAAATAATATCGCCTTCGTCCATCGTCGGCATAAAGGTGCTACCGATTTGGGTGAACACAAACCCTGTCACAATCAACAATACCGCCGCGCCCGTGAACACGACTTTGCTATTCTTGAGACACCATAACAAACTCGGTTGATAGAGTTTTTGCAGTTGGCGCGGTAGCCACGGTTCTTCATGTGACACTTCTTTTAATAAGTAGGAGGCAATCACGGGAATGACGGTCAGCGATAATATTAATGAACCACTGAGCGCGAAGACGATTGTTAATGCGACAGGCGTGAATAATTTACCTTCCAAGCCTTGTAATGTAAGCAACGGCAAAAACACGATGATGATGATTAAAATCCCTGCGGTCACTGATCCTGCTACTTCAGCAGTCGCGCGATAAATAATGTGTAAGCGTGGTAAGCGTTTTGCGGTTTTAGTCTCAGCTAAATGGTTGATAAGATTTTCAACGACCACCACGGCAGCATCAACCAGCATACCAATGGCAATCGCTAAGCCGCCCAAACTCATTAGATTGGCAGACATATCCATTTGCTTCATCAGAATAAAAGTGAACAACGCCGCCAGCGGTAACGCTAACGCCACCACTAACGCGGCGCGTAAATTACCCAAAAATAAAATTAATAACACGACCACTAAAACTATCGCTTCTAATAGCGCGTGTAACACGGTGTCTACGGCTTTATCGACTAAATCACCGCGATTGTAAAAGACTTTCGCTTCCACACCTTTGGGGAAACCTTTACTGATTTCGGCGATCTTGGCTTCAATCCCTGTAATCGTTTGTCGGGCATTGGCACCGCGTAAACTCAACACCAAACCTGTCACCGCTTCACCCTGCCCGTTTTTACTGACCGCGCCATAACGGGTTATCGCGCCGATTTTGACCTCACTAATATCGGCAACGGTGATAGAAATACCGTTTTTATTATCCACTACAATGTTTTTCACATCGTCTAGGTTTTTAATGCGTCCTTCCGCGCGTACGATTAAGGCTTCTTCGCCGTCAGTCAACCGCCCTGCCCCGTCATTACGGTTATTGCTTTGAATGGCTTGTTGCAGTTTATCGAGACTGATACCCCGCGCTGATAAGCGCGTATTATCAGGAATAATTTCAAAACTACGCACCAAACCGCCCAAGGAATTGACATCAGCAACGCCTGCAACCGTGCACAGGGCGGGGCGTATCACCCAATCCAATAAGCTACGCCGTTCCATTAAATCCAAACCGCCGCCCTCAACGGAGAACATGAACATCTCGCCCAGTGGTGTGGTCATCGGCGCAATACCCCCTTCAACACCTGCGGGTAAGTTGCCCCATAAGGTATTCAAACGTTCAGCGATTTGTTGCCGCGCCCAGAATATATCCGTGCCTTCTTGAAAATCGACGGTAATATCAGTTAAGGCGTATTTAGCCACCGAGCGCAACATGGTTTGATGCGGTATGCCCAATAACTCCACTTCAATGGGCGCGGTGATACGCGCTTCCACTTCTTCAGGAGTCATACCAGCGGCTTTAACGATGATTTTTACTTGCGTGGGTGATACTTCAGGAAAGGCATCAATGGGAATATTTTTAAACGAATAATAGCCGCCACCTGCCAACAACAACACGGCTATCATCATTAACAGCCGCTGACTGAGTGCGAAACGAATCAGAGCCGCCATTATTCAGCACTCCCTAAACCCAACCAGTTGGCTTTTAACGCCACCGCGCCTTGAATAGCAATTTCATCATTCGCTGATAATTCGCCGCTGATAATTGACTCTTCGCCTTGCTTGCCAATCACGGTAATAGACGTAACGGCAAAACCGTCTTTGTTATGTACAAACACAAACGACTTACCTTCATTTTGCGCGATGGCGGTATTGAGAACTTTAAATAGCGGCGTGTCGCTGGCTTGAATAATTTGAATATTCAGGTGTTGCCCTGCTCTTATGGTTGATGGCTTGCCTTTAATAATCGCTCTGGCTAACACCGTTTGATTTTCCGAATTAACACTTTGCCCTAATAAACTGATTTTGGCAGTTATATCCGTGTTTTCAATCTGCACGGAATCGCCGACTTTCAAACTGGCGATACGTTCTTGTGGAATATTAATTTCCAGCCATAGTTCGTCTAAATTAGCGAGGCGATAAATCGGAGCTAAGCCATCAATACGTTCACCTGCTACCGCCACGCGCTCCATAATCACGCCTGTAATCGGTGCGCGCAAACTCAGTTGGCTAGATAATTGATGCGTTTTGTTTAACTGTGCAATTTCAGCATTAGTCATGCCCGCGCTTTGTAATAATTGTTTATGTTCACTGGCTTCAGACAGAAACGCTTGATATTGCGCTTGCGTTTCTTGCCAACGCCGTTCAGCAATTACACCTTCTTGCACCAGTTTTTTATCACGCTGATATAAAAACAAACCCTGTTGCAATTCACTTAGGGCTTTAAGATACAATCGTTGCATGGATAATAAGTCTGGGCTATTGAGTTCAACTAACACCTCGCCTGTTTTCACCGTATCACCGATAGCGGCGTTCAGTTTAGTGATAAGTCCTGCTTGTGAAGCACTGACGATATATTCATGTTCGGGGGGAACAACTACTTTAGCGGGTGCGGTTAATAAGGGGATTTGTGTTGCTGCTTGTGGTTTTCCTAGGGTAACACCTAGATTACTGAAATTTTGTTCGGAGATTTTTACGCTGTTTTCGGCGTGTGCGGTGGTGTAGAACGAAAAACCCAATGCAATTAGCAATAGCGATGTTCGTGTAATGACTGCCAGTCCTATGAAGGACTGGCAGTCATGTCTAAATTTCATACTCATGGCATCACCCCTACTGCTTGGTTATACAGAGCAATATCACGTTCTAACATTACCTCTTTTTCTTTGACATTTAAAATCGCTTGCTGTGCTTTATCGCCAATTTTTATCAAATCTATTAAATCAATTTCACCCACTGAATAGGCAGTTTTACTCATGTTTAACAGCTTTTCTGTCGCCGTTTTTAACGCATTCGCATTCACCAATTCAGCGTGATTAACCTCTAAATTATGTTCTGCTTCATGATGGGCGTGTTGTAAATCACGAAACAATTGTTCACGCTCAGACATTATTTTATTTAATTCAACATTGATAGCCGCAAGCTGTGGCGCAAGATGATCACTACCACCAAAAGGCACAATGACACCGATGTGAAAACTGGCAGTATGATTACTGGCAGTGTCGCCCATATCGCCAGTAACACCTGCCAAAACATTGGTTTGCCCAGAACCGACGGCTCTCAGCGCATCCAGTTCCGCTTGTTTACGCGTTTGCTGGCTATTAATGGCGACTAACGCGGGATGATTCTGCTCGCTTTCTTTTAAATCGACCAGCTTTTCATGATAATCCTTGGGGACTTTAGTGATTTGCGTGATGCTGGCATAACGTTTACGCGCGTGCATTAATTCTGCCTCCGCTTGAATCAAGGTAGAGCGTCTTTGTAACAACTCTGTTTCCGCTAACAACACATCCGAACGCGGCGAATCGCCTAATTCAACCCGTCGTCCAATTTTTTCATGTAACTCTTCATATACCTTAATTTCTGCTTGCGCTTGCTCATAGCGAATTTTTTGTAAATCTATATCCCATAAGGCATTTCTCACTAAGCCTGCGACCCGCAATTTAGTAGCAATGGTTTGAGTTTTCGCGCTGGACTCCGCTTGTTCGCCAACCGCTTGTTCAGCATCACGCTGACCGACATTCCATAACGGAACTTGTACGCCCGCAGTAATATAGTGCAGCTTACCGCCATTAGCACCCGTCGCTGCTTCTTGAAAGCTATAATTGGCTTGTGATGCGCCTGCTGTCCAACTTTTACTGCGTAGCGCAATTGCGGCAGCTTCGTCTTCTAACGACTTAAGCCACGCCAACTCGGGGAATTTTTCTAGTGTTAAATCAATGACTTGAGATAAGGTCAACGATTCATCAATTTCAATTGGGTCTTCGTGAGCGACTATCGGAGTCGATTCGGCAAAACTTAACGAGGTAGTCAGCAAAAAGGCGAACAAATACCTGATAACAAGATTTAAAGCAAACATAAATAAGGCTCATTGTGTATGAGTAAAAATAAATAGCGCGACAATCGCAACGCTAATTTTAATAGTGAAGGGAACTAACTGTATACAGGTGGGGCGCGTGCAGAATGAGCAACATTTGCTAACTGACTAGCTAATGATATGGTCGGACTGTGTGGCGTAATAGTAACGCTAAAAAGACAGGGTTTAAATACCGCATGGGGTGGTGCTAAACAAGCGTCATCATCCAAATCAGCAATGATTTTGTGCAATTGCTGCATCGGTATTGCAATATCTCGACTAAACCTGTATCAATACCAACAACTTGACCTTCACTATCACCACAAACTGATGACACACTGCACGGCACAGCAGTAGCAGAAGGTATTGTATCAAGTGCAACTGAGTCTAAATGCCCATAGCCTTCAAGACCTGGAATATGCACACCGTGTGCCGAAAAATGCTCGCTAGTATGCGCGTGTACTAAAGGTGCAATACATTGCAACAGTACCAGAACAATCACAACAAACGGGCGGAGTGAGAAAATCATGCTGATAATACTATGCTACTGAACAAAAATTAACAACTTAGTGTATTAATTATTAAGTCGTTTTTTAAGACCATCAGCGGCTTCTTTCTTATTCAGCCTCTATTCAGTCTTAATGTTATAGGATGCCTCACCAGTAAAATTGGCACTCAACTCAACCTGCTGTTAAATTTTTTCAAGGACATTATTTATGAACACGCATTCTCGGATTACAGGTTTATTGTTATTCAGCGCGTTATTATTACCTACTGCTGCATGGTGTTGGGATGATGGCTATCGGTCAAACGCCAATCCATCTGGTTACTCAGGCTATGGTGGCAGTTTTGATAACTACAGACCGCAATCCAATCGGAATTCGCGTGATTATGATAGATATGAGCGGCATGAAAATCAGCACGAAAGTAGAGAATCGCCACAACAGTACCAATACCGTAAACAGGGTGAATATACTCAAGCAAAAGTTAATCAACAAGCAGAAACTGCACGCCTTCAAGCGGAATATGCACAAGAAAAATACCGTATGCAGGCTGAATACCAATTACAACTCCTGCAAAAATAATACACTCTAAACGATGTGTTGAGTGACGCGGTTTTTATGGCACATTTTCCTCGTGGGTGCGTTAGAATGCGGCTTACTTTTTAGCGCACCCACTCACTATGATTAAAGAAACCCTCAATGCACGGCGGCTATTATGTCCGCTCCCCGTTATTCGTACCCAAGATAAAGTTAAACAATTACAAGTTGGCGACCAGTTAGAAGTGATTTGCACTGACTCAGGTGTGATGCAAGATATTCCCGCGTGGTGTCGTATTAATAGGCATAAAGTGCTGGAAACAACGGCGACTGACGATTATGAATACATTATTCTGCTGGAAGTAGGCGCGTAATGACTGAACTCAGCGAAATCGAACAGGAGCGAAAATTAAAAGCCCGCGCCAGTTATGTCGGTGCAGCGATTAATGTCACCCAGACATTGCTTAAAATTGGCTTTGGATTGCTATGGCAATCATCGGCATTAATTGCTGGGTAGTGGGTTAAATCTGTAATGATGAATAAATATCGCGCCCGAATTCGACCTTGTTGATAAGCAAACCGATGACGGTGTCGTGCATCAACTCTAGTTTTGAGAAGCAAATGGTCTTGCGATTGAGTCGTTTGATCCATGTCCGAAAG
>SHZG01000056.1 GCA_009692395.1 Methylococcales bacterium | reverse complement strand
TGGAATTCTTGCCGCCTTATTCACCTGACTTAAATCCTATTGAACACAAATGGGCGCAAGCTAAAGCACTTAGAAGAAAGAAAAACTGCTCCACTGATACACTGTTCTCTCAGCTATTTTAAATCATTTTATTTTGCTTTGGCTATACCTACTTCACAAGCGCGGTATCGGTAGCTCAGCATAAAGGTTTTTGTCATGCACAACGGGTTTCGACAACGGTAACGGGGCTCTCCCGTTGCATTGCGTCCTGACCTTGCCAATCTGGTTACTTTTACAGAATGGACAGGTGATTTCTTGGTAGCAGCTCATAAGGTCTTTTAGGTAAGTGTGATTTTATTCTGCCCGTGATTTTAATCTATCATCACAGATTTAATCCACTACCAAAAAATCATAATGTGTATGACTTAGCGCGTGGACAAAACACATTATTAGCTTTGATTTTTTGTGCCTTTCGTGCTTTTCGTGGACTATTCTTTTCTATGCGTAACATCAGTTATTTACTTAACACTGCATACATTGATTTGTTTTTAAGTCCGAGTGCTGCTTCATGCAGGGCTTCAGACAGCGCAGGGTGGGCGTGTATGGTGCTGGCTAGGTCTTCGCTGCTAGCAGAAAATCCCATTGCTAATACGGCTTCCGTGATGAGTTCAGAGGCGTGTGCGCCGATGATGTGAACACCTAATAAAGCATCGGTGTCAGCATGGGCAATGATTTTAACTAAGCCGTCGGTTTTGCCTGTGGCTTGAGCGCGGGCGTTAGTTTTTAGCGGAATAACACTCACTTTGATGGCTTTGCCCATTGCGTGTAACGCCTGTTCAGTTTGACCCACCCACGCAATTTCAGGATCGGTATAAATAACGCTGGGTAAAATACCGTAGTCAATGGGGGGGTGTGTACCCGCAATTTGTTCGGCGACAAAGACACCTTCCTCTATGCCTTTATGTGCCAACATAGGGCCAAGTAAGGATAAGTCTCCGATAGCATAGACATTGGGCAAATTAGTTCGGCAGTTTGCATTGACGTGAACGTAGCCATTTTCATCCAGTAGTAAGTCAGCATTAGAGTCAGCTATGTTTTCGGTATTGGGTGCTTTACCTGAGGCGACAATGAGTTTATCAACGCGCAGGGTGTGTGTACCGTCTTGATCTTGGTAGTCAATATTGACTTTTTTATGGTCTTTTTTAGTTGCTGTGACTCGCGCACCCATGCGTATGTCTAAGCCTTGCGTGCTGTAGATTTGGTAGGCTTCGGCGGCGATTTGTTCGTCGAGTATGGATAAAAATTTTTCTTGTGCATCTAATAAGATGACTTCTGCACCAAGGCGACTCCAGATAGCCGCTAATTCCAATCCGACAACACCTGCACCAATAATGGCTAATTTTTTGGGGACACAGGTGAGGCTTAATGCAGCAACTGAATCCATAATAAATTCGTTATCTATTGGGGCGCAGCGTAATTTAACAGGCGATGAGCTGGTCGCTAGAATAATGTGCTTGCCTTCTAGTATGACAGGTGAGCGATTTGAGTCACCAACAAAGGTAGCTTCGACTTGACGATTATTGAGCAGCTTACCTTTGGCAGGATAACGGTCAATGTGATGATAAGCAAAGGCTTCAGCAAGATTCAGTCTGAGTGCTTGAATAATATCATCTTTGCGTTGAATCATTTGCGGCACATCGAGGGTAATTGCTTGTGCGGAGATGCCGTGTGTTTTTAAATCGTGGGTTAGGGTGTGGTAAATTTTAGCCGATTCCAGCAAGGCTAACGAAGCAAGACAACCTGCGTTGAGAAAAAATCCACCTAGTCCACTTTGACCGTCTTTATCTAGCCAATTATCAATACAGGCGGTTTTTAAGCCGAGTTGCGCACAACGCAGAGCAGCGGTGTAACCCGCTGGCCCTGCACCGATGACGATAACGTCGTAATGTGTTGGTGTGTTTGTCATAGTCTTAAATATTCAGCAGTAAGTGAGCGGGAGATTCTAGGCATTCTTTGATGGTGACTAGAAACTGTACGGCTTCGCGACCATCGACTAAGCGATGGTCATAAGAAAGAGCAAGATACATAATGGGGCGAATGACAATTTGACCATTTTCAACGACGGCGCGTTCTTTAATGGCGTGCATTCCTAAGATGGCGCATTGTGGTGGATTCAGTATGGGTGTGGATAGCATTGAGCCAAATACGCCGCCATTGGTAATGGTAAATGTGCCGCCTTTTAAATCCTCGTAAGTTAGGCTGTTATTGCGGGCTTTTGTGCCGTAATCACTGATACTTTTTTCGATACCTGCAAAATCCAGTTGGTCAGCATCACGCAACACGGGAACGATTAAGCCTTTTGGGGTGCTAACGGCAATCCCTAAATCGTAGTAGCCATGATAAATAACATCGGTTTCATCAATAGAGGCATTGACGGCTGGGAATTTTTTGAGTGCTTCAATAGAGGCTTTAACAAAAAATGACATAAAGCCCAGTTTTACTTCATGTTTTTGTTCAAAGCGGGCTTTGTATTGATTACGCAAATCAATAACCGCCTGCATATTGACTTCATTAAATGTAGTGAGCATTGCCGCATTTTGTTGCGCTTGTAACAAGCGTTCGGCGATTTTTGCTCTTAAACGCGTCATAGGAACGCGCTGTTCAGGGCGTAAACTGGCGGCTGGCAGGGTGAGTTCGTTGTGTTTGAACGTTTCGGCTTGGGGTGGTTCTACGGGTGGTGGCGTGACAGTGGCTGTTTTTTCAGGTGTTTGTTTGCTTAGGTGTCCGATAATATCTTCTTTAGTGAGACGACCGCTTTTACCTGTGCCTATAATTTCCGCAGGGTTTAGGGTATTTTCATTAACCAAACGGCGTACTGACGGGCTGAGCGGAATACTCGATTCTTTAGCGTGTTCAACTGGGGCTTCGGTGGTTTGTCGCGCGGTCGATGCTTGCTGGGTTTGTTCGCCACCTTCTTCTATTAAGGCAAGTAATTCACCGCCAACGACTATCGAACCCGATTCTTTGAGTATTTTAGTCAATATGCCCGCGTGTGTCGCAGTCACTTCGAGGGTGACTTTATCGGTTTCTAAATCAACGAGGCTGTCGTTTTTATTGACCATATCGCCCGCTTGTTTATGCCAAGTAATCAGTGTTGCATCGGCAACGGATTCGGGTAGTGCGGGTACTAGGACTTCGATGCTCATATTATTTTCCTGAAAGTTTGCCGTATAGCGCGTCGTGAACGACGGCTTTTTGTTGTTCAATATGGATGTGAAATTTACCTACCGCAGGCGCGGCAGAGGCATCGCGTCCAGCGTAAGTAACACGGATGTGCGAGTTTAAGCTATCAACAAAGTGGTGATTGGAATTATACCAAACCCCTTGATTTTTAGGTTCTTCCTGACACCAGACAAATTCTTTTAAATGCGTGTATTTGGCTATTTCTGCTTTGAATAAGTCACTAGGAAAGGGATATATTTGTTCAAGACGGACAATAGCGACGTGCTTAAGATTGTCTTCGCGACGGGCTTCGAGTAAATCGTAATAGACCTTGCCTGTGCAGAGTATTAGCCGCGTTACTTTTTTAGGATGGATGTCGTCTTGCTCACCGATAACAGACTGAAATTGTCCTGTTGTTAGGTCTTCCAAGCTGGAAGTTGCTAATTTGTGGCGTAATAAACTTTTAGGACTCATCACAATCAATGGTTTTCGATACGGACGAATCATTTGCCGACGCAATAAATGGAAAATTTGTGCGGGGGTTGTCGGGTTACATACCTGCATATTGTGTTCAGCACACAGTTGTAGATAACGTTCTAATCGTGCCGAGGAATGTTCAGGGCCTTGCCCTTCAAAACCATGTGGCAGTAACATGACTAAGCCGCATAACCGTCCCCATTTGGTTTCGCCAGAACTGATAAATTGGTCAATAACGACTTGCGCCCCATTGGCAAAATCACCAAATTGCGCTTCCCATATCACTAAGGTGTTCGGTGTGGTGGTGCTGTAACCGTATTCAAAGCCTAGTACACCTGCTTCCGACAGTAGCGAATCAAAAATTTGTACATTGCCTTGGTCTTCAGCCATATTTTCTATGGGTGTGTAGGTGTTGTTATGGATTTGATTATGTAATACGGCGTGACGGTGAACAAATGTTCCACGTCCTACGTCTTGCCCTGTAAGGCGAATATTATGTTTTTCAGCTGCTAACGAGCCATAAGCTAAATTTTCCGCAAACCCCCAATCTAAGGGCATTGCACCTGCTGCCATTTTACGGCGGTTTTCCATGACTTTAGCAACACGCGGGTGTAATTCAAAGCCGACGGGAAGCTGCTGCATACGGTCATTATAAAAACGTAACTGTTTCATCGTAATGGCGGTATCACAGGGCGTGTTCCAGCTTTGATTGAGAAATTCATTCCATTGATTACGGTATGGATAATTATCGTTTGATAAAACAGGTCTGGAAACCACTTCACCTGCTTCTAGTAACTTTTGGTAATCCTGTTCCATTGCGACGGACTGTTCTGGCGTAATTACGCCTTCGCTAATCAGCTTTTCTGCATACAGTTTGAGTGTGGTTTTGTGAGTACGAATTTTTTTGTACATCAACGGCTGGGTAGTGGCAGGTTCGTCCGCTTCGTTATGCCCTAAACGGCGATAACAAATAAGATCGATAACCACATCTTTTTGAAACAGCATCCGAAAATCAAGCGCGAGTCTAGTCACAAATAATACCGCTTCTGGGTCATCACCGTTGACGTGAAACACAGGTGCGTGAATCATGCTGGCAATGTCGGTGCAGTAGAGCGTAGAACGGGCATCGCGCGGATCACTGGTGGTAAAACCAATTTGATTGTTAATCACAATATGCACTGTGCCGCCTGTAGAAAATGCGCGCGTTTGTGACATATTGAGGGTTTCCATGACGATACCTTGCCCTGAAAAAGCCGCATCACCATGAATTAATATTGGAATAATGGTCGCTTTGCCATCATCACCTGAGCGATCTTGACGGGCTTTAACTGAGCCTTCAACCACAGGATTAATAATTTCTAAATGGGAAGGATTAAATGCCAGTGTTAAATGTACCGCACCACCTTCTGTGCCAACATCTGACGAAAAGCCCATGTGATATTTAACATCACCTGAACCCTCGCCCGCTGACGGTTTGGATTTACCTGCAAATTCATCAAATAAACTGGCTGGACTTTTGCCTAAAATATTAACCAGTACATTTAAACGCCCACGATGCGCCATGCCAATAACCAATTCTTTAGCCCCTTGCGCCCCTGCGCATTGAATTAATTCATCCAATACAGGAATTAAGGCTTCACCACCTTCTAAAGAAAAGCGTTTTTGTCCGACAAATTTATTTTGTAAGTGGGTTTCTATGCCTTCAGCAGCGGTGAGTAATTTGAGTGTTAAACGTTTTTTTTCAGCATCAATCACTAAGTTAGTTTTAGAACTTTCTAATCGAGAGATTAACCAGCGGCGAATTTTTGTATCCACAATGTGCATATATTCGGAGCCAATACTGCCACAGTAAATTTCTTTCAAGCTGGCAATAATGTCGCGTAGCGGTAGTCTCTCTATGCCATATAACGTACCTGTATTAAACACAGTATCCATATCAGGTTCAGCAAGACCATAATAACTGGGATCGAGATCAGGCGGGGGTAGGGCGGTTGTGCCTAACGGGTTATTGTTGGCAATTTGATGTCCACGCACACGGTAATGGTTAATCAAGCGGGCAACGGCAGATTGTTTCTGCACGCTCTCTTGAGTAAATCCTTGTAAGGCAGATTTTATGGCGAGTTGCGCAAAACGTTCAACAACGGGACTGTGTGGAATCTCGTACTGACTGCCTTGATGAATGGTTTTAAAGTGTGCTTGCCAACTTGGTTCAATAGACTCAGGGTCTTCTAAAAAACGCTCATATAAGTCTTCAATGAAATTGGCGTTACTGCCATAAAGTGAAGAGGATTCTTGAAAAAATTTAATCAATGAACTCATTGTAAAGTAGTTATCCAACTTGTGACGTGAGAATTTATCTTTATAGTAAGTCAGAAGTTGTTGATTGCCAAGCAACTACTGAGGTCACTTTTTAATGTCTTTATGAGGCGTGATGTTTGAGTTAAAAAAAAGCCCCTAGGAAGGGGCTGTGTATTATTTATGAGCAGTACCTTTTTCAATACGTTTGCTGCGCGATTCACTGGCTTTTTCAATTTTAGAAAAAACACGCAATATATCGGTGGCAGAGATGATACCTAGCAAATGATTGTCCTTGTCAACCACGGGCAATGCACCAATTCTATTGTTTACCATCATGGTTGCCGCTTCAGAGGCATAAGCATCTGGGTGAATAGTGATAACACCGCGGTGCATGATATTTTGTACTTTTTTGTAAACAACGTGCAGTTCTGTGTTGCCTTCAATCACATTAGAATTATTTCTTGGCCCTAAGACTTTGTACAAATCTCGGTCGGAAACAATACCAATGACTTTACTTTTTTCAACAACAGGTAAATGCCGAATTTTTTCATAGTGAATAAGAAAAATACCCGATCAATTAAATCGTGTTGTTCGACGGTAAATACTTTGGTGGTCATGATGTCTTCAACGCGCATTAAAAAATCTCCTAAAATTTAGGTGAATTGGATAAGGAGAGAGGAAAAACGTATTTTTACCAAAAATACCGTAAAGACACTAATCTATTAGGTGGGGGACATAGGGGTTTTGATTTTCTTTAGTTAAGCCTTTTGTGTTAAAATCCACCTGTTGGGTACATTGTTGCTGTGTATTTTCTCTGTCTGATTGTGCAGGTACAGATAGGTTGAAATAAGGTATTTTTCAGAAATATCCCTTTCTGGCATGAAAGGCTAAACTATGGAATCCCCTTCCTTTAAGGATGGGTAGGATGTCAAAAAAGATAACATAGGCTGTGTTTTACACAATACGCCATTTGGTCATAAATTTCGTTATGGCTTATCAATCTTAACTATTCAACAGTCATAGCGACACAACGGAGTTAGTTCATGCGAATCATTTTATTAGGCAGCCCTGGTTCGGGCAAAGGCACTCAAGCTCAGTTTATTACTGAAAAATACGCTATTCCACAAATCTCAACAGGTGATATGTTGCGTGCTGCGGTGCGTGAAGGCTCACCATTAGGGATAGAAGCTAAAAAAGTCATGGATGCAGGTGGTTTAGTGTCTGACGATATTATTTTAGGCTTAATTAAAGAACGTATTACACAAGCCGATTGTAAAAATGGTTTTTTGTTAGATGGTTTTCCTCGCACTATTGCCCAAGCAGAAGGGTTGCAAGCAATGGGCGTTATTATTGATAACGTCATTGAAATCGTGGTTGCTGACGAAGAAATCGTTAAACGTATGGCAGGTAGACGGGTACATTTACACTCAGGACGTACTTATCATGTCTTGTTTAATCCGCCTAAAGTCGAAGGCATTGATGATGTCACAGACGAGGCATTGATTTTGCGTGATGATGACAAAGAAGAAACCGTGCGTCATCGTTTAAGTGTTTATCATGAACAAACTAAACCGTTAGTTGGTTATTATTCCGCTGCTGAACAATCCGCTAAATTTGATTCTATCGAAGGCGTTGGTAGTGTCGATGAAATTACTGCAAAAGTATTTGCTATACTCGGCTAAAACATTAACAAGATGGAGAACAATGTGACAAAACTGTATAACGTGGCAGTCGTTGGTGCGACTGGCGCAGTCGGTGAAGCAATGCTGGCTATTTTAGAAGAACGTAACTTTCCTGTTGGCGAAGTGTATGCCTTAGCGAGCAGTAATTCAGTTGGCAAACGTATTCCATTTAAAGGTGGGTCGTTAAAAGTAGAAGATTTGGCAACGTTTGATTTTTCTAAAGCGCAGATTGGTTTATTTTCGCCTGGTGCTTCAATTTCAGAAATTTACGCGCCTATTGCTGCCGCCGCAGGGTGTATTGTCATTGATAATACCTCACAGTTTCGCTACGATGATGACATTCCGTTGATTGTCCCCGAAGTCAATCCAGAAAAAATCGCTGATTATAAAAATCGCGGCATTATCGCTAATCCTAATTGCTCAACCATTCAAATGTTAGTGGCGTTAAAACCTATTTATGATGCAGTCGGTATCACGCGTATTAATGTGTGTACTTATCAAGCAGTATCAGGGACAGGCAAAGAAGCGATAGAAGAATTAGTTAAACAAACCACTAATTTACTGAGCTTACAGCCTATCGTGCCTAGCGTTTATCCCAAGCAAATTGCCTTTAATGTGTTACCGCAAATTGATGTCTTTATGGATAACGGTTACACGAAAGAAGAAATGAAAATGGTGTGGGAAACTAAAAAAATTCTCGGTGATGATAGCGTGTTAGTGAATGCGACCGCCGTGCGTGTGCCTGTGTTTTATGGTCATTCCGAAGCAGTACACATAGAAACGCGTGACAAAATAACTGCCGAAGCCGTTAAAGCCTTGCTTAAACAAGCTGAAGGTATAACGGTAATAGATGAGCGTGTCGATGGCAGTTATCCGACCGCTGTGACTGAATCCGCTGGTAATGATCATGTGTTTGTTGGGCGTATTCGCGAAGATATATCGCATCCACAAGGCATTGATTTATGGGTAGTTGGCGATAATGTGCGTAAAGGGGCGGCACTAAACAGCGTGCAAATTGCAGAAGAGCTGGTAAAAAAATACATCTAGGCTAAGCTTGTCTGTATATTTTACTGTTGGTGGTATAAGACTGTGGTAACTCGTGTGCAGGAGAGTGGTGTGCGCAATTTAACTAAAACTTTAGCGATATTATCGTTACTGACCCCAGTTGTCGGGTATCCGTTAGGGATAGGTGATTTTAAATTGCATTCAGCCCTGAATCAAAATCTAAATGCTGAAATTCCATTAACCCTGTCTACTGGTGAAAGCGCGGCAGACATCAAAGTTAGCTTAGCCCCTGCTACTAAATTTGATGAGGCAGGTGTACCGTGGACTTACTTTCTATCAAAAATTAACTTTAAAACAGAAGTTGATGCGAAAGGCGCGGTGGTTATTAAAGTCAGCTCAAGAGACGCCCTAAAAGAGCCTTTTTTGAATTTATTGGTCGAAGTGAGTTGGCCAAAAGGCAGTTTATATCGTGAATATACGGTACTTATTGACCCACCTTCAACTTATAAAACGCCCGTGCCTGTTGTTGCCCCAGTTGCAACGACTAGCAAACCGCCTGTGGTTGCTGCTACACCAGTTGCTGCCGATAAATCACCTGTAGTCACAGTTGCCCCAGTCGCTATTAGCAAACCACCAGTAGTTACCACAGCATCAGTTGCTGTTGGTAAACCATCAGCAGTTACCGATATTTTTTTGCCAAAGACCAATGTGGTGAATCAACCCAGCACAAACACTGTTAATCAACCCATTATAGGAGTAGGTGCGCCGCAAGACAATATTCCGCATAGCAGCGGCGGTAGCAGTTATCGTCCTGTAAACAAGGAAACACTGTGGAGTGTAGCGACAAAGTTTAGCAAAGAACGTAATGTGTCTGTTGCACAAATGCTAATAGCGATTTATGCAGCCAATCCTAATGCGTTTTATAGAAACAATGTGTTCGGCTTAATGTCTGGAAAAACACTGCATATTCCTGAAAAAAAAGAAGTCGCTAGCATCTCCCCTGCTCAAGCAGTAGCCGAATATGCTTCGCAAAAAAAAGCGTGGAAAAGTGGCGTAACATTACCATCTCCCAACACAGTCGTTGCTAAACAAGAAATTGTCAATGAGCCTGTGCTAGCACCAGCAAATACAGTAAAGCCAGAAATTCCAGCTGTCGCTCCTGTAGATAATAGTCAAAAAAAAATTACTGAGCCGCCATTAATAATACCAGAAACATCTAAACAGACGGCTACATCGTCAACAGATACGGCTTTATTGGACAAAGTAGCCACGCTTGAGAAACAATTAAAGGCAACGAAAAAGGCACTTGCCACTAAAGAAAAAAATGAAGCTAAATTATTCGCTCCTGAAGTAACAAGCCCTGCTATACCCAGTGAAGCAGTAAAACCAGTTGCACCGATTGAAGTGGCAAAGCCATCAATACCACTTCAAGAGATAAAGCCCCCAACATCATTTGAACTGATACAACCCGTTGCGCAACTTGAAGCAATAAAGCCAGCGATACTACTTGAAGCAATAAAACCTGCTGTTCCAGCGGAAGTCGTCAAGCCTGTTGCACTACTTGAAGCGATAAAACCTGCTGTTCCTACGGAAATTGCACAAGATGAATCAGTATTTATGGAATTACTAGACCCCTACTACTTGATAGTTGGTGGTGGCGGATTGGGCTTATTATCTATACTAGGGGTGCTTTGGTGGAGAAATCGTAAGCGTGCCATTGAAGGATGGAAATCTCCTACTCCTACTAAAGTCGAGCTTAAAGGTACTCAACCTGTCGTGACTGAAGATAATCTAGGCGATAGCTTTGATACGTCATTTAATCCACCCGAAATTCAAGGGCAAAGTAATTTTGGCGATTGGTATGGTTTTGATATAGATACCGAGCAGAATGATATTGACCCAATTTCAGAGGCGGATGTTTATTTAGCTTATGGGCGTTATCAGCAAGCCGAAGAATTGATGCGGGATGCTATCACAGAACAGCCTGATCGTGATGAATGCAACTTGAAACTGTTAGAAATTTTTTATGCCAGCGAAAATAGGGACGCTTTCGAAGCATACGCTAGCCAATTAGCTGGAGAAGGCAAAAAAGGAAATACTGATTTTTGGGAGAAGGTGATGGAAATGGGTAGCGAAATTTGCCCTGATTCCACATTACTTACTACTGAAAACAACGTCAGTCCGACAACTAGCAAAGTAGTTTCTGAACGTAACACAACTAATACCGCAGTAGTTTCTGAAGTATCTTTAGCAAAAATCGATGTGTCAGATTTTGACGACTTCGCACTAGACGATACCAAAGCAGACGTTGTTGACGTGACGGCAGAACCCCCAGCACTAGACAGCAAAGACGATTTTGACTCCTTTGAGTTTGACGACTTCGCGTTAGACCATGTTAAAGCAGACGTTGTTGACGTGACGGCAGAAGTCCCAGCCGTAGACAACAAAGACGACTTTGACTCCTTGGATTTTGACGACTTCGCGTTAGACAATGTTAAAGCAGACGTTGTTGACGTGACGGCAGAAACCCCAGCACTAGACAGCAAAGACGATTTTGACTCCTTTTATTTTGACGACTTGGCACTAGACCATGCTAAAGCAGACATTGTTGAAGTCGTGGCAGAAGCTCCAGCCGTAGACAACAAAGACGATTTTGACTCCTTTGATTTTGACGACTTCGCGTTAGACAATGTTAAAGCAGACGTTGTTGACGTGATGGCAGAAGTCCTAGCTGTAGACAACAAAGACGACTTTGACTCCATTAATTCAGGTGTTGCCAACAATATGATCGACTTCGACTTCGATTTTGATTTTGATTTTGATTTTGATATGCCTGCAACAGGATTAGATGAGCAGGGTGCTAATTTCGATTCCCCTGATTTGAATGATATGGATGAAATGGAAACAAAGTTGGATTTGGCAAGAGCTTATATCGATATGGGTGATGCACAAGCAGCAAAAGACATTACTGAAGAAGTAATTAAAAAAGGCTCGGCTGAACAAAAAAAATTAGCTGAAGCAATACTTGAATTTTTAAAATAGTCTTGTAATAACGCACAAATGTTCAAAGATTTATGAATTTTTTCATTTTTAATATCAATAATGGGTAGTGGGTTAAATCTGTGATGATAGATTAAAATCACGGGCAGAATAAAATCACACTTACCTAAAAGACCTTATGAGCTGCTACCAAGAAATCACCTGTCCATTCTGTAAAAGTAACCAGATTGGCAAGTCAGGACGCAA